>PWOD01000019.1 GCA_003557545.1 bacterium | reverse complement strand
GTTTTCCTTCGACTGATAATCCAACAGAAATACCACCGCCAGTAGATCAACCAAAACTTTTCCAGATCTACCAGGAAACACGTGATTGGGCAGAAATTTTAGAAGTAAAAAATGTGGGTGCCCTGAACCAGATAATCAAAGAAAATAAAATCACCGAATTTATTAAAATTTCAGAAGCACTGCATGAACGGAAAATTATTCATATCGCCGATGAGATTCACCGTAATCTGAAGAATATAAATCTGGTAACGATTGCAGGGCCATCGAGCAGTGGGAAAACAACATTTGCCAAACGACTGTCGATACAGCTGCGGGTACAGGGTATTAAACCGGTCAGAATCTCCACAGATGATTACTTTGTAAACCGCGAACATACTCCGCTGGATGAGGACGGAAACTATAATTTTGAAGCACTGGAAGCAATCGACCTGGAGCTGTTTAACCAGCATCTGATCGACCTGCTGGCTGGAAGAAAGGTCGAAGTGCCAGAATTTTCTTTTGAAAAAGGACAACGTAAAGAAAAAACAATACCATTAAAACTTACCGGAGACCAACTGCTGATAGTCGAAGGAATTCATGGACTAAATCCTCGACTTACCCGGGCAGTTGACCGACACCGAAAATACCTGATTTATGTAAGCGCCCTAACTCAACTGGTAATAGACAACCACAATAGAATCAGTACTTCCGACTCACGGCTTATTAGAAGAATTATTCGAGATACGATGTTCCGACAGATAACTGCCACAAAAAATATCAACCGGTGGCCCAGTGTAAGGCGTGGAGAAAATCAATATATTTATCCTTATCAGGAGGATGCTGATAGCATGTTTAACACCTCCCTGCTCTACGAACTTTCTGCTCTCAAACCGTACATTGAATCGGCCCTGAGAGAGGTAAAGGAAGATCAACCAGCTTATCGAACAGCCCACCGTATCCACCGGTTTATAAATCTATTCAACGCGATAGATTCAAATGAAATACCCCCCACATCAATTATTCGTGAATTTATTGGTGGGAGCAGTTTTAGATACTAAGGGAGGAAGAATTTTGGCTGATGACAGGACTGATTACAGAAGATTGATATTTGCACTTGGTTCACTACCCTTCTGGACCGGTCGGAATAAATTCAGAAAGTTTCTACTGGGAGAAATGGGGTCATTCTGGGAGGGTGAATCTCCTTTAAAACCGATTTACCTGAACCACTTTTTCTTTGCCAGTTTCGCGGCCACTGGAAACAATCAATTAATCCAAAAACTCCAGCACCTTATCAACTCAGGCTATGTTGAAAGAAGCCAATTAACCCCCAAAAAGCCTCATATGGTATTAAAACTTACCGACAAAGGGGTCAAACAATACTATAATCAGATAGTCACCAGGCGCAAGGTGAAACAGCCGGTCTGGTGGTTGCATCATATCAGTCAGCTGAAAACTCCGCCAAAATCACCGATAACCACTGCTGGTGAGCTAATTGAATTTTCGGGACGGCTGTATATAACTCAGACACCTAAATTTTTGGAACTAAAAGACCGAGTCCAGGATTCCAGTACAAAAGAGATCATTGGTGGACTGGAAGCTAACTCTGAACAGCTCATATGTTTAAAAGCAGTTCAGGTAGAAACTAAACAGGGTGTAACACTAAGGGCTGATAAAAATACAGAAAAAGAGATGATTGATCCTGGAGAGTTGAGGGGAAAACTCACCCATTTCCCGGCGCCACAAAGAGATGCTGATCTGCCTGATCCCTACAGTTTAAAAGGCAGATTGATAGATTTTAAAGAGCAAAACGAACGGCTTTATTTGCTATTTGAAAACAACCAGAAGCAGCAGATAATTTTAAGTTGCGACCCGCGCTTTAAAGATTCAGTTGAATTAATTGAAGACAACTACTATGTTTTTGGACCGTTGGAACCAAAAATTGTGAGACGGGGGCAGAATAATTCAACTCCGGTAGTGAAACTGGGTAGAAATGGTCTGATCAAACCGGCCAGTGAATTCGTCTAAAAATCTGGAGGTTTAAACAGTATGAACAGCTGGCAGCTGACAGTTCTGGGATCTACAGCTTCAATCCCCTCGCCCGGGGAATCAACCAGTGCCCTCCATCTAGGTGGTAAAAAAACCTCAGTGCTGATCGATGCCGGTGGTAACATACCACGCCTGATGGCTGATTGTGGTTTAAATTTTCGTAATATTACTGAGATTTTTTTATCACACAGTCACCCTGACCATATCTATGGAGTTCCATTTCTCTCCCATTGTTTTTATGACGGGCCGGGCGAAGTGATCTGCCGGGCTCCTGAAGAGACAGTAGTGCAGCTTAAAAATATCCTCCAACAGTTCCAACTGTTAAATAAACCGGATAAATACCTGACCTTTAAGTTTATGACCATACCGACCAAACAAATCGAAAGTTTCGAATTAGACCGGGCGATAGAAATAACCACCGTTCCAACCAGACATAGCCGGCCGGGTTGCGGTTATTTGATCAAAGGCCCCCACCAGAGGATCTTTTATACCGCCGACACCGCCGATAATCAGCTGCTTAGAACTGCCGGTATCAACTGTGACGTTATGCTGATATACTGTCAATCAACCGCCGCCTATAAAAGATTTTTTAAAGATAGTCACTGTTCGGCTGAAGAGGTGGGAAAAATTGCCCAAGATCTCAAGGTGAAGGTAGTTGTACCATTTCATTTAAACACTACCGAATTTCCAGTTGGCTGGAAAGAGCTCTGTTCTGAAATAAGAACAAATTTCCAGGGAACAATCATCAAACCACAACGTGGTATGGCCTTTACGCTTTAATTATCCCGTGCCAGCTGTTCGACAGCCTCCTGAAGTTTATCCATCAATAATTGATAGCCCTGTTTGTCAGACTTATCACCCAGCAGACTGTTGGGGTTAAGGGGCCTGCCAAAACGAACATAAGTTGGCCGGGGACGGGGCAAAAAATTCCCGCGGGGCAGAGCCTCATAGGTCCCGTTGATATAAACCGGGACAACCGGAACTGATAAATTTGACAGCAACAGGCCCAGCCCCAGCCGAAACTTCTGGATTTTTCCGTCAGGTGAACGCCGGCCTTCCGGAAACCAGACGAGATTATTACCACGCTGCAGAACAGCAGAACCATAGGCGAGACTGGAAACAAGACTTTGTAATGGATCGATCGGCACAGCACCAGCAGTCCGACTGAATAAGCGGACCAGAGGATTATTAAAAGCAACCCCCTGCCAGGCCGCCCAATAGGTTTGTGACAGCGTCGAATAATCAAGAACAGCCGCCAGAACAAAAGGATCAAGATAACTCAAATGATTAGGAGCGAGCACAAAATTACCTGACTCCGGTAGATTTTCCAGCCCAGAAGAACGAACCCAGAAAAGCTGTCCAACTGTACCACGATTTAACCAGTAGAGCATACGGCGTAAAATCTTGAGTGGTAGCGGGCGAGGCTGTAACCAGCGCAGCTTATCCTCGCCAAGTACCGCTTCTGGCTGCGCAAAGATCCTTTTGTTTACCCGCTTTGCATCCTCAGTTCGGACCTGATCAAGCGTTTCAAAAAGCTGTCTGACCGTTTCAATTTGAAGAATTTTTTCTTCAGATAGATCAATTCCAGTCAATTGAGATATTTTCAGAGTTAAATTCACCCATTCCAAAGAATCAACGTTTAAATCAAACTGAAAGTTACTGGAAAAAGTCAGCGAATAATCGGAATATTTTTCAGTCAACCAGTCCCAGACGGCACGACTGTCAGGATCATCCAATAACTTTTGATCGTCGGAAGAAAGTTCAAAAATTTCTACCGGTTTACCCCGGGATTTTTCAGCTGTTTCTCCAGAACTAATCTCACCATAACGTTCAGCTAATAGATGGCGCCGTAGTTTTCCCAATCTGGTCCGGGGCAATTCATCACGTGAGAGCTGAAAGTCATTTAACCGTTTATAACTGGGCAAATCCCGAGCAAGCTCTTTCAACACAGTGTTAATCGCAAGGCGGGGATCGTTTTCTCCCTGCTGACGGATCTCTTCCAGATCCGGTACAACCAGCCCAACCAACTTCCCCTCAAACTGCAAAATACCGATCTCTTCAATAAAAGAATGCTGCTGATAAAAATCTTCAAGCTGATCAGGATGAATATTTTTTCCGGCCTCAGTTACTATCATGGTGGAGGCTCGTCCCTCAAGTACAAGAAAATTTTCAGAATCAAGTTTTCCTATGTCACCGGTTCTAAACCAGTCTCCGTCGACAAAAGCCTTCTCAGTTTCATCAGGGAGATTATAATATTCAGAGAAAACATTGGGACCTCGTGCCAGCACCTCCCCCTCCTCTAATTCCGGCTGTTGATCTGAACTGTCAACAATTTTTAATTCTACATCCGGCAGAGGACGACCAACCGTATCAAACCGAGCATGACGAGGCAGCATCAGGGTAAGCAAAGGTGAAGTTTCAGTCAATCCATAACCGATTGCAACTTTCCACCCTAAAGCTTCAAGACTCCAGGCCAGGTTCTGATCAAGCGGTGAGCCACCCGAGGCAAGAAGACGCAAGTTTGGAGCAAATTTACGATGAAAAAGAAATAACAGCTGTTTACCAACTCTCAGGGACAAGCGACGGCGCAAAAAATAACTAAGCTTCAGTAATCCCTGCATCAGCCAGTTCAGGCCAACTGGTAAATTAGAAAGCTTATCATTAATAGCTTCAAACAAAGCCCGATAAAGTCGCGGGACACCAACGACGATAGAGGCGTCACCCTGATAGAGAGCCTGCGCAATGGCTGGCCCGGTCTGAGCTTCAGGTAAAATTAATGGTATTTGCAAATAAAACGGAGTTAATAACCCAATAACAAAGGGATAAACATGATGAAATGGCAGGGGAATCAACATTCTATCTCCAGCGCGGGCAAGGCCGGCAGCTTCAATTGCCCGAACTGATGAGAGCAGATTATTCGAGGTTAAGGGAACCCCCTTGGGAATCCCGGTGGTTCCGGAAGTATAAAAAAGCATAACAGTTGTTTGGGGAGAAGAGTCGACTTCGACCAGCGGTTTTGAAGATTGCAAAGAATCCCACTTTGCAATCTCATCAGACTGATTATCCAGCAGATAAAGACTGTCCGGAAACTGAATTTCTGCCTCCCGTAAAATCTCCAGTTTTTCAGCCGAAAGAAAAACAAACTCCGGTTCACAATCCTCAAATATATGCTGAACCTCTGCCGCCGGTGTTTGATCATCAAGAGGAACAGCCTGGCCACCGGCTCTAATCACCGCCATAACTACGATTATCCAGGCAGGCGTGGCAGGACCAGATACAACAACACGATCACCTGAACTCAAGCCCTTTTCAATTAATCCCCGGGCAAGCTGGCTGATTTTAGAATGTAGCTCCTCTCCTGCATAGCTAACAGTATCAGTTGAGCCCGGCTGAAGCAAAACTGGACCGGTAAATTCCACCAGGCTATCTATAAGTTCCGAGATAGTCTGCATTTGCTGTTTTTTATCTAAAGCTGTCATTTAGTTTCCTCCCCTTTTTCAATAATCGTTTGCGGCTGGCAATTTCAAACAGATAAACTTTATCGGAAAAGTCGGGGTTACGCAACCAGTCAACCTGTCGCCTCCTGCTCCTCAAGGGGGGAGCCTCTCCCCCCTCGACGCTTCGCTGCTCCCCCACGGCACCTCCTGTGCCTGAAACCTTGAGGGGCGGCGCCCCTCAAACTCCCCTCAGGTTGCCTTGTACTTATTAATGAGAATCTTACTTGCAACAAAGCGTGTCCTTTATTCCAAGAGCCGACGGCCGGACTTGAACCGGCAACCTGAGCTTTACAAGAGCCCCGCTCTGCCAATTGAGCTACGTCGGCATGATCTAATTTTTGCTTAAACAATTTAATAATCTACTATTTATCTCTAAAATTTCAAGCTATTTAAGACTTTTTAAGCCAATTAATTAACTGGCTCCTGAAAATTTTACTCTCATTCACTATTTCAATAACACCGGCGACACTGTTTGACTGCACCGACAATTGCAACTATACTTTTGACTTAACCTCTGTCGATAAACCTGGTTTTTAAAAGGAGTTTATAAACGCAATGGACAGCACAACAAACTGGTTTAAACAGCTGCTTGAAGAGGTGGGCGGTTTTCAAAAAAAACAGCAGGAAACTGTGAATCCCGGCAGCAGCGATCACAAAAGTCGAATC
>PWOD01000217.1 GCA_003557545.1 bacterium | reverse complement strand
TCTGTATAAACTCCGCCGTAACAGTTTTGTGACCATCAATATAAAGCTGCTCAACAGGCGCTGTTCCACTGAGATCATCTTCCCAGCGGTTGAAATAATAAAATTCTGAAGCAACCGCCTCAAGCTGAATAGTGTCTCCGGCATTTACACTAATCGTATTATTAAATTGGGTTAGCGTTTCACCAGCCACCAAAATCTTGCCAGCACCATAAATTAACACCTCCAGATCCCTGGTCTGCTGCTGAAAAATAGCAGTCACCGTTTTATCTCCATCCATATACAATGATTGTTCAGCCAGAGATCCGGATAAATCACCTGTCCACTCCGCAAAATTCCAAAAATCTACCTCCAGAGCGGAAATCTGAACGGTTTCTCCCGGAGTAAATGACAATTCTTCGGGAAAATTACCTACAGATATGGTTTCACCATTAACTAAAATTTCACCCTGACCAACAGTATCAAGGGTCAAAATATGACTGTTCTGGAGCTGCTCGGTAAACAGAGCTGTAATAGTCATGTCAGTATCAGGAGTTAAAAAAGTTTGGGGTGATCCGGTATCAGCGACAGCAGAGCCAACACCCTGCCATTCAAGAAAACTGAAACCAGTATCCGGCTGAGCTTCCAAACTAACCGTATCCCCTTCAGAAACAGTAAAACTATCTCCCTGGGCGGCTGCCATCCCATCGATAAAAATTGTTCCACTATCAGGATCCTGCACGGTCAACGTAAACTGATCGGAAGGAATTGGCCAGCTGTCCGGTGAACCAGTCTCACCCAGCCAGACTGCTCCAATAAGCAGTTGTGGTCCCGGGGATCCTTGCCGCTGAGCACGAATTTTGACACCCCCAGAATCTCCAACATCAGTTAACTGTTTTTCTAATTCTATCTGCTGCCAGCCCTGTTCCTCCTGGAAATTCTGGAAATTAGTCGAATAATTTCCCGTCTGTGGGTCAAGAATATCAAAAGAAATTCGTAGATAATCAGTCTCACTAACATTTAAAACTTTTATCCAGAACTCGGCAAAATAGCTACCCGATTCGGTTATCTCCACCAGGGGGGATGGTTTAAGGTTATAAGCAGTAGTAATCGGAGACCATAACAGAGAATGTTGCCCAACCAGCGGGGAATCAGATCGCTCTATATGTGAAGTTGTATGATGATGTTCCCAACCTTGAGGATCTTCCGAGTCGACCCAATCGTCAAAAAACTGATTATCCAGAAGATTTCCCGACTGAGCAAAACTTAAACCGGGTAGAATAACCGACAGGATAAAAAGCAGCAAAAATCCTGTCAGTAATAGCCAGACCCGCCCGAGCTTATAACCGCCGGAAATCCTCTCGAACATAATTTAAAAAACACACCTTTAGGGGTATAGATTTCACCAATAAATAAAGCTAATTAGACGTTTACAATTTAATCCATAACAGCTCACTTTTCAACTAAAATCAATCTGGCACAGACGATCCATTTGGTATTCTAAAACTATTAAGATTATATTTCCTCACTGTTCAAGTTCAACCCATCCCCGGATAATTATCAAACCAACGGCTAACCGCTAAAATTGTAAACTCTACTTCTAAAACAGATCAGAACAAATTTTTACGTACTGGCTGTCCTCTAACCGTTTCTAATAGAACTTTCGAATAAATAAATATTATTAGAAAAAAGAGTCACTTCTTTATCTTAAATAAAGATAATAAAACTCGGTTATTACCCCACAGCTTGTCATCGATCCAGACTGCTTAAAATAAACCAATAGAAGTAAGCACCGGGAAATGATTATCAGCCAGCACTCAAGCTCCCAGGACAATACCGATTGCCAGAATTTATTCTTGACGGACTACTCTTTCAATTTATCGGTAAAAAATAGAAAAAAATAAACCATGATAATTATATTTAGTGATCAACATCAGCTGAAGAATATTAATTTTAATCAATGATTCAGTAAAAATTATACCATCATCGAACCTGATTTATAAATTTTGAATATAGCTTTTGCTATTTTCTGTCGATTTAATTGTTGAAGCTCACGACTGGACAAATGGTTAATAATTAATAATAATATTAGCCATCTAACAAGTACTCATCAAACTTAATTCAGCCGGCTAATTTTGGAGGGAATAATTTTTGCAGAAACTTTTTAAACAGAAATTATCAAAAATCTTCAAACAGATCTCCCTGATTAAATTATGGCATTTAAGCGGCCAGCTGCTGGAAGAATACAAACAAAACTTCATTAAAAAAAACTATCTTCTAAAAGCGGCTGCCCTGAGTTATGCCAGTGTCCTCTGTATCGTCCCCCTGCTGGCCATCAGCTTTTCAGTCGCCAATGTGGCTCTGGACCAACTGGGCCCGGACCAGACCAACGAACTGATTGATAATATAATAGTTAACGCTGTTCCTCAGATACAACTTTTAGAAAGAGAAAACCAACTGGCTATCAACGCTGACCATGAAAACGACCTTGGTACCCTCCCCCGGCGGGAGGAGATACGTGAACGAATTAAAGAGGTAATAGAATCAGTAGGATCCGGACAAATCGGTCTTATCGGACTGGGTTTTCTGCTATTTCTAACTGTTTCACTGATTGTCACAATGGAACATATATTCAACGATATCTGGGATGGCAAAGCTGAACGGTCTATTTTATCAAGAGTAATTCTCTATCTAACAATTCTGGTGGTGGGAGTAATAGTTCTCTCTCTATCAATAACCATAACAGGTCACTGGCAACATACAATGTTTGCTCGTTCACTTCAACGTATCCCCTATCTAGCACCTTTTTTTGGCTGGCTAACACCGTTTATTCTGTTCTGGATAATCCTCTCGCTAATCTATAAAACACTGCCTAACGCCCGGGTAAAACTCTGGCCGGCGATTATAGGCGGCGTCGTGGCCGGGACATTTTTACAGTTTAACAGCATACTGAGTTCACTCTATATCTTTAACCTGATCATGGTGAGCAGAATCTATGGTAGTCTGGGCATCTTACCGATTTTTCTGGTAGGGCTGTATGCTTCGTGGCTTATCGTCCTGCTCGGTGCCGACCTGGCCCATTCTATAGAAGAAGTAAGCTCTCAGAAAAAACTCTCCTGATTACCACCAGGCTGGACGCTGCTGATAAGTTTTTACAAATCGTTCAATTGAACGATCATAGGTTTTTTCAATATCGTCCGGAAAAAAACAGGCGGGGAACTGACCGGACCTCAGGTGATACTGAATACACTCACAACATTTCCCTTTCCGTACACAGGGGCCATAACTGCAGTTACAAAACTCTAAATTATCACGCTGATTCGAACATTCCACTCTGATCTACCCCCTTACAATCAAAGTCAAAAACTATTTCGAATAGAGATAATCTATAACCTCACTGGCCGTATATTCTGGATTTTCCAGAGATCCCAACGGCAGATTAACTATTTCGTCACCAGCAGTAAAAATCTCACCTTCATTACCCCAGGGCCTCCTCTGGGCCAGACCAATATTGGCAAAGAGAGCATTACACAGACAGCCCCGCCGCTCAGTTTCAGCTTCTTTACCCCCTTTAGCCTTATAAGAAGCAACCGGTTCTGAAGGACAGCGATGCTTAATATTCCCCGCTTCATCCAGATAAATCTGTTTTAAATAACCAAGTTCACAGACCCGACGACGCTGAAGCATATTCTCAATAATCCCCAGAGTACCCTCAACTTCCAGCACCTTAAACGGAAATCCAGTCGAAGAGACTCTTCCGTCTGTCCGGACCCGAACATTTCCCCTATGTATCTCTGTAATCAACCTCTCAGTAGTTTCAACTGGATAGTTAGATTCCCTGGCAAGAGAAAATATTGATCCAACCTGAATCCCCGACGCACCCCGATCTAAAGCATCCTGTAAATCCTCGGGAGAACCAAATCCTCCGGCAAGATAAAAAGGATAGTCAAGCTCCAGCATCTTATCTAACCTGGCCTGGTCCCGATGATCATAGATGGGATTACCCTGATCATCATACTGTTTGTTTCTCGGCGGTGCATTGTGCCCACCGGCGATCGGACGTTCCACAACAAATCCGGTGATCATTCCCTCAGTTATCTTATGATCAAGAATCCTCGCCAGGGTATCAGTTGAGACAATCGGATAAAAATCTGGCACCGGCAACTCCGGTGGAGAAGGCAGAAGTGCTTCTGGATCCAACTCATAAAAATAACTGTCATAGGGATTACTACAGGCTGATTTATCAATATCAATAGATAACTTTGCAACCTTACCTGCAGCAAGATTGGAGATCTGTTCGGCTTCATCAACCGGTATACCGGCCCCCATGATAATCAGATCTACATCGGCCAGCATTGCCCCATAAAGACAGGCCAGGCTATAACGTTTTAACTTACTAAGTAAATTCATCCCCACAATACCATGATGATTATGTTTGGCCATGAAAACTTCGCTAAAAACAGCGGCACTTAAGATTCTCTGAAGGCGAGCCGGTGGTTCCACACCATGGATCGGCAGCAGCTTATAAGGCTGATCCGGAGGAATTCCACCCTCTACATAAAATTCGTCTATAATCTCCTCAACAATATTTTGATCAGGATAATGACTCAATGCTTCACGACGGTTTTCCGGATCACCATTTTGCAGCTCACGAACCATCACATTATCCAGACAAATTCCCGAGATGACTCCGATTTCACCCTTTAAAGCAACCGCTCGAGCAAGCTTCCAGCCAGAAACTGATACCCCCATTCCACCCTGGATTATTTTCGGTCTTTGTATGGTTTCTTGGTTGACCAGCACAATCACGCTCCATTCAACTTATTCTTAGATAATTACTATTATTTTATTCCTCTTTCTGCTTGTTATCAATCAAGTTCGACATCAGATTAAAGGTATCAACCGGAAGAGGAAAAACAATCGTTGTTGTGTTTTCTGAAGATATTTCAAACAAAGTCTGAAGGTATCTCAACTGAACTCCAACCTTGGTCTGACCGATAACTTCCGCTGCCTGATTTAGCTTTTCAGAAGCCTGGTATTCCCCTTCGGCAGCGATTATCTTGGCCCGCCGTTTACGCTCGGCTTCGGCCTGTCTGGCAATCGCCCGCTGCATCATTGAGGGCAGCTCAACATTTTTCACTTCAACTGCTGTAACCTTAATCCCCCAGGGGTCTGTTTGCTCATCAATAATCGATTGTAAACGCTGATTTATATGATCCCGTTCTGACAACAGCTGGTCCAGTTCAGACTGACCGACCACACTACGCAGAGTTGTTTGAGCAATCTCACTGGTGGCTTTAAAATAGTTGCCAATCTGGATGATCGCATCTTCCGGCGCTTTAACTCGAAAATAAACGACAGCATTAACCGCAACCGGTACATTATCCTCGGTCATAACCTCCTGTGCCGGAACGTCCAGTGTGACTATACGTAAGGATACTAACTCTTTGGTTTCAATAAAGGGAACCACATAAACCAATCCCGGGCCCCGGGTTCCCACATAACGTCCCAGCCTAAAAACCACCAGTCTTTCATATTCTTTTACTATCGTAATACCACTTAAAACTATTAAAAGCAGTACACCAAGAAAACCAAGCAATCCAATTATGAACTCCATTTAACCCAACTCCTTTTCTATTTTAAGAGTTTTAACAAAGAGCTTCTGACGTTTTTCTTTAACAACCTCAACTGTTTCTCCCTGCTCGATCGTCTCCCCCGAAACGGATTCAGCTGTCCAGTATTCCCCCCAGACATAAACTTTACCCACCGGATCCAGCCTGCTTTTAACCACCCCGGTCTTACCACTGATCGAATTTCTTCCAATTTTGACCGGTTTCCACCAGCTGCTGGCCACAAGATAGCCAGCCAGCAAAAAGAAAGCTAAAGTGGCCAGCCCAACCCCGGCAATTAAACCCGGTGAGATACGAAAAGCTTCCGTATCAAACAGCATAACAGAGCCAAGGATAAATGAAAACAGCCCTCCAACTGTCAGAACACCATAACTGGTAATAAAAATTTCCAGCACCATCAGAATAACTCCCAGTAACAACAGACCAAGACCGGCATAATTTAACGGCAAAATATTTAATCCGTACAGGGCCAGCAGCAAAAAAATCCCTCCCACAACTATTCCCAGTTCAAGACCGGGGTTGGAAAATTCAATGATCAACCCATAAATTCCCAGCATCAAAAAAATATAAACAAGATTTGGATTTAAAAGTATCCCCAAAAAATGTTCCCGCCAGGTCCGTTCCAGCACAATAAGCTCAGCAGATTCCGGTAAGCTAACCAAACTTTCCGAATTCAATTCAACAGTTAGACCGGCCAGTTTCTGCTTCAGTTGTTCCACGGAGTCGGCTTTAAACTCAACTACCCTGTTAGCCAGCGCCTCCTCCTCACCAATTGTTAAATTATTCCGAATAAAATTTTCTCCATAGCTTTGACTTCGTTGACGCTGACGGGCCAGCCCCTGCAGCTGAGCAACAGCATCTTCTACAACCTTTTCCTGACTTTTACCCTCCAGATCACCACCCAGTCCGGCTACCGGATGAGCAGCTCCCAGACGTGTGCCGGTGGCCATTGAACTAACATGGGCTGCATAACTGATAAAAACCCCGGCCGAGGCAGCCCGCGCTCCAGATGGACCGATCCAGACTATCACCGGAATCTCTGTATTTAATATCCGAGAAATCATCTCACTTGTTGAATCAAGCAGTCCACCCGGAGTATCCAACCGGATAATTAAGCCGGATGCACCCTCACTGACCGCCAGATCCAGAGCTCGCTCAAAATAATTGACAGTCACCGGATTGATCGCCGCATCCAACTCGATCTGATAATAAAAATCAGACTCCGCTCCAGCAAATCCAGACGGTGCCCAAAAAATCGCAAACAGGGTAATAAAGAGGAGATAAATAACCGGCTTGAAAAAGAAAAAATCAAGCGATTTTTTACTGCACATAACTGTTACTCTCCTGTTCTGTGTAAATCAGCAGAAAGTTTTCTGATAAAGCTGCCTACCGACTCAATCATCGCCGTTTCCGAGGTTAAATTATTTTCAATCTTCTCAATAATCGCACTGCCGGTCACAACACCGTCAACATATTCCAGATAGGGCTCGATCATCTCATAATTGGAAACACCAAAACCCGCGACGACAGGTAATCTAGAGGCTTCAGAAGCCAGTTTAAGACGATTCAGAAGTTTTTCATCATAGGTTTTTCGCGCCCCCGTAACCCCGGTAACCATAACATAGTAGATAAAGCCGGTGGCCAAACTGCTCAGCTCAGCAACTCTTTCTGGAGAGGTTGTCGGGGTGGCCAGTAAAACCGTATCCAGTCCCGCTTGAGAAGCTTTCTGATAAAACTCCAGGCCCTCCTCCGGGGGAAGATCAACAACCAGTATGGCATCTAACCCGGCCTTACTGGCAGCAGTTAAAAATTTAGTTTCCCCCCATTTCATAACCGGGTTATAATAGGTCATCAAGATTAACGGCAGCTCAGTCTGCGCTCTTAACCGCTCTACCATAGTGAAAAAATTTTCAACTTTCAAACCATTTTCTAAACTTCTAACAACGGCTTTTTGAACCGTAGGCCCATCGGCTATTGGATCACTAAATGGCAATCCTAATTCCAGCAAATCAGCCCCATTCTTCTCGGCCTCGAGGACAAGCTTTTCAGTTAATTCAAGAGTTGGATCACCGGCACACAGATAGGGCAAAAAGAGCTTTTTATCCGCCGCTGCCGCTTCAGAAAAAATCTGTTCAATCTTACTCATTAAAGATCGGCCTCCTAAAAGAGTTCTCTATTTTCATATTCGGCCACCTCTATAACATCCTTATCACCACGGCCGGACAGATTGATGATAACTGTTTCACACTCTTCCAGCCACTCTGGACGGTCCAGAAACAGACCAAACAGATGGGCCGGCTCAAGAGCTGGAATTATCCCTTCCAGTTTTGAAAGGTGTTTGAAACCTCTAATAACCAGCTCATCAGGAACCGCTGTAACCTTCAGCCGTCCCTGCTCCTTAAGCTGAGCAAGCTGTGGACCAACTCCGGGATAATCCAGCCCGGCGGCAATACTGTGTGGGGTCATAACCTGACCATCTTCATCACACATTAAAAAACTTTTACTTCCATGTAAAACCCCGGGTCCGGCGGTAACCAGCGGAGCTGAATGGTGGCCTGTATCCAGACCGGACCCCGCCGCTTCAACACCAAAAAGCCTCACCTCTTTATCCTCTAAAAAAGGCGCAAACAATCCCATGGCATTGGAGCCACCACCGATACAGGCAAGTAATCCATCCGGTTTGCCACCATGCTGCTGGGCAAACTGTTCTTTCGCCTCATTCCCGATAACAGCCTGAAAATCCCTGACCATATCGGGATAAGGATAAGGACCAACTACAGAACCAAGCAGATAATGTGTATCTTCTACATTTGTCACCCAATCTCTAATTGCTTCATTGGTAGCATCCTTGAGGGTTTTCCCGCCCGATTTTACCGGTTCAACTCGAGCGCCTAAAAGCTCCATCCGATAAACATTCAACGCCTGTCTTTCCGTATCTTTCTCCCCCATGTAAACAACACAGTCTTTATTGAAATAAGCACATACAGTAGCCACAGCCACACCGTGCTGACCCGCTCCTGTTTCGGCTATTATCCGTTCTTTGCCCATACGATCCGCCAATAATATCTGACCGATCGCATTATTCAATTTATGGGCACCGGTATGATTTAAATCTTCACGCTTGAGGAATATCTTCCGTCCCAGCTCTTCCGAAAGCTGCCCGGCATAAGTGAGCGGAGTCGGTCGACCTCCGTACTCCTTAAAAATTTTTCGTAAATCCTGTTGAAACTGACTATCTTTGATAAAATGATTATAGGCATCGGCCAGCTCTTCAAGGGGCGCCACCAATGTTTCCGGAACGAACTGACCACCGAACTTACCAAAATGTCGTTCTTTATGAAAACTAATCTCCATTTTTATCGCCTGCCATCTCAATTTTTTTCAAAAATTCAACAATTTTCACAGGATCCTTCTTACCATCTGTTTCTACCCCACTGCAAACATCAACCCCCCAGGGACGAACCTGTCGTATGGCCTCCTGAATATTCTCAGGAGTCAAACCACCGGCCAGAACTACCGGTTTATCAGTTTTTATCGCAGCTATTGCCTCCCAGGGCGCAACTTTACCAGTCCCCCCATAATTTGACGGATCATAGGAATCAAGCAGATAAGCCCAACAGTTATAATCCGATAGATCGGTTTCGGGCCAGGTATCAGTCACTCTAAAAGCTTTCATAACCCTGACCGGCAAACTGTCTAACTGGCTCAGATAGTCGGGCGACTCATCACCATGAAGCTGCACAATATCCGGTTTAAAAAGCTGATAATCCTGGAATAATCTTTCTACAGGTGAATTAACATAAACTGCTGTTAAATCTATCTTTTTAGTACTGTTTCGAATAAGACTGGCAATCTCGGTCGCTCTGGCTCTATTCAGATAACGAGAGCTCCCTTTATAACGATTAATTCCCAGCGCGTCAGGCCCCAGCGGAATTATCTTCCTGACAGTTTCTAAAGATTTAACACCACAGATCTTCGTCCACACTACAAACTCCTCCAGTACATAGCCGATCATCCTGATTTTATCACAATCATCCTGCTATTCCCACCGCCTAACAGTAGAAACAGTCCTCTTATCCCTGGAAATAGCAGATACTCTCTCTGGTCGGTCAGGAAGCCAGCTCCCGGGAACAGTCAACCAACTCCTGAAGTTTATCCAGAGTCTTGCCCGAACGAATCGTTTCCCGGGCTAGCTTGATCCCCTGCTCAATTGAATCGACCAGATCAGCCAGCATCAAAACTGCTCCGGCGTTCACACAAACAATAGATTCAACCGCTTCAGAAGCCCTATTATGCAGCAGATCTTCAATAATTCGACAGTTCTCATCCAGACCACCACCAGCTATTTCCTCCGGTTTTACCGGTTTCAAACCAAACTCTTCAGCAGTAAACTCACCCTCCGTTATCTCTCCCGAATCTAACCGGCAGTAACGTGTTGGACTGCACAGGGTTATCTCATCCATCCCGTCCAATCCATGAACAACAAGGGCCTGTTCTACTCCTAACCGCTTGAGCGCCTGAGCCAGAGGTTTGACCCATTTTTCAGCAAATACTCCCAGTAACTGCCGATCTGCTCCGGCCGGATTGGTCAATGGCCCGAGCAGATTAAAAACAGTTCTAATTCCAAGAGATTTCCGGGGCCCAATGGCATGTTTCATCGCTCTGTGAAAAACTGGAGCAAACATAAAGCCAATACCAACTTCTGTTATACAGTGCTCAACTGCCGACGGCGGCAGCTCAATCGCAACACCCAGAGCTTCAAGAATATCTGCGCTGCCACAGCTGCTTGATACCGAACGATTACCATGTTTGGCGACCCTGGCACCGGCGGCCGCCGCAACCAGAGCAGAAGTCGTTGATATGTTAAAAGTTTCAGCCGCATCACCACCGGTTCCACAGGTGTCAACCAGGGGGCGATTTTCCGGACCAACCTCCAGCGACCGGGCATGAGTCCGCATGCTGGAAGCAAAACCGGCGATCTCTTCTGGAGTTTCTCCCCTGGCCCGTAATGCTACCAGAAATCCGGAGATTTGTGATTCATTTAAACCACCGGTCATGATCAGCCCCATCATTTCCCGGGCAGTTTCATAATCCAGCTCACCCCCGTTTATAACCAGCTCTAAAACCTCTGAAAAATTCATTTTATCCTTGCCACCTGCCCTTCTATATCGTCAGTTTTAAATGAGTTTTCCGCACCCAGAACAAATGGTTTTCTGGCATATTTAAGAAAATTCTGGATTAGTTTTTTCCCGCTCTCGGTGAGAATCGATTCAGGATGATACTGAACACCAAAAAGTGGAAAACTAAGATGATGTAACCCCATCAGCTCTCCCTGCTCTGTTACTGCATCGATTACCAGCTCTTCCGGTAAGGTGGGTTTACTGACTTCCAAAGAATGATACCGGGTTGCCACAAAAGGATTGTTTATTCCCTCATATAAAACCCCGCCAGAATGGTATACCTGGGAGGTTTTTCCATGATAGATCTTGCCGGCCGACACTACATCACCGCCGAAAGCTACCGCCATACACTGTTGCCCCAGACAGACCCCTAACATGGGAATTCTATCACCAAGCTGCTCGATCAACTCCAGCGATATACCGGCATCTTCAGGACGTCCCGGGCCGGGACTGATAACTATCGCATCAGGCTCCTCAGCAGCAATCTCTTCAACAGTTAAGCTGTCATTCCTCATCACCTGTGGCAAAGATTCCACCTCGCCGATATACTGAACCAGGTTATAGGTAAAAATATCATAATTATCAATTACAAAAATCTTCATATTCTCACCTTTAACTCAAATAAATCGCACGTCAGGGAGTGTTTCAACCGCTCTCAATAAAGCACGTGATTTTTCCCGCGTTTCCTCATATTCACGCTCGGCTCTTGAATCAACTACTATCCCACCACCGGCCTGAACATATAAGCTGACTCCCGCTTTAATCAATGTTCGAATAATAATACAGCTGTTAAGATCACCATTAAAACTAAAGAATCCGGCGGCGCCAGCATAAGGCCCCCGCCTCTGGGGCTCACATTCATCGATAATCTGCATTGCTCGGACTTTGGGAGCACCACTCACCGTCCCTGCGGGGAAGGTGGCTTTTAATACATCAATAGCATCATAATCCGGTAATATCTTACCCGTTACATCCGAAACAAGATGCATCACATGAGAATATTTTTCAACAACAGCCCGCTCATTAACTTTGACCGTCCCGGGACGACAGACCCTGCCGAGATCGTTACGACCCAAATCGACCAGCATAGTATGCTCAGCCTGTTCTTTACTATCATTTTTTAATTCCTCGGCAAGCAGGCTGTCCTCCGCCGGGGAAGCTCCACGTCGTCGAGTTCCGGCAATCGGCCTGGTTCTTACCAGATCACCCTCCTTTTGAACCAGCATTTCTGGTGATGCTCCCACCAGCTGGAAATCCTCAAAATCATAATAGATCATATAGGGTGAGGGGTTTAGACTGCGCAGACCACGATAAATATTAAACGCGTGGTTATTGTCCTCCAGTTCAAACCGCTGAGATAAAACCACCTGGAAAGCGTCGCCCGCCCGAATATACTGTTTAATCCTTTCTACTGCCTCAAAATAATCTGCTTTATGGAAATTGGAACCAACTCTTTGAACAAAATCCTGGGATGTTTTTTCAAGCGGCGGGGCTTCCACCCGAGAGGCCAGCTTCTCCTCCCAGCCTCGTAATTTTTTTTGAACCTCCTGGTACTGCTGTTCGAGCGGTTTTTCCTGACCGGTATAAATATGTCCGACCAGATAACCCAATCTTTCAACATGATCAAAAATCAACAGAGTATCCACGTAATAAAGTAGAAGATCAGGAAAAAATAACTTATCTGTAGTGGTTTTAACCGGCACAGTAGGTTCAATCGAACCAATTGTTTCATAACCAAAATAACCAACCAGACCACCGGTAAAGGCTGGAAGCTCCCCTGATCCTGAATAATCCCAATCCTTCATCAGTTCCCGAACCAGTTCAAAGGGATCGTTGGTTTCAGGAGTTTTTAAAAAATCTGGAACCCGAACCCGATCTCCTTCTACTGCCACCTTTCCTCGGGGGTTAACGCCAAGAAAAGAATAGCGGGCAAGCTGATCACCTTTTTCTACACTTTCAAGGAGAAATCCAGGCTTTTGCGCCCCATCAGACAGCGATAGATAGGCCGATACAGGGGTGATAGTGTCAGCGTTAAATTTTTGATAAACCGGGACGATTAAATTGCCATCCGGTAGATCGTTCAAACTACTGATGGAGGGTGTCAACATGCTGTCACGTCCTTCAAAAATACAATTTTTTCAATTGGAGTCTTTCTTTTCTCCCCTTCTCTCAGCCAGCACAGCGGCCACTTCTTCCAGCTTGAGCCCCAATTTACGACACAGAACAAGTAGATGATAAAACAAATCTGCCAGCTCCTGAGTCAACTCATTAAGACAGCCGTTCTTGGCCGCCAGTAATGTTTCAACCGTCTCTTCGCCCACCTTTTCAAGAATTAAATCGACTGATTTTTTACTTTTTTCCCCTTCAAACAGTTTTGTGGTGTATGAACCTGCTGGACGGTTTTCATAACGTTCATCGATTACTTTTTCCAACTCAGCAAGCACGACTCCCAGCCCTTCTGTAGACCGCCCTTCAACCTGTTCCCAGGAGTTTTCATCAAAATTATACTGGTTGAAAAAACAGTTTCTCTCACCGGTGTGACAGGCCACACCCTGCTGCTCCACTACAATCAGCAAAGCATCCATATCACAATCAGTCCTGATAGCTTTGACCCGCTGAAAGTTCCCGCTGGTTTCACCTTTTTTCCACAACTCCTGCCGGCTGCGACTATAATAGTGAACATATCCTGTCTCGATAGTTTTACTAAAGGCGGCCTTGTTCATATAAGCCAGCATCCTTATCTCACCGGTTCGATAATCCTGAGCTATAGCAGGAATTAGATCATGCTGATCAAAGCTCAATTTTTTCATTTTTTTCACCTTTCCATGGCGGTCTAACAGGAACACCCTGCTCGCGACAATAATTTCTCACTACAGGAACAGGATATTTGTCATAATGAAATACTGAAGCCGCCAGGGCGGCCGACGCCTTTGTCTGTTTAAATACCTCAACAAAATCCTCAGGACTACCTGCTCCTACACTGGCTATCACCGGAATTTTAACCGTTTCCGCAACCCGTTTGACCATTGGAATATCAAATCCATCCTGGGTTCCATCAGCATCCATACTGGTCAACAAAATCTCGCCGGCTCCCCGCTGTTCAACCTCGCTGACCCAGTCAAGCAGATCTAATCCGGTAGCAGTTCGACCACCATGTATATAAACCTCCCAGTTATCATCCGAGCTTTTCTTCCCATCTATGGCAACCACTATACACTGGCTGCCAAACTGTTCCGCACCCTCGGTGATTAACCGGGGATTATCGACCGCTGCTGTATTTATCGAGATCTTATCAGCACCTGCTGCCAGTATTTTACGCATATCCTCTGTTGTCCTTATCCCACCGCCAACAGTCAGGGGCATAAAGATCTCCTCGGCTGTTTTTCGGACAGTTTCAATCATAATATCACGTTGTTCGGAGGAGGCAGTTATATCTAAAAAAACCACCTCATCGGCTTCCTGGGCATCATACCGTCGGGCAACTTCAACTGGATCTCCTGCATCCTGTAAATTAACAAAATTAACTCCCTTAACAACACGTCCATCTTTAACGTCCAGACAGGGAATAATTCTTCTCTGTAACATTTAATTTTCCTCCCTCGAATAATCCTCCACCAGATTAAGAGCCGACTCTAAACTAAAATTATTTTCATACAGAGCTTTACCCGTTATCAATCCAACCAGATTTGAATCAGTAATCTCTAACAAACTCCTGATATCCGCCAGCGAACCAATCCCACCGGAGGCTATCACCCGCAGATCAAAATTTTCCAACAACCTCCTGATCCCATCGATATCAGTTCCCGTTTCGGTACCATCCCGACTTATATCAGTATAAACTACAGTTTCGATCCCCAGCCCGACAAGCTCACCCAACCAATCGTCACGATCAACCGCCGAACCTGATTTCCACCCCTCAACCATAACCTGCCCATCACGACAATCAACGCCGGCAAAGATACGATTTTTCCCATAAGATTTGACCATCTCTCCCAACCAGCCCGGTCGTTTAACTCCAGCGGTACCTACGATAACCGAACTAACCCCCCATTCAAAGGCCCGCTCAATTGCCTGAGTTGTCCTGATACCCCCACCAACCTGACAGGGTATAGAAAGATTCTGTACAATCTGACGGACTGCTTCGGCATTACCTGAACTCCCGGTAAAAGCACCGTCGAGGTCAACTATGTGAAGCCTTTCAGCACCTTGTTTTTCCCACTCCAGTGCTGTGCTGACCGGATCATCACTGTATTCTGTTTCCCGCTCGGAAATCCCCTGGTAAAGACGTACACAACGACCCGCCTTTAAATCAATTGCTGGAATTATTGTAAACCGCTTTATTCTCACTAAATTTGCTCCCTTCTATGGATAACATTATTCTCAGATCTACTCAAATTTCTATCCTTACGAAACTGCATCGACGATTGAAAGATGGCCCCGGCTGATCAAGCTATCGCAATATTTTTTCAATAGATCAAGTCCGGCAAACTGACTTTTTTCCGGGTGGAACTGTATGCCCATACATTCACCTTTTCGAACAGCCACGCAGAAATCTTCACCATAGTTGGCGGTCGCTGCAACGATTTTCCGGTCGCGCGGCCGGGGATAATAAGAATGAACAAAATAATAACAGGGCTGACTGACATTATCCGGCAACAGATCCTCAGCCACACCGGTCCAGTTTACTTCGTTCCAACCCATGTGCGGTACCGGTTCAACATGTTTAAAACGTACCACCTGCCCCTGGAAAAATCCCAACCCCTGCTCCGAACCCTCTTCACTTCCTTCAAATAGCAACTGTAAACCCAGACAGACCCCCAGATAAGGTTTCCCCAGTTCAAGATGATTTAATACAACATCCCATGATCCACTGCTTTTTAAGTTAGTCACTGCACGATCAAAGGCTCCCACACCGGGCAGTACTATTAACTCAGCTCTTTTAAGAGCAGCCGAATGATTAATAAGTGACGCTGGATATCCAATCCTTTCAAAGGCTTTCTGAACCGATCGAAGATTGCCCATTCCATAATCAACTATCCCTATCAATCGGTCAACGTTCCCTTGGTAGAAGGTATATCCTTGCCTTCAATTTTAACAGCTGCTTTAAGCAGCTTTGCCAGACATTTGAAAGAGGCTTCGGCCAGATGATGCTTATTGGCCGGCTTCAGCTGATCGAGATGTAAGGTTAGTTTTGCCTGATCGGTAAAAGCTCTAAAAAACTCCGGCAATACCTCCAGTGGGAAGCCCTCTATGTCACCATCAACATCGAGATTACCATCGAAGTAGGGCCGGCCACTTATATCAATAGCTCCTCTTATCATCGCCTCATCAAACACCAGGTTGATACTGGCATAACGAACAATCCCAATCCGCTTATCAAGAGCCTGGTTGAGGGCTCGACCCAGGACGATACCTGTATCTTCTATTAGATGATGAGTGTCAATCTCCGTATCGCCAGTTCCTTCAACTCTCAGAGCAAATCCTGAATGTTTTGCCAGCTGATCCAGCATATGATCAAAAAACGGTATAGAACTATTAATAAGCGGATCATTGTATTCATCAAGGTCGATCTCGACTACCAGTTCTGTTTCGGCCGTCTGTCTTTTCACCAGCGCAGTTCTATGCATAAAAACACCCCATAGTTAATCGTAAATTTTTATCTGCCATCATCTAAAATTTCCCGCCTGACCGCCGAACTATAGCGGTGAGCAGGTAGTGATTCCATCTCAGCCAGCGTTTCCGTTTCCTCATATATCTTTCGATAGTCAGCTTCATTAAGAGCCACCAACGATTGATGACGAATAAAACTATATACTGACAGGGGACTAAAGAACCTGGCACTGCCTCCGGTTGGCAGGGTATGACTCGGACCTGCGACATAATCACCGATTGGTTCAGGAGTCCAGTTACCACAAAATATAGCACCGGCGTTTTTACAGTTTCTGGCCAGCAGTAGCGGCTCTTCAACCTGTAGTTCTAAATGTTCTGGAGCCAGCTGATTGGACAGCTCCACCGCTTCGTCAAGATCTTCTGTATGAACAAGCCCGGAGTTTTTCAACGAACTAAGAATCACAGCTTCATGCTGATGATCTTTAACAAGCTGGCTTAATTCCCGACGTACTGCCTCAATCAACTCCAATTCTGGAGTAAACAAAAAAACCCGAGCTTCCGCATCATGCTCTGCCTGAGACAGTAGATCGGCAGCAATCAATCGCGGTTCTGCAGCGGATGCTTCAGCAATGATTGCTATCTCTGATGGACCGGCCAGCATGTCTATATCAACATCACCGTAAACCTCCTTTTTAGCCAGGGTAACATAACTGTTACCGGGCCCGGCGACAATATCTACCGGAGGAATTTTTCCGGCTCCATAAGCCATGGCCGCAACTGCCTGAACCCCGCCCACACCAAACAGCTTAACATCTTTCAACAGACTTGCGGCCGCCTGAATAACCGGATGTGGCAATCCATCCTGCCCGGGTGGTGAACAGAGAATTATCTCTTTAACCCCGGCCACCTCGGCAATATAACCGGTCATTAAAACCGACGAAGGTAATGGCACATGACCTCCGGGTATATAACATCCGGCTCGACCGACCGGCCTGACCAGATCTCCGAGAACTCCACCGGACAGTTCGGTAAATAACTTCGATTCCGGTAGTAAGCCCCTCTGATAACGTTCAATCCTTTGTCGGGCTAATTTCAATGCTTTTTGTTGATCAGGATCCAGAGCTTCCCAGGCACGCACCAGCTGCTCTTTTGTTACCGGATCAGTCGCCGGCTTTACTCCATCATATTTTTCTGAATAATCAACCACAGCCGGCCAGCCGTCATTTTTAACAAGATTGACCATCTCCTGAACCTGCTTACGGATCTTCCGGTCATCATCAGCTGACTGCTGGTAACTAAAGTTGATGGGTTTCTTATTAGTATCATAAATTTCTATCATCAATTAAGTACTCCCTTCAATCTCTCCAGCGTTTTTTTGATCTCCGTCTGATGCAGTTTAAGAGCCGGTCGGTTAACTATCAATCGGGCCGAGGACTGTAAGATTGTCTGCTTCTCTTCCAGATTATTCTGTTTTAATGTTTTCCCACTTGAAACAATATCGACTATCTGGTCAGCCAGACCCAAAAGCGGGGCCAGCTCGACCGAACCATGTAATTTTATAATCTCCACATTTTCCCCCCGGGAAGAAAAATAGTTCTCAGCAAGCCGGGTAAACTCAGTTGCAACCCGAAGGGTCCCACTTTTTCGTGAAATACCATTATCTCTGGGCCCGGCCACAGAAAGTCGGCAGCCAGAAAACTTTAAATCAAGTAGCTCATATACGTTGGCTTCTCGCTCTTCAATGACATCTTTACCAGAAACACCGATGTCGGCCGTCCCATACTCTACATAGGTCGGTACATCGTAGGGTTTCACCAGAACAAATTTAAAATCCTGATCACAATCGTAAAAAATCAGTTTGCGTTCATCTGGATCAAATTCCGGTATCTCCCATCCGGCCGCCGCCAGACAATCCATTGTTTCAAAGAACATTCTTCCCTTGGGAAGAGCAAAAGTTAACATATCTATCAATCCTTGACTAAAAATTCAGCATACTCAGCTGCTCCGCCTGATCTATAACCTGCTTTTCCAGCGAGCTTCCTGTGGCACGATTGATTTCCTGTAAACATGTCGGACTTGTAACATTAATCTCGGTAATCTTATCGCCGATCATGTCCAGTCCAACAAAAAACAATCCACGTTTCTGCAAAACCGGTTTGAGCTGACGGCAGACATGCTTTTCCTGATCAGTCAGATAAGCCTCGCCGGACCTCCCACCAGAATGTAAGTTGGCCCGAAAATCTCCCGCTGCCGGATGGCGCGTTAAACCTCCAAGCGGCTCACCGTCCAACAATAACACCCGGCGATCTCCCTGTTCACATACTGCTTCCAGAAACTCCTGCAGCATAACAGGCCGGGTTCCATTGACTGTCTCCCGGTTGAACAACTCCTCCAGGCCAGCTTTCTTAAGCTCTAGCAGATAAACCTCTTCACCACCAAAACCTGATAGTGATTTCAGCACAGCCCGACCATTAACTGCACGGATAAATTCTAGCGCCCGTTTGAAATTAGCTCCCACCCAACTCTGTGGAATCAACTCAGGGAACTCAAAAATCAACAACTTTTCATTCGAATCCCTGACCCCTGCCGGATGATTGACTACCGGTGTAGTAGTTTTTTCCAGCAGGTATGTTGTATACAGGTAATCACGATTGAACGGCGGGTCTTCACGCAGCCAGATCAGGTCAAACTGATCAGCATTCAGCAGCTCTTCCTCTGAATATTCGACTCTGTCGGCATCTCCTCCACTATCCATCTCAACTCGCCGGGCCGCGATTTTTAGCCCCGCCTGTTGCAAACTCAACTGACAGGCGGGAGCCACCCAGCTTTCTATCCCACGACCTGCCGTCTCCTTGATCAATAAATAAGTTGTATCATGCTCAGGATCCACCTGATGTGGTAGAGGATCCATTAAAAAAAGATGCTTCCGGGTCACTTCAAACACCTGCTACAGAAGATAATCTTCAGCCATAGGATAATATTCTGTAGATGCAATTTTGAGCTCCTCAGCTGTGCTCGAAGGAAATGAAAAAACTTCGACTTTGACTCCGTTCCCCTTCAGCATCTCTACCAGATCAACGAAATCTCCATCACCACTTACCAGACAGACCACGTCAACCTTCTCGCCAATCGCAATAGCGTCAATAGCTATTCCCATGTCCCAGTCCGCCTTAGAACTACCATCCGGCCGGGTGCGGAGCTGTTTGTTTTTTACCTCATATCCCGATTCATCTAAAATCTCCTCAAAACGAGACTGATCAATCTCTTCCGATTGTACAAGGTAAGCAATAGCCCGGATCTTTTTTCTGCCCCGAACTGTCTTGTCAATCAGTTTTTGAAAATTGACCTTTGAATTATATTGATAGCGTGCTGAATAATACATGTTTTGAACATCAACAAAAACTCCCACCCTTTGATGTTTATTTATCTCGCGCTTGTTTGACATAAGTTGCCACTCCTTAATTATTTTGAAAATATTGGTTGTACCGAGTAATTATTTTTGACTAATAGCCTGTTAATACTACAACAAATTTAAAATCCAACTTCCGCAGCTGATAATTCCTCCTTTCATGAAACAATTTTTAATTATTGTACATCAATTTTATAGCTTATAAGTTTAACAGCTTACCCAGACAAATGGTAAGGATTTTAAACTATCAGGTTTGAATATAAGTACGGGAGGTTGAAAGCGACAAAATAATATTCTCCCATCGGATAGGTTGAAAAACAGTCTATAGAGTTCCAGAAAGATTAAACTGGATTGACAACTTAGCAAAAGCCTAAACAAAGGTTAAAGTTTTTTACGGACGGAGCGGTAAATTAACCGAATAGATTTATGGCCCAATCCGATTGAAAACCGAAGAGCCGGTTGGACCTCGACTGAATTCCACTTAAGGGAAAAAAATCCGACTCGACAGCCAACTTACTTTAACTCCTCAAATCAGTCCTACAGGATAGACCATCTGAGCTCTGTACATAGCTTGCCAGATTAAAAATTACTTTAGGGGCTTGATAGATGATTCTAGCCACAGACAGATATTGGGAGTTTGACAGCCTCAGAAAACTGATTGGATCAGAGGATAAATCCAGACCTGACAAAAGTTGAAAAAACCGTAGATAAATTGAACTTGCCGGACTGATTAGGTCGGGTAAAAATCCAGATAAAAAGCTGAACTAATCAGCCACTTCACCTAAAGTTAAGGGTTTTAAAAAGCTGGCTAAAATTCTCTCAAACTAGATTTTTGACTGTAAAAATTAGCGGACAAATCAGCTGAAGAAGCTGACCAAAATTCCAGCCAAATAGCTGAAGAAAATATTTACCGGGATAAAAATAAAGGGCCTTTTCATACTCGTATAAAATTGCCTGGCTAATTTTCGGGAAAAAATCGAGACAGTTTTTCAGCGGATTTTTCCTTCGAAATCCCAGTTGTTAGCGGTGATTTCGACTGAGACTATCAACCGACACCAATAAATTCCATCCAGTCAAAGGGTTAATTTAGAAGAAAACAGTCAGCAGGTCGAGCGTTACGGTCTGAACTGTAGCCTCAAGTTTGGCTGGCAGCTAAGTTAAATTATCCACTCAAGCCCTGATATCAATCCTGTCAAAACCCCTGAAAAGGGGTCCTTGCCGGTTTACATGACCTTTCAACCGATTTCAACTTGAAAACAATAAGGATAATTTCAAATAACATGGCAGGATTTAAGCATAGTTAGAAGAGCTCTTGTTGAACCGTCAATCCGGTTAAATGGCAACTTTGTCATTTTTGACAATTTGACGCTATTTTTAATGCTTAAATCCGTTATAATGTAGTTTAATTATTTAAACCAAAGTAAATTATAGCTTTATCATATGAACCGTCTGTATCCCGGCGGGTTGTTTGATTTATCTTAGATTTTTCTGTTGAGATTTAAAAAAGCTTTTCAACCAGCTTGTTATAGCGTTGTAAATTCATATCTAACAGAGATTTCAACTCGGCCTGTCCTGTGGCGAACTCTTCAAGCTGCGCCTCAATTCGTTCCAACCTGCTTTCAAAGTTTTCGAATATCTCAGAAAGATTCTCCAGAAACTCCTGGCTGAACTCCGCTCCCGAATTGTCCGCTGGTTCCTCCTCGAGTTGATCCTGACGATCCTTTAATTCTGATTCAGCCGCCAGTTTTTTCTTAACCTGTTCGACCGTATAATTTTCTCGTTTAAGCAGATACCTTATATATTCAAGATCTTTAATGTTTTGCTCAGTAAAAATTCGTTGGTTGTTTTTATCCCTCTCGATTGCCAGATAGTCGGCAAATTCTCGGTCATAATATCGGATGGTCGACTCCGGAAGGGAAACCTCATTACTCACATCGCCAATAGTAAACTCCTGCTGATCTGCCATTTTATTTAACCTCCATAACTATTTTCTTAAATCACTCATCCAATAGATTTTCAACTAGTTCTAGTAGATGGCTAAAGTAGTATATCAAATCTACTCAAAGTTAAAC
>PWOD01000089.1 GCA_003557545.1 bacterium | reverse complement strand
TGGAGCTAAGTTTGATCAGCACCGAGGAGGGTTTTGACGAGAACTACCAGGTGGAAGTTGTTAAAAATCAGTATCTATCGCCGTCGTTATTGAATCTTGTGGTGGCCGAATTTGCCATCACGCAGCTTGCCCGTTCAGGGGTTAACCTGGTGGAAACCAGGTTGCGGATCGAGCTGGAGGGTCAGCCTGATTTAACAATGGAAAGAGTCCATTCGGCGGTTAGTTCCTACGATCCACGGGCGATCTTTCCGTTGGACAGTATCTGGAATAATCCTTTTGAAACCCCGGAAATCAGTGGGGTAAAGGTTGATATCACGCTCCATCCCGGCGATAACCGGGCTGTGATCAATAGAGTCTGGAGTCAACCGTCGGTGGCCCGACCGGGGGAGAAGTTGACGGTTTATGTTGAACTTGATCCCTATCGTGCGGAACCGTTTATTGAAACGTTTAATCTCCGGCTGCCGGAGGGACTGGAAGGCGGGGAAATCGAGATAATTGCAGTGCCGGCCGAACGGTTTGCGGGCGAAAAACCTGCCCCCCGCTCGTTGGAAGATTTAATTAGAAATCTTAACCAGCAGCAACGAGCCAATCAGCTGGCGATAGCCCTGGTAACGCCGGAGGTTGTGCTGCAGATGGATGGACAGCAGATTTCGGGGACCCCCTGGACTATGTTAAATACTATTTTAACTGATTCGTCCGGTGGAATAATCACCAAACCAGATATTAGCAGAAAACAGCGCGACGTTGATTATATGTTGACCGGTCGGCGGTCGGTGCGGCTGCCAGTCCGGCTAAACTGATATTTTTTGGGAGGTACTGATGAAAAAAATTCTAATTAATCTGTGCATGATATTAATCCTGGTTAGTTTGTTATCACCGGTCCATGGTGCGTCTACAAGGTTCTGGGAACTGGATTCGTTTGAGGGGTTCCAGCAGGGGCGATTCAGTGGAACCGGTCTCAGCTCCGAGGGGGTTGTTAAACCGTCAATCAGCACGGAAAAGGATACGATTCCGGCAAGAGTGGTCTGGGATAGAGCTGAAAATATTGCCGGGACGATGGTTGGTAGTTCACAGCCTGCTGCCCTGTACTGGCTCTCAAAAGATGATGGTGCCACCCCCCAGAAGGTGATTGACCGGCCGGGAATGGGTTTTACAGCCCTGGCTTCAGTCTCTGAAAAAATCTATGCCGGGTTTACTCCGGGGGCAATAATATATAGTGGTTATGAGGCGGAAGATTTTAGTCAACAGGTGGAACTGGAGGGTGAGTTTGTTCTGGCCATGCTGCCTGACAATCAGGAACGAGGGCTATTTGTGGGTACAGGTGATCCGGGAAGGATCTATTATCTGGAGCCGGGCGAGGAACCACAGCTTCTGGCTGAGTTATCGGATCAGATTGTTTTGAGTCTGGTCGAACTGGATGATTATCTTTATGCCGGCACCGCCCGGGGAATGCTTTACCGACAGTCGCTGGTTGAACCGGAGGAACCGATTGAAGCTGTTTATGGTTTCCCCCGGGGGGAGATCCGGTCGATGGCTGTTCAAAATGGCTCGTTATATCTTGGAATAAACAGGTTTCAGCCGAGGAACGGTCAGCTGGGCAATCGTGGTTCGTCTGAGCGAATTACCCGTGAAATGATCGAACGGCAGATGGGGCAGAGAGATGCCGGCGCGCCGGTGGGCGAGCAAGCAGCCCAGTACGATGGGGAATTGACTGATCATTCACCAGCTCCACAGGCGGAACAGATTGATGAACTATTTCGGGAGACTGTTCGGCAGCGCGGCGAACAGACGGTCGATCAACTGTTTGAAGCACGGACCGGCGGGCTGGTTGTAAAGTTTACTCCCCCCGATGGTATGCAGTTGCTGCTGGAGTCGGAGCGTCTGGAAATATTTGATCTGTTTGCGACCGATACCGCTCTTTATCTAGGAAGTGGCGCCGAGGGGCGTCTGGTGAAGATCGACCGGCAGCATCGTAAAACAGTGTTTTATTCAACCGACCAGCGGCAGGTAACTTCGCTGCATGGAGCGGGCGGGAAACTCCAGGGGTTTACCACCGCCAACGGTGGTGTGGTTTACCGGGTAAGTAAGTTCGAGGTTGGAACTGCCAGCTATCTCTCCCCGGTATTTGATGCCCAACTGCTCTCCCGCTGGGGAGAGTTTGCCAGCTATGTTTCGGGTCCGGTAAGAGTTCGTACCCGATCAGGATTAACCGATCAGCCGGGAGAGGAGTGGAGCGAGTGGTCTGCCTGGGAGGAAAAAAGATTTTTCAAAATAACTTCTAAACCGGCACGATTTTTACAGTTTGAGATGGAGTTTCTGAGTCCGGAAGCTGAGCTGAACCGGGTTGAGATTGCCCGGCTGGCAAGCAACCAGTCCCCCCGTATTGTAGAGTTTGAGATCTCCCCCGATCCCCGGCAGCAGATTATTTTTGATGATTCAAAAAGATTGTCTGAAGAACGTATTTTACGTCCTTCAGAAGCTGCTCCTACCGAGATTTTTCGCCGGTTGGTGGGTGATGGCGAGGAACGCCAGCGCACAGTCAGATGGGAGGCGGTTGACCCCGATGGTGACCAGCTTATTGTGTCATTATATTACCGTCCGCTGGCCGCCGAGAACTGGATAAAACTGGCAGGTCCGCGGCAGCTTGCCGATGGCAAGGAGGATCGTTGGGATCCCCGGCAGTTCGCCGATGGTCGATACCAGTTAAAACTGCGAGTTTCGGATGAGCTGTCCAATCCTCCGGGAGAAAGTTTTGTAGTCAGTCGGACAATTGGTCCGGTTGTGGTTGATAATAGTGCCCCCCGCGTTGAAAATCTAAACTATGAAAACGGCCTGGTTAGTTTTACAGCAGTTGATCAGACAAGTCGGATAATAACCGTTTATTACCGGCTGGATGGTGGGGATTGGAAAACCCTGCGGTCGCTCGATGGTATGCTTGATTCACGGTTGGAGGAGTTTGAACTGCTGATCGATCAAACCGAGTCGGTTGAACTGCTGGAAATCATGGTTATTGATGCCAGTGGGAACAGGAGAATAGTTAAACATCTCCTGGATGATTAGTTCCTTTCTGAAATCTCCAGCTCTTTGAGATAACCGGCCAGCCGCATGACGGTCTCCGGGGCAAACTGTTCCTGGACGATTACCCGGGTGCCGATCTGTACCATCTCATAAAGCTCTTCGACATCTTCGTTTAACATTCTAATACAGCCCCGGGAGGCCGGCATCTGGATTTTTTCCGGTTCGATTGTTCCATGGATTCCATAACTTGGTTTATCTATCCCCATCCACCTTGTTCCGATCGGGTTGTTCGGATCACTGGGTGCCTTGGCTGGCCGGCTGGCCGGTGTATACCAGGGGTTTTTAAGCTTGTTGATGATTGTGAACTCTCCAGTTGGTGTGGGGCTGCTATCCTTACCGGTGGAGATCGGATAACGTCGGACAAACTGATCACCGGAGAAAGCCAGTAGCTGGAAGGTTTCTAACTCAACGTAGATTCGAGTAATCGTGGCCCCCGGCGAACTTTCAAGATTGGCGTGGACTCTGCCTGTAGTGAAGAATAAGCTGACTGCCATGAGCAGTCCGATAATTAAATATTTTTTCATTTTCAATTCCACCGTTCGCTACTGTGATTGATTGCTGTGTCTGGTTGTATGGTTAAAAGTACGGTTATATTGAGGGTCGGCAGAATAGTGCAGAAAATTAATCTGAAATTAACCGGGGGAGAGATTTAAATTAAAAGGTTGGGGGAATTAAAAAATAACCGGTAAGAAAGAAAAAAACAACCGGACGACGAGCTGGTTAATAGCCCGTGGTCCGGTTGTCCTCACTGTACTGATTTTAAAAATCGAAATTCAGCGATTAGAAGCTGTAATCACGCCGTTTTGCTTCTTCCAGATCGAGGTTGCTGAGAATCTCATCGATTGTTGTGCCATAAATCGAGGCAAAGGCCATGAACTCAATAGGATCTAACCGGCGCCGGCCTGATTCACAGTTGGAGATGTAAACCTGGTCTTTACCAAGTTTTTCGGCAACATCGGCCTGGGTCATGTTAAGTTCATGACGCATTCTTTTTAACTGGGAGCGGATCTGCTGCATCAACCAGAATTTGGTTGATTTATCCAGAAGAGCTTGTGGTTCATTGATTAATTCCTTCATAACAAAAACCTCACTTATATAAAATTATTAAACTAATACTCAAAAATATCACAAATAACTGATACAACAAAATTATAAGCGAAAGATTTTAATAATTCAACTAAAATCTATCATTCAATTATTTTTTTATAAACTGTTTAATTAGAATTTTATAATTAATCAAGATTTTTAAAAAAACAAGGGACCACTGTACGATAAGAATGGCGGAAATATCAAAAAACTAAATTAATAAAATACAAAATAAAACCTGATTAAGCGATTAGTAATTTTGCAAAAACAATAAATAAAGAAAAATCACTAATAGGCTTTTAATTAATATCAACATAAAATCTACAGTTATTCAGAACGGGAATGACTAAAATACCAGCAGGTGTTTAAAATCTGTAAACCGGCTGTTTTCAATCTGTTGTAGTTTCAGAAAAATAGCTAACTTTATTCCAATCAGAAAGTTAGATAGCTTAAGAAAAAAATCTCCAGTTGTCAATCTGGTAAAGTTGGAAGATATTTAATAGAATCTAAATTGAGCGAGCGAAGCTGTTTGGACAATCAATCGCGGAGGTGTGGTAGATGAACGATCCAGTTAGTCGCGAAATAAAAAAAGGGATAGATCTTCGGCGGCATATTGCCATTACACAGCGGGACTACCCCCAGGCGACCGGTGAATTCAGCCAGTTACTGGGACAGATAGCTCTGGCCGGAAAGATTGTTTCCCGTGAGGTCAACCGGGCCGGGCTGGGAGATATTCTCGGAAAAAGTAAGGAAGAAAATATTCATGGTGAGCGCCAGGCCAGGCTAGATTTATATGCCAATGCTGTTTTTACCCGGGCGTTAATTCATAATGGCGGTATCTGTATTATTGGGAGTGAGGAGGAATCTGATCCGATTGCTGTGCGGCAGCCTGAGTTGCGGGGAAAATATGTGATCACGATTGATCCGCTGGATGGTTCATCAAACATTGATTATAACGCCAGCATTGGGACAATTTTTGGAATTTATCGAAAGATTTCATCCCCCGGCACGGAAAAATCGGCCAATCTTGCTGATCTGTTACAGCCGGGCCGTGACCTGGTCGCTGCCGGATATATTATTTATGGAGCTTCAACTGTAATGGTCTATACCACCGGCCAGCATGTGTACGGTTTTACCCTGGACAATTCAATAGGCGAATTTTTACTCTCTTACCCCAATATAAAAATCCCTGAGAATGAGGGATATTTAAGTTTTAATGAGAGTTATTTTTCTAACTGGGATAAACCGGTCCAGCAGGCGGTAAAGGAGTTTCGGGAGTCTGGCCTATATTCCTCCCGTTATATTGGAACAATGGTAGCGGATTTTCATCGTAATCTGCTGGCCGGAGGGATTTTTATGTATCCGGCTGAGAGAGATGTTCCCGGCAAACGGCAGGGTAAACTGCGGCTACTTTATGAAGCTGCTCCCGTTTCCTTTATTATTGAGAATGCCGGCGGTGCCGGGTCGGATGGATTTGAGCGAATAGTTAATAAGCAGCCGGAAAATTTACATGACAAAACACCCCTGTTTGCCGGCAGCAAGAAACTGGTAGGACGAGTTGAAGAGCTTTATCGAGATTGGTCGGAGGACAGCTAAATGATGGGTGAAGAGATTCTGGTTAGATTGATGATTTTTTTGGGAATTGTGTTGATTCTCAGTGGATTTATTTTAAATCTTTTTTCCCAGATTCCGTACCTGGGAAGGTTGCCCGGTGATATTAGAATTGAGCGTGAAGGGATAAGTTTTTATTTTCCTCTGACCAGTAGTTTGGTGATCAGTATTTTTTTAACGATAATTTTCCAAATTTTTAGTTGACAATTGTGGTTTCTATTAATACTATATCTATCCGTTAAATCTTTTAAATAATTAACTGGCTAAGTTTAGTCCCCGTCGTCTAGCCCGGCCCAGGACATCAGGTTTTCATCCTGAAGACAGGGGTTCAAATCCCCTCGGGGACATTTTTTATGTACCTGACGACTTTTCTTTTCCTAAAAAATTAACAAAATCGTAAGCCCCTGTCTTCAAGGGAGTTTGAGGGAGCAACCCCTCAAGGTTT
>PWOD01000047.1 GCA_003557545.1 bacterium | reverse complement strand
GAACAATTCAATGGGCGGCAGCCAGTGCCTGCTGAAGATCAGCGATGATATCATCGACTGTTTCCAGCCCGATAGACAGTCGGACAAACTCTTCAGTTACACCGCTCTTTTTCTGTTCCTCCGCAGTCAACTGTTGATGTGTCGTGCTGGCCGGATGGATCGCCAGAGTACGCGCATCACCTATATTGGCAAGATGACTTATCAACTGCAGGTTATCGATAAACTGCTTCCCTGCTTCCAGCCCCCCTTTGATCCCAAAACCGATCATACCACCATAACCACCGGTTAAATAACGGCTGGCCAGTTTATGGGACTGATGGGTTTTCAAGCCGGGATAAGTTACCCAGGATACCTGATCCTGTTTTTCCAAAAACCGGGCAATCCTCTCAGCATTGCTGCAGTGTCTTTCCATCCGCAGGGAAACCGTTTCAATTCCCTGGAGAATTAAAAAACTATTAATCGGACTGAGGCAGCTACCAAGATCCCGTAACAGCCGTGTTCGTAACCGGGCAGCATAGGCCAACTCGCCAAAATGATCAACAAAACTCAGCTCATGATAGGCCGGATCAGGATCAACAAATTCTGGAAACCTCCCGCTGCCCCGCCAGTCAAAATGACCACTGTCAACCACTATACCGCCAATGCTGTTTCCATGTCCCCCTAAATACTTTGTAAGGGAATGAACAACTAAATCAGCACCATATTCAAGCGGACGACAGAGCGCCGGAGTGGCAACGGTATTATCCACCATGACGGGGATACCACGCTCATGGGCAACCTCTGCTATCTGCTCAAAATCAGGCACTGTCAGTCGGGGATTACTCAACGTCTCCAGGTAAATTAACCGTGTATTATCCTGAATCGCATCAGCAAACAGTTCGGGGGCATCGCTCTCAGCAAAACTCACGTCAATCCCGAATTTTGTCGGAAAAGTCTGACTGAACAGGGTATATGTTCCCCCATAAAGTCCACTGGTTGAAACAAGATGATCACCGCTGTTTAACAAAGTCAAACAGGCCGCGGTAATTGCTGCCATCCCACTGGAAAAAGCCACAGCAGCAGCAGCTTTTTCTAAGGCTACAACCCGCTTTTCCAGCACCTCCACCGTGGGATTGTTAATCCTGCTGTAAATATATCCGGGTTCTTCCAGGGCAAACAGACGGGCGGCATGCTCACTGCTATCAAACGTATATGAACTGGTCTGATAGATCGGAACTGCCCGCGAGTTTGTTGCAGAATCCGGCTGATATCCGGCATGTAGCGCCTCGGTATCAAAACCATACTCTTGTTGATCTCCCATTGTTGAACCTCCCAAAGATAATCAGCAGTAATTTTTAACCTTTTTTATCCAGTATCACAATCGCTTCCAGGGCAGTTTTAATTGCCTCATCAACTCCCTCTTTTGCGACAATCGGTTCATCAGAATAAGTCAGACCGATATTAGCCAGGACCTCACCACAACGGATTTTTTTCAAACTGCCCAGGACAAACAGCGCAGCTGATTCCATGCTGGTTGAGAGCACATTGGCCTTCATCAGGGTCTTCCACAACATCGCCTGCTGATCGGCCAGCGGCAGGTCAGTCTCGCCCTCTGTATAAAAAGCATCTTTACAGTGGACAATCCCACGATTATTATCATAACCCAGCGCGTCAGCCGCCTCCTGGAGAGCCATTGTTACCTCCATATCAGCCACTGCCGGATATTCAATCGGTACATATTCCTTGGTGGTACCATCAACTCTAACAGCCGCGGTACTGATTGTTATAGAACCAAGCTTAACCTCGGGCTGCAGTGAGCCGGCGGTGCCCACCCTGATAAGATTATTTACACCGATTTTGACCAGCTCTTCTACCCCGATTGCCATGCTGGGACAGCCTATACCGGTCGACATCACCGATACTCCAATCCCCTTATAGCTCCCGGTAAAGGTTCGATACTCACGAACCCAGTTAACTTCGCTGGCTTCATCAAAATATCCAGCTATTTTCTCCGCCCGTGCTGGATCTCCCGGCAGTAGAACATAATCAGCAACCTCGCCGGCCTTTAATCCTATATGATACTCACGTTCATCATCAATAATACCCATAACAAAACTCCTCCTTTAATTTTTATCTTTAAGAATACATTCTCTTCCCATAATTTTACAGATGGTTGACCGTTTTCAGAGTAATTTCAGAAGAATTATGAGAATTTTTATCAAACAATCAGTAACTCAGATATAATTTGTAAAAGTGCAACTTATCTCCTCCCCGATTGCTCACCGGATAGTCTCGACCGTTCTCTAACAATCTATGAGGTTTCAGCATTCAACTCTATTTCAGTAGATCGGACTGTTCATTAAGTAGAGTACAGTTTTTCTGAAAACCACTGACAGAAGCTGTTTGATAGGTTAAAATATAGGAAATAAATCTCTGTTCAAGGATAGGATAGCCAATGTCTGAACAACAGGTACAATCCAAAGATTCTCAAACTGAATCTCATTTAACAGCAGAAGAAAAACTGGTGCAGATTCTTTTGATGATCGCTTTTCCAGTGCTTATCGGGTTCGTCACCTGGGGTGTAATGTTACTCGCCTACTACCAGTGGCTTGTCTATTAGCTATCTGTTAGTATTAACAACCGACAACACTCCGGAGTGAAACTGCCATGATTTTAGCAATAGAAACCTCCTGCGACGATAGTTCTGCGGCCATAGTCAGTCAAGCCGGGGAAGTAATCTCCTCAACTGTTTCCAGTCAGCATGAAATTCATCGGGAATTCCAGGGAATTGTTCCAGAGCTGGCCAGCCGAAGACATTGTGAACTGATCAATATAATCCTCAAGGAAACAGTTAGAACAGCTAAAATCGACTGGGCCGAATTGACCGCCGTAGCAGTCACCCGGGGACCCGGGCTTATCGGCTCACTGCTGGTAGGAATGACCGCTGCCAAAGCTATCAGTTTACGATTTTCCCTGCCACTGATTCCGGTAAACCATATTGAAGCCCATGCCTACAGCGCCGAACTGGAACACCCGGTCAACTATCCTTATATTTCACTGGTGGCTTCTGGCGGCCACACAATGATTTTTTTAATAGAATCAGCCGATTCCTACCAGGTTTTGGGTCAGACCCGGGATGATGCAGCAGGTGAAGCCTATGATAAGGTGGCTCGAATGCTAAAGCTGGGCTATCCGGGAGGACCGGTTATTGAACAGGCAGCTCAACAGGGAAATCCCCGCTCGATTCCTCTCCCCCGCCCGACCCTGACCGGAGAACGCCGTTGGAACTGGCGAATGGACAACTATGATTTTAGCTTTAGCGGCTTAAAAACTGCAGTCTATTATCACCTGAAAAATAATCCTCGGACCAACCCCGCCGACCTGGCGGCCGCCTTTCAACAGGCAGCTAATGACTGTCTGGTTTATAAAACAATAACTGCTGCGGAGAAACATAACATTCCCCGAATTACTATCGGTGGGGGTGTTACGGCCAATCGAAATCTCCAGGAATCATTTGGCCGGCAATGCGCCCAAAGATCAATAGAACTGTATATACCGTCAAACAGATACTGCACGGATAACGCGGCAATGATTGGTCACAGAGCCCGCAACCTACCACCGGTAACCGACTACCGGATGAACGCCGAGGCCAATCTAAAATTAACACCATCCAGCTGATTATTTATTTGTTTTTTCAAAATAATCTAGTAAACTTGTTTTGAAAAGATGTTTATACAATCCCCGTAAAAAAGGAGTTTATCATGCTAAAAAATACAACCATACTGCTAATTTTTCTGTTTATTTTAACCGGTTTTTTCAAAATACCGGCCAGCGCCTGCGTAGGTGCCCGTGCCCTTGCCATGGGCGGCGCCTTTATTGGAGTGTCTGATGATGTCAACGCTATTTACTGGAACTCCTCGGCTCTTTCCCGACTACAAACAATCGAGAGCACCTATACCCGCACGCTGGGCGGCGGACGGGCCCAGATTAACTATGACGATTTTGTCGGGGTGGCCGGCCCGCTACCCCAATATGTTGACGAGATTGAGCTGGCTTATGGAGTCAGTTTTATTAAAACTTCAACAGCTGTTCTTGATTACGATAGGTTTGGCTTGAGCCTGGCCGCCGGATTTGGCGAATTTGCCCTGGGAACCAATATAGTGTACATGGATGCAGAAGCCGGGGGTGAGTCGGATAACGACGTCGGAGTAGATCTAACTTTCACCTACTGGTTAAATGATCAGATAACCTTCGGATTGCTGATCCAGGATTTCATCCAGACTGAGATTTTCAACACAGAATTCATCCGGAACGTGCGGCCCGGGGTTTCCTACCAGCTTACCGACAACCTGCTGCTGGCGGCGGAGATCTATGCACTCAACGAGGTTGATTTCCGTGAATACCAGTTCGGTGTTGAATATAACCTGCCGCAGATTGATGAACTGGTTCTGCGCGCCGGAAACTATCAAGGTGCTTTCAAAACCTTCGGAGCCGGGCTCCAGGTAACTGATAACTTCTCTGTTGACCTGGCTTATCTTGACGATAACAACGTGCAGATCCGTCAGCTGGGCATCACAGCCCGGTTCTAATCAACCGGGAAACCAGGCCACCGGGGAAAATTAAAAACTGTATAAAACCTCTACCATCAGCTGTTTGGCAATATAAAAATTAGACGCGGGCTCAACAACAAGACTGACTGCATCAACCCCAAGAGCAAAACTCAACGGAAAATCATCCGGAATCCAATGAATTCCTGCTACTCCATCCACCGCTATATAATCATCATTTCCATCAATATCATCAGCAAAATAGAGCCCACCACCAGCATAAAAACGTAGCTGACGAGGACCAAAATAGCTCAGGTAATAGGCCCCGAGGTGAAATGTATTGGTGGTAGCAAGAGGACCATCAGCTGTATTAAAAGAGCCCAGAAACCGCAGGGCGGAGTTGTCATTAATCCAGTATCGGGAAGAAAGTCCTACATCACCAGAAGCTTGAATAACCGTACCATCATCCAGCTCAACTCCAAATTGGCCCTCCATATTAACAAAACCGACCTCCCAGACAGATGCCGAATAGAGCGGCTGCCAGCCGGTTGATAAAACCATAAATAAAATCAGACTTACAGCCAGCAAGATTTTTTTATAATGATTCAAAGCAGTAGCCTCCTAACAGTTTCTTGTTTAAATATTCAGTAATAAACAGATAATATAAGTCGTCTGAATTAAAATTCATAAAGCATCTCCAGGGCCAGCCACTTGGCCATGTAAAGATTTGATTCAGGTTTAACAGCCAGTGAAACCAGATCGGTACTCAAGGCAAAACTTACCGGGTATTGACGGGGGGACCAATAAAATCCGGCATGACCCTCCAATGAGATAAAATCATCATTTCCATCAATATCATCGGCGTAAAACAGCCCACCACCAACAAATGGTCTGACCGAACCGGCGCCAAAATGGGTCAGATAAGAAAGCCCCAGGATAAAACTGTTTGGAGCATCAGTAGTATCCAGCGAACCGGCTATCCGCAGCGCATCGTTTTCATTCAACCAGAACCGTCCCACCAGCCCCACATCACCACTGGCTGTCATCGGCAAAGGTACACCTCCATCAGCTTCGACCGGAAACTCACCCTCCAGATGAAAAAAGCCTGCTGACCAGTTGGAAGCAGCATAAAGAGGGGTCACCAAAAACAGTCCAATAGTAAGCAGCACAGAACAATAAAACCAACCTTTATCATTCATCAACCTGACCTCCTTTCAATAGATAAAAATAATAGTCCTCGAGAGAAAATACCACAGAATCATATTATACCTTTGAATTCCAGGAAAAAAGATTTTTTTTAAGGGCCAGTCGACAGTAGTTAAAGAGCCAGTAAAATCAGCAGGCCGACTCCGAGAGAGAAGAGAAAAAACTCAAAGGTACTGAACTCATCCACCGCTGTTTCAGCCTGCCGATCGAGCTGTGGACGGTAGGCGCTGAGCTCCTTGGGTTGGGAGAAGGGACTGTATACTGTGACTGTTGGGGCGGCTGTAAGACCCGGTATATCACCGGTGGTTCGCAGTAGCGAAAACGGTTTGGTATCGGCCGAGCGTACATATTCATAGGCGGTATTAGGGCTGGTTAAGTCCTGTCCTTCAATAATTATCCGTTCCCGGGCAGCCCCCCGAGAAACTCCGATTCCACAGGATACAGGACAGCTTAAAAAGATAATCAGGAGCAACAACAGTCGAATTTTCATAGGCTCTCCAACCACCTTCCCGCCT
>PWOD01000141.1 GCA_003557545.1 bacterium | reverse complement strand
TGCGGGTCGGGCAGCTTTTCCTGGTCATTCCTACTCACGGTCGTTCTCCTGGCTGATGCAAAAGTCTTCTCTACCAGCCCGGTTCAGGTTGGCCACGTGACGACCCTCCAGGTCAAGGTGAGTGACGACTCCGCTCCCTGAAGGGAGCGGCTTCTTGGGCGAAGTCAGCCAACGCCGACCTTGACGCCCACTGGCCCCGTCCGGGCCAGACAACGAGCCAGGACGTTCCTGGCGGCGTTGTGATCTCGATGCAGGGAACAACCACATTCGCAGGAGTGCCACCGTTGGCCGAGTGCCTTCCGAACAACACGACCGCACCCGGAACACTCCTGCGAGGTTCCCCGAGGATCAACCTCCACGAATGCGACCCCGGCACTCTCAGCCTTGGATCGCAGCGTCAGCAAGAAGTTGCCCCAGGCAACATCGCTGATCGCCCTGGCGAGCCTGCGGTTCCCGAGCATCCCCCGGATGTTCAGGCTTTCCGCAGCGATCACGCCATGACGACGGACCAGACGCAACGCAACTTGGTGGTGATGCTCCCGTCGCAGGTTGCGGACACGGGCATGAGCCCTCGCCACCTTCTTTACGGCCTTGCGGCGGTTCTTGCCGCCCTTCTGCTTGCGGGACACGCTCCGCTGCTTCCTGCGGAGGTCCGGCAACGCATCCTTGAGGTATCGGGGATTCGGCTCCTGGACGCCTTCAGAAGTGGTCAGGAACGACTCGATTCCCACGTCAATGCCGACCGGAGGCTTGTCGCTCGGCTCGACCTGGACATCACCCAGGTCGCAGGAGACGACGACGTACCACCTGTCGGCCTCACGCTTGAGGGTGACGGTCTTGATCGTCCCTTCGACCGGACGGTGGAGTTTGACCCGGATCGTGCCGACGTGTTGGACCCGCAGGCGGTTGCCGGTCAACCGGATGCCGTCCCCGTGAGCCGGGAACTCGATCGAGTGGAATCGGTCCCTGGCCTTGAACCGGGGATAGCCGGGCGTCTCCTTCGCCTTGATCCGGCGGAAGAAGTTGGCGAACGCCTTGTCCAACCGCCGCATCGTCGCCTGGGCCGACGAAAAGTTGAGCCGAGCATAGTAAGGGTTGGTGGATCGCTCGACCTTAAACCGGGCCGACTGCTCCGTGTACTTGACCGTGACCTTCTCGGCCTCGTACCGCTCCTTCCGCTGGGCCAGGCAGGAGTTGTACAGCCTACGATGCGTCTCCAGCATCGCATCCAGTTCCCGCTCCTGGTTGGCGTTCGTGAAGAGTCGGTATTTGTAGGCCCTACGCATCGGTCACTTCCCGGTCTGGCTCTCGATGTAACGTCTCACGGTCGCCTCGCTGACATGCCCGACTGTCCCGGCGTAGTACGACCGGCTCCACAGGGTCGGCAGCCTGGATCGCAGGGGCCGGAACTCGGATCGGAGGATGCGGGACGTGTAGCCCTTGAGGCGATTGACGATCTCGGCCACCGCCCAACGTGGGTCCGACTCGACGAAGAGGTGGACGTGATCCGGCATCACCTCCATCGTCAGGACGGACATCTCCAGTTCCGCAGCCTTCTCCGTGAGGAGTTGCTTCAGACCGTCGGCCACGTCATCGACGAGGACGGCACGCCTGTACTTGGGACACCAGACGAGGTGGTACTTCAGAGAGAAGACCGCCCCGGCATTCTTGGAGTAACGTGGCTCCATGATGCCTATTATACAGACTGCATTCTTCTAATCAAGAGGGAGGGCGGCAATTCCCCCGTCGCCTGAAGGCGACGGTCCCCTTGCCGCGGTTGATGGGTCGAAAGAAGGGTTGGCTCAAGAAGCGCCTAAACGGTTCCAAGAGGTTCACGGTGGAGGACCTGGCGGATATTGCCCGGTGCCTGGGGTGTGAGTGGCAGGTGGAGCTGGTGGCGGATCGCATTACTGGTTATGTTGACCGAAAAGGTGGGTGAGCATCTCTTGAGATATCGTACCGATCCCAACCAGCCCGACCCGACGGTCCGGGCGATGCAGGATGAGTTCGAGCGACAGGAGGCGGTCGACCGGCTGGTATCCTCTCTTGACAGATTGATGACCACTCAGGAGCTGGTGGACCTGGGGATTGTGTTGAAACCGAGTCGGGACACCCGTCCCGGTACCCGGGCTCTTTTTTGGGCTATGGGTGAGGTTTACCGTAGACGGAAAGAAGAGGGTGACCAATGACCAGAGAATACCAGTCAGATCCGCCCGTCTCGCGGTACAGTGAGGCCTTTGAGATCCTGGGCCGGTACTACCACAAACGAAAGGTTCTTTCATGAGCATTCGCGTCGAGAGCATTAAACTCAAGAACGTCCGGGGTGTGGATGAGTTGTCGGTGGACTTCACCGGTGGCCGCAACCTGGGACTGGTCGGGCCCAACGGATGTGGCAAGAGCACCGTGCTCAGCGCCATCCGGCTGCAGCTGACCGGCAACGCCATGCAGGGTTCGACGATACAGAAGATGATCCGCCGGGTCGGCAGCGAGCAGGCCGATGAGAGCTGGATCGAGGGACGGTACCGGCTGCACGATGGCCGGCTGATGACCCTGGAAACCGACCTCGCCGGCGGCGGCCGGAAGCTGACCTGCGGTGATGAGTCGATCACCGGCTCCCGGGCGGTGCTTGGCTGGATCCAGGAGCGGTTGGGGTTGGACACTGCCTCGATCACCCGGTTCAGCTTCATCCAGCAGGGCCAGATGCAGAGCCTGCTCTTCGAGTCCAGGGCCGATCGACAGACGGCGTTTTTGAAGCTGACCGGGCTGGACTGGCTGGAAAAGAGCCGTGATGAGCTGGCCGGGCTCATCAAGAAGCTGGGGGAAGTCCCCGACTACCGCGATGAGATGGACCGGCTGTCGGCTCAGATCGAGAGTCAGAAGCAGGAATGGCATCAGAAGGAGAAGTCCCGGCAGGAGCTGGAGCAGCGGCTGGGCGGCATTGACCTGGAACAGGCCCAGCAGACAATCCGGTTGTCGGAAGCGGCCCTGGAAGCCCGGGCCAAGCGGGACCATCTCAAGGACCAGAAAGAGCATCTGGAGCAGAGACTGGCCCGCGTCCGGGCCACCAGCACCTCCAGCATCGAACGGTATCAACAGGTCAAGTCAGCACTGGACAAGCTCCAGGCCGAACACGGCGACGCTGCGGCCGTTCAGGAGGCACTGGAAGAGCTCAACCAGCAGGAGATGGCTCACAGCCAGAGGAAGAGCCTGCAGTCCCAGATCGATCAGCTCAAGGCCCGGGATCCCGGTCAGCCGGTCCAAGAGCCGCAAGAGCCGCAGCAGGTGGATGAGCAGCCCTATCAGGAGCAGGTCGATCAGGCCCAGAGGGCCTTCGACAAGTCGGACCAGGAACATGAGGCGGCCAGGTCGGCCCTGTCCGTTCTGGATGAAAGCAGCGTCCTGGCTGTGGATATCCGTGTCGAGGCTCACCCGGGCCCCAGTTATATCTACCGGGCCGAGGGCAACCAGACCCAGGGTGACCTGCCAGCGATCCAGCAGGCGTTCACCCAGACGGTGCAGAACCTGGCCGATCCGGACACGATCAGCCGCAGGCGAGCCGAGATGGTTGAGCGGGAGAAACAAACGGGTCGGGATCGCAAGAGGGCCCAGATCAGCCTGCGGAAGGCTCAGGACGACCTGTCTCAGGTCAGAAGCAATAATCTCGCCCGTCAGCGGCAGTATCAGAAGGACCTGTCAGAGGCCCAGAAACACAACGCCCAGGTCCAGGCGGCCCGGCAGCACATCGAGCAGTCGCTGGCCGACCTGCAGGCCAAGCTGGATCAGCTGCCGGCGGTGGAGTTTAACCTTGAACGTAAGCAGTTGCTGTCCAATACTTTACAGCAACTGCAGAGCCTGGAGTACGAACACCGTCAGCTCAGTGGGCAGGTGGTGGACCTGTCCAGTCAGCTCAATGAGGCCAAGTCCGAGTGGCAGCAGGTTCAGGAATCTTTTGAGCAGGCCGAGCGGGTGGTGGCCGAGGCACCCACCGACAGTCAGGTCGAGAAGGCCCGACGGGAGGTGGAGACCCACCGCAAGCTGAGATCGGATCTGGAAGCGGCACGGAGCACGATGGATTACATGGCCAGTCAGCTAAAGCGTCTCAGGGATAGCCATGAGGAGATGACCCAGTGGCAGCAGCGTGCTGAGAGCAAGCGCCGGTTCAAGGACAAGGTGACACGGTTGCGGGAACTGCTGCATCGGGATCAGCTTCCGGCGGAGATGATCGATCAGTACAGCCGGGCCCTCGCGGCCGCGGCCAATGAGTACTTGCCCCGGCTCGGGGCTGAGTTCAGGATCGATCTGGATGGTGGGGAGTTCGAGGCGGTCTGGCCGGATGGGTCCCGTTATCCGGCTTCACTGTTGTCCGGTGGGGAGGCCTGCCGGTGGTGTGTGTCCTTCATCTGGTCGGTCCACGCCCTGTTCGCCAGCTCGTTCGGGCTGCTGACCATGGATGAGCCGACCTACGGCCTCGACAGCGACGGTATCGAGACCATGGCCGAGAGCCTTCGCACGATGTCTGGTGACGGTCAGACGCAGATGATCCTGACCACCCATCATGATGAGATCGCCGGGGCCTGTGATGAGGCGATCGACCTGTCATCGAAAAAAATCGACAAGTTAAGTCGGGCTGAAGTCCAGAGTTGAGCGGATTCCTGGTGATACAGACCACGAGGTATGTTGATCTCTCACATCCAACCGGTTAGTCTGGACGATGCTGCTTAAGGGGTAGTATTCATGCTCAAGGTCGAGCGGATCGGCAACCTGCTGTCCGTTACGCCGGGCGAGTGGGCCCAGCCGGTGTTGGGGCCCCATCTCAACTGGCGCAAAAAGACATATGTTCCTTACAAGAACCGTTATGAGTTCGAGAAAGAGCCGCTTTATCATGTCACGGGTGGGTCGCTGGTGACCTACGGTGGTCTGTACGAGCGGGTGTGCGGGATCCTGGACCAGCAGGGTTATCCCTACGAGACGGTGGACCACCGCCGTCATCAACTGGAAATCCTGCCTGAACCCAACCGGGACGTGGTCGGGGCTCTCAGGCCGACGCAGCAGCCGGCACTGGATGCGATATGGACCCTGCCCCGGGCGTTGATCAATTGCTGCACGGCCTGGGGCAAGAGCGAGGTGATTTCAAGGGCCTGCGCCAGTTACAGTTACCTCGGTGACCGTTACCCGATCGGGGTGGTGACCAAAGGGAGGGGTTCGGTGTTCAACCTGCACGATCGCTTCAAATCGAGGGGTGTCGATGCGGGCATCATCGGATGCGGCAAGAAGAAGTTTCGACCTGTGACTGTCATCAGTCTTGACAGCCTGGAGGCAGCGGACAGGAACGGGTTTCTGTCTTCTTGCCTTCTGCTGCTGGTCGATGAGGTTCACCGTGCGGCGGTGGACCGCAGCTTCTTTGCCCTGAGTCGGGTCCAGAAGGCCCGGATGTTCGGATTCACCGCCACGCCTGAGGGCCGTCACGACGATGGTGAGATCAAGATCGAGTCCCTGTTCGGGCCCGTGGCGTCCAGCGTGACCTATGCCGAGGGCGTGGCCCGGGGCCTGGTGGTACCGATGACCGTGGTGATGGTCCAGAGCTCTGGCCGGGCGGTTGAGAACGGATCCAGCCACGAGGTAAACAGGGAAGGGGTCTGGCGCAACGATGACCGCAATGCTGAGATCGCCCAGGTTGCCAGGCAGCTGGTCAGCATGGGTCAGACGTTGATCCTGACCCAGACCATCGAGCATGCGGTGCGCATCCATGAGCACCTGGGCTCAGACTGGCCGCTGGTCTACGCCACCCATCCCGGGGACAGGGCCCGCAACGAGGCGGCCCGGCTTCTCAAGGAGTCCTCGTTCGTGAAGGCGGCTGAGAACGCTTCTGACATGCCCGATGATCCGGTTGACCGGGTTCAGTGGCTGTTCGCTCGGTCGCCGAAGCTGAGAAAGTACAGGTCCCAGGTGGAGTCTATCCGCAGTGCGACCCAGGTGGGCAGCAAGATGGCCGACCGGATGGACGATGAGACCTACCGGCAGGTCAGGGTTGATTTCACCGAGGGACGGATTCCGGGGGTGGTCGCCACGGGTGTGTGGTCGGAGGCGGTGGATTTCCCGCGGCTCCAGTTCGTGATCCGGGCCGGTGCCGGGGCATCGTCCAGCAGGGCCGAGCAGGAAGCGGGCCGGGCCTCGCGGATCTGTCCGCAGATCCACAAGAGCCGGGGTGTGGTCGTCGACTTCGAAGACCGATTCAGTGACCGGCTGGCCCGGCGTGCCAGCCAGAGAATCACCACGTATCGCAAACAGGGCTGGGAGGTGGTCAGACACGTCCCGGTCGAGGAGGCTGC
>PWOD01000106.1 GCA_003557545.1 bacterium | reverse complement strand
TTTGTTTGAGTCTGTTTAATCTGTTGTCGGACGATCGTCATATCTGGTCAAAATATAGCGGTGATGTCAGGCAACCAGAGAGATATTTTCCTCCCCAGGGTGAGACTGATAGTTTCCCCGATCTCACGGTTGATACTGAAGCGATAGCCCTTCGAATAGAGGAGACTTATGCAGATTACGGAGATAATTTAGAGCTGTTTTTACCCACCGGGCTGGCTCAAAAAATCAGCCGGATGATTGAGGAAAATAGTTATCAGCTGGACAGTCAGACCTGGGTTGAGGTTGTTGTTGAGGCGCTTGCCGCTTTTTTGGAGGATCAGACCGAAGATATTGTGGAGGGGTTGCTGCCGGTTTATTTTCTTCGACAACTGTCCTTTATTCGTGAGACACGAGAGCTACCCCTGGCGGAAGTGGAACAGTTGTTCCATAAACAGGCTGAGCAACTAAAGCAACTGGTTGATTCCACAGAACGATTTTAGCGAGCTGGCTGTGGCTGCTGGATAATCGACAGTTTGTTAAAAAGGCCAGTCAATCTCCCGTTTGTAGCGATGTTTCCGCCGTCTAATATAGTTGATTAGATCTTCTCGCTCAGTAGGGTCCAGTCCGGCCATGAGATCCAGCTCTTCATCTTCGGGGATTTTTTCTAAATAGATTGAATCGTCGGTGGTTTTGAAGGTCCATTTCCCGATATCTGATTCAACTGTTAGCCTGCTATTATAGTAGTTGAGCAGTTTTACCAGGACCTGGTGGGGGGGGATGCGATTATTGTTTTCATAAAATGAGAGTGAAGAGGAGGGCATATCAAGTTCATTGGCCACCTGTTTTTGATTTTTTTCTAAGGCTTTACGAAAATTAGTTAGAAGTTCACCCAGCGAAATGGTTTCACCCAAGATAGTTCACCTCCTCAGATTGTTAAGATTTTCACTCAAACCAGATTATCCCTTTCTCCCCTGAATTGTCAATAGAAAAAGCTTTTTGCCGGTTAATTCAAAAAATGGTCGTAGCCAGCGTTCAATTTTTGGGTGGAAAAGGGAAGAGGCCGGGAGAATTTAATTCCAGTTCCGGTAGTCAGTCGGCCTATTTCATAGAGATTAAGCTGTTGAATAAGGTGCTTTTGTCCGGGGGGGATTGCTGCCAGCAAACAATATTCTTCTCCTCCACCGAGGGCGGTTTGAAGAGCTTTATTATGATCGTCAAGGAGTTCTTCCGTCAGCTGGTGAATCGGTATTGAGTCCGGGTTGATAATTGCGCCCACCCCGGATTTTTTAGATAGCCGTTGCAGATCCAGCAGCAGTCCGTCGCTGATATCGATTGCACAGCGACAGTCGCTGGCCAAAAGCTCTGCTCCCAGCCGGAGATTGTTTGGCCGCTGATAGAGATATTTTCTTAATCGATCATTTTTCGAACTGCTAGTTTTAAGTACCGCAGCCGGTGCACCCAAGCGGCTGCTTACAGCAATAATATCACCTGGTTTTCCAGAATCTCTTGTCAGAATTCCGTCGGGAGCAGCTTGTCCCACCAGGGTTAGACTCAGCATTTCCTGGGTTGGGTCAGCGGTTCCGGTGGTATCACCGCCGATTATTTCAGCTCCGTGTTTTTTTAGTTCAGTGATTATCCGGGCCAGCATCTTCTCCAGTTCAGCCGGGGGGCGTGATCCGGAGTAGCTGACCAGTCCGCAGAGGGGTTTGCCACCCATGGCTGCGATATCGCTGAGATTAACTGTGATAATTTTTTGAGCAATCTCTTCGCTGCTATAATATTTATCATAATGAACTCCATAAACTAACGAATCAACGGTTAGCAGCAGGGGAGGGCTGGTGATCTCTAAAACTGCACAATCATCACCAGGATGAGCCAGCTGATTGTTAGCGGTAAGGGCTGTTAGCCAGCGATAAAGATCATTTTCTCGATAGTCAGTCATCAGTTGGGGAGTGGGACCTCCAGCCATTTTTGTCGTCGTTCATCGATATGGTAGCCGGCATAAATTTTACCGGCATCAAGTGCTGGATATCTGGCCCGATGTTCCCAGGAAATGGTTTCATCCGGAGTCAGCTTGTGCCGGCCGGCCGAAGCAACCTGACTGCGGTCGTAGATATAGTCACGTCCATCAGAAAGCAGTAGAGTAATACCAGCAGGCAGCACAACTTCAAGAGTTTCTGTGCTGCTGTTTGAGATTGTGAATTTAAGATGCATATGAGTTTCTTCTTTAACCGGGAAAGCTTCCAGACTGTAGGTAAGACCTTCTATACGAACGGAGCTGCTGACCGGATAGTCCGGTGCTTGCAAAACCGGCTGGATGACTAAGCTGTAGAGCATAAAAACAGTAATAACAATTAGCAGGTCGAAACCGATAATCAGCCAGGTACGTTTGCGAGTTTCCACGGGTTATCACGACTCCTTTAAAGGATGCAACTAATTATAAATCAGGCTGTTTGAGGGTACGTTTAATTTTTCTCTTTTGTGGCTGTTAAAAAATGTATTGTCTGATCGGTTTTGATTGCAACTGCCTGACGATTTTTAAAATAGACTCGCGGAATTCGGCTACTGAATCGACACAAAACCTCATAGGTTATAGTATTGTCCCAGTCCGCAAGTTGATCAGCCCAAAGTTCTGCTCCGTTATCCTCACCCATAAGGGTGACGGTCTCTTCGGGATCATCCTGGGGATTAAGTTCAATCACTGTCATGTCCATACAAACGCTGCCCCGGACCGGTTTCTCTTGCCCGCCTTTGAGAACATAGCTGCGGTTGCTCAGTGAACGGGGGTAACCGTCAGCATAACCAAGGGGTATAACTCCCACCTGGGTTGGTTTTTCGGGGATGAAAGTTCGTCCGTAACTTATCCCCATGCCGGCCGGCAACTGTTTATAGTCGGCCAGTTTGCTTCTGAGTGACATAACCGGTTTCAAACCGGGGATGTCCAAATTTTCATCAGGGGGATATCCATACAGAGTAATACCCGGTCTGAAGAGATTGCTCTGGAAAGTTTGATGATCCCGACAAAAAATACCAGCAGAATTATCGATATGCCAGTAGTCTGGTTTTAAACCGTGTTGTTCAAAGAGCTTCTGGAGTCTTTTAAACCGTTGGAGTTGGCTGGTTGTGTATTTGGGATCTTCTGAAGCACAGGCAAAATGTGTTGCAACCCCTTGCAGTTTAATGTTGTTACAGCGCTTAAGCTCTTTCAAATAGGCCGGCACGGCTTCAGGTAATAAGCCCAACCGGCCCATTCCCGTGTCGATTTTAAGATGAATAGTTGCTTTGGTTCCCAGCCTGGCAGCTTCTTTATCGAGAGCTTTTAACATTCGATAGGAAAAGATTACCGGGGTTAGTTTAGCGGTTATCATCTGATTGACAGTAAAGGTTGTCGTGTGACCCATGATCAAGATGTTGCTGTCTATACCAAATTTACGGAGTTTTAGAGCCTCCTCAAGGGTGGCAACACCAAAAAAATCTACCCCGTTTTGGTTCAAGGTATGGGCGATCATGGAGGCTCCGTGACCATAAGCATCGGCCTTAACGACGGCCAGAACTGAGCCTTTTTCGGGCAATCTATCCTGTATTAACTGGTTATTATGGAGTAGATTGTCAAGATCGATTTCGATCCAGCAGGAGCGGGTCCGGGGATCTTTTATTTCTGGAACGGATTCCACTGTAAACTCTCCCAGGAAAGAGATTCAAATTGCAGGGGAAATTTATCAGGGGTTTCACCGCTGCGTAATTGTCGAACTGCGGTGGGGAGCTGTTCTATTACATTTTCAGCTCGAACAGTTAGCTGATCTTGAACGGTTTCGGCAGCTCTTCCGGCGAGTCCATGTAAATAACAGCCAAGACAGCTGGCCGGCCCGGGTTTCAGCCCGGCAGCCAGAAAAGCTCCAATCATACCGCTGAGTATATCTCCGCTGCCGGCTTTGGCCAGCGCCGGGCTTCCGCTTACATTTATGCTGTAGTTACCGTCCGGATGCACGATCAGAGGCCGTGAAGTTTTAAGCACCACGGTTTGCCCGGTTAGCCGTACCAGTTCACGGGTTGAGCGAACCGGTTCAGCAGCTACCTGGTCAACTGTTTTTGATAGTAGCCGGGCCAGTTCGCCCGGATGTGGAGTTAAAACGGCAGAATCCAACTGTTGAAAAAGTTCCGGTTCGGTGGCCAGATTGTTCAGCCCGTCGGCATCAATTACTACCGGCTGGCTGATTTTTGGAAGGAGTTTTTTCAGCAGTTGCTGCTTGAATTCATTGCGGTTTAATCCGGGTCCAATTATCAGCGCATGCTGTTTTTTTAAAAATTTTAGAAAATCTGGATTTTCCAGTTCAGTGTCAAAAAGCTCCTGTTGGGTGGTGGAAAAAATAAGATCCCGTTCATTGGCTGTTTGCTGATCGGCAAGACCGTTAGGCCCGATCAGGCTGACCAGCCCGGCACCGCAGACGGAAGCTGCGTTCGCCGTTAGGAAGGCGGCGCCGGGATAGCAGTCGCTGCCGGCAATAACCATTAGTCGCCCGGCAGATGATTTATGGTCATAGGGGTGGCGGATCGGTAAAAATCTGGCCATGTCAAAATTGGTTATCAGGTGGCAGGGACCGGCGTGGTTACGATATGCCGATTCAGGGAAACCCAGCTCCTGGACAATTACTTTCCCTGCGTTAACATAGCCCGGTTCGAGTAATAGACCCAGTTTGGGCAGGCCGAAGGTAACCGTTAAATCGGCCACTACACAGGGACTGTACGGTAGATGTGAGTCGCCCGAAAGGCCGCTGGGTATATCGAGACTAACCACAGGCATCCGGCTGTTATTCAGCTGGTATATTAGTTCGTTGAATGGTTTCCTGGGATCTCCTTTTAAACCTGTCCCGAGCAGGGCGTCTACATAAAGTTCGCCGTCGGGGATTGTTGATCCCGGGCTGTAGTGGACTATTTTGATAGCCTGTTCATGTTGTATAGAGACAAGCTGCTGGCGAGTTAAGGGACTTAGTTCAGCCGCCGAAGCCGGCAAAACCAGCTGGAGCTGATACCCCCATTTGGCCAGCCATCGGGCGGTGACCATACCGTCGGCCCCGTTATGTCCTTTGCCGCAGAGAACGACAATTTTGGTATTGCAATCAGAGGTGAGAAAGTGGCGGCGTATATGCCGGGCTGTAAGCTGACCCGCGGTTTCCATGAGGGCTGTTTCTGTTATTTGATGCTGGTCAACTGTTTCACGATCTATTTTTACCATTCTGCTGGCTGTAGTAAATCTCATCTGATCACCCAAAAAGCAAGTTTGAATTTATAAATTTGACTGGCCGCCCCAGCCAAACAATCACTATCGTTTATAAAAATTATATCATAGTTAAAAGCCTGTCAGACCGCACCAAGAATTCTCTTTAATAAGTTCTGTTAATTAGAAAATATCGACGTTCAGATTGTAGTTGATTATCAGATGTTAGAGCTCCAAAAAAACAATTATTCCTCTTCAAAAATCGGCTGCGAGCAGATGCTCGGTTGTCCAGTGACAGACCGCTGTAGCCACGGCAAAATCTTTATCGTGGGCTATCGAACAGTCCCAGTCAGCCGAGCGGGGGATCTGTACCTCCGGATGGGTAAAAATCCGAGAATCTATCTTGAGGATTGGTCGGCCGGTTGAGGCGTGGTCGAGCCTGATTTTTCGCCAGTGCCTGCCGACTCCTAACACTTTAAAGACACTCTCCTTGGCGGCCCAGATTCCGGCGTAGGATTGAGCCGGCCAGCCCTGTGAATCACAGTATTCTCTCTCTGTTTCAGAAAAAAAACGTTGTTTGAAATGCTGTGGATAGTTTTCTAGTAACTGTTCGATACGACTAATAGAGGTTAAATCAATTCCTGTTCTGATTGGCATATAAAAAAACTCCGACAAGCATGTTTTGATTAGCAGTTAGTATCTTATCAAAAAAACCTCAAAGCCCGGGAGATTTTTGGCATCCTGGATAATACTAGTTGCACGGGGATTCGGTCGTTTATTATACCGTTTCAAAATTTATTTATTAAGTTTGATTGAATGGTTGCATAATGGAAAGTTTTCCAGTAAACTTTCAATATGTTAGATTAATTAGCTGGACGGTTAGTAAAAGTCATTATTTGAGTGGGGCATGGGAGGGATGAGCCGTCTGATTTTGAATTAGTTGAATAGAAATAAAAATCAACTGTCTGGGACAAAGCTGTGAAAGATGATCCTATTAGATAGGGCTGGTCAGGATGCAGAAGGGGGTAGCTCGGGCATGATTTTTTTTCGGTTATCAGGCAGGTTTTTAGCTTCTATCAAATTCTTAGTTAGGATAGTTACCTACCCCTGTAATAAAAATTTCCCTGAAAAGTTTTTTGGGGGGCT
>PWOD01000117.1 GCA_003557545.1 bacterium | reverse complement strand
CGTGTGATACCTCCAATAGTGATTTTTTTACATGGACACACTATTGAGGCCACACGATGGCCTTTTGTCAATTATCTGCTCGGACACAAAGGCAATTTACACCATTCTACAAGACGTAACCTCATGAAAGAAGTATTTGAAATAATTTAGAAAAGAGTTGATTATTGGAATCATCGGCGTCGGTATTCAAGTCTTGGAGAAATTAATCCAGCAATGTATATTAAAGGGAACAATAGATATAAAAACAAGATATTTATTTTTAAAACGTATTATATCAAGTGAAAAGAAAACTGTTGATGCTAAAAAAACACAAGCCTAACTGCTACAATTTTTGGTACAAGTCATTGTCTGTTCGGACACAAAGGTAATTTACACTATTCTACGAGACGTAAGATTTTTAGGGTTATAATATTTTTAATCGATTGATTTATTAGACATGAAAACGTAAAACGTAGTGTCTGACCCCAAGTGATCGAATGGGTGATTGTGTGATTGCTTCAGTGTTGCCGTTTACTGATCCAGAGATGATTTTCGCTTTATTGTTGTTGATTGCTCTGGTTGCTCCCCTCCTTGCGGAAAAAATTAAGCTTCCTGGAATAATCGGTTTGATTTTAAGCGGAATATTTATTGGTCCGCATGGCTTTGGTTTGCTTGAGCGGGGGAATGAAATTGAACTTCTGGCAATGATCGGGTTACTCTATATAATGTTTTTAGCGGGACTTGAGATGGATATAGTACAGTTTGTAAAACATAAGAATGATAGTTTAATTTTTGGTTTCTTTACATTTACCATCCCATTATTTTTGGGAACTTTGATGGGGTATTATTTGCTAAAGTTAAATTGGCTGGCCGCGATTTTATTATCAACAATGTTTTCTTCACACACATTAATAACCTATCCGATGGTCAGCAAACTGGGCCTGGTAAGACACAGGGCGGTTACCACAACAATTGGCGGAACCTTAATAACGGACACAACCGCTCTATTATTTTTGGCGGTTATTGCTGCCATGTATCAGGGAGAAAGCGGGGTTATTTTTTGGATTAGATTATTCGTTATTATGTCAGTATATGTGGCGTTGGTTTTGCTGATTTTACCCTGGCTTGGTCACTGGTTCTTCAGAAATATTGCCTCATATGGTCTTGTTGCTTTTATTGGAGTTCTTACTGCTGTGTTTCTATGTGCTTATTTCGCTCACCTGGCTGGTTTTGAGCCAATAATAGGAGCTTTTCTCGCAGGTTTGACACTTAATACTTTGATTCCAGAAAAGAGTACATTGATGAACCGGGTGCAGTTCGTGGGTCATTCTTTGTTCATCCCATTCTTTCTCATCTCGGTTGGGATGCTGGTTAATCTCACACTGCTTTTAGAAGGCGAGCGTGCGCTTTTAGTTGCCGTTTCTATGGTGATCGCTGGGATTGTGACAAAATGGTTGGCAGCAAATATTTCACAGAAAATTCTTTCTTATGATTCAGATGAAGCAGGTTTAATTTTTGGTTTGAGCGTTAATCAGGCAGCTGCAACTCTTGCAGCAGTTCTGGTTGGGTTTGAAATTGGAATTTTTGATGAGTCTATCTTAACCGGCACGATTATCATGATTCTTGTTACCAGTTTGTTAGGATCATGGTTCACTGATAAATATGCTAGATCTGTAGCTATTCGTGAAGAAGAAAAACCGTACAGTACAGCCGATGTACCTCAGCGTATTTTGATTCCAATGGCCAATCCTGAGAATGCGGCCAATTTAACAGAATTGGCAGTTTTGATACGGAAACCAGGATCACATGAACCTTTATATCCGATATCGGTTGTTGAAGCGGGCACTGATGTTGAAGAGCGGTTGGAAAAAGCAGAAAAAATGTTAGGAGAGGCGGTGGTCAGGGCAATTTCGGCAAATGTTCAGGTTGTTCCGATTACCCGGGTATCAACTGCAGTTGTTTCTGGTATCAGACAGTCTCTGTTGGACAAACGAATATCCACTGTGATTCTTGGTTGGAAGGGTCATGTTTCTTCTAATACACTTGTGTTTGGTCGGACGCTTGATCCGTTAATTGAGAATAATAAACAGATGTTTCTGGTAAGTAATTGTTGTGATTTATCATCAGTTAATACAATAAAAAGAGTTGTAGTCGCGATCCCCCCGTTGATTGAGCATCACCCCGGTTTGAAATCGGCAATTTTGACTGTCAAACGGTTGACCGATCAGTTAGGGGCTTCTTTGTATATAGTATCGGTTTCCCCCACTCTAAAAAGAATTACAGAAGTTGTTGGTGCCAGTTTGCCAAAAGTCAGGGAGCGGTATAGTTCATTGGATCATTGGTCGGAGCTAATGCCGTGGTTACAAACCGAGATTTCTACCATTAAAGATTTAGTAATAATCCTAAATGTGCGCCAGGGCCGTCTGGCCTGGCAGCCAAATTTAACTAATTTACCACGTTGGTTGGGAGAGCAGTTTTCTAAGTTGAATTTTATGGTTATCTACCCGCCGGAACCTGAGGGAGAGGATTTAGAAAAAATTCATCCGGCTGTTATGGATCATGAAAATACCCCTCTGCCACCAGAAAATATTTTTCCATGTCTGGAAAATACTACGCTAGAAGAAGCTATTGAACAGGTACTGGGATTTGCTTTCAGTCAAGATGAGCAGCAGCTAGATAATTTGAAAAAGTTTTTTAAGCAACTGGTTGTTGCAGAACCGATTGAACTGGCGCCGGGTGTGGTGCTTTTACATAAACATATTGAGGGGATTGCTGAATCACGTGCTTTTTTGGGGATAAACAGGGATGGATGGGAGCTGTCTGGTTTGGCTTTTAGGGTTAAGGCGTTGTTTTTGCTTGTTAGTCCGCGTGATGCTTCACCTGAAATACATCTTAATGCTCTGGCGAAGCTGGTCAGACCCCTCCATCTAACTGAAGCCTCTGAGGAGATAGTCAGGGCCGGTTCGGTTGAAGAAGTGCTTAAGATATTCGCTAAATATCAACTTGAAGATACTGAAACAAAGGGGGAAAAGTTGGAATAGCCGGTCGGGGGGTCACAGAATTTTTAAAAAAGCCGGGGAGCGGATTTGAACCGCCGACCTGCTCATTACGAGTGAGCCGCTCTGCCACTGAGCTACCCCGGCATTAGTTGGTGTAAATTTTCTTCAAAACCAGAGTGTAGTATAAAACAAAAGCGGAGAAAAAAATAGTTATTTTTCTGAAGATTTTTCCTCCTGTCGGGTAAATTAAAACTGCACAGAAAAGCTTGTTCGGGCGATTTTTCTGCCAAAAAAGGGATTAATATTGAGTTCGAATAAACTCTTCTCAGAGATTAAGCTAAACCAGTTAAAAGGCACTGGGTTTACAGAGTTCTCTTGGTTATAATATGGTGTATTGTAACTGGTGTCATAAAATCTTTTACGTACAGGGGTGCGATTGAAATGTCAGAAGATATTTCGTTAATTTCTGTTGATATCGGTGGGGCCACCTGTAAACTGGGCAGGGTTGACTCGGCAGGTGAAGTAACTGATGTTGAACGGGTAAAGACTGATGAAGTTCGGCAGCAGGGAGTCGAGTATTTTCTTGAACTGCTGAAAAAATATGATGATAAATATCCTGTTAAAGGTGTAACAATAGGGTTACCGGCAACGGTCGATTGGGAGGGTAATTATGTGCGGAGTGAATGTCCCGATCTACCCTGGATGGAAGAACCAACTACGCTGGGTAGGTTGCAGGATCAATTAGGCTGTCCAGTTAGACTGGTTAATGATGTAGAGGCCTTGCTCGTGGGAGAATGGCGCCAGGGAGAGTTGAGTGGTTTGAATAGCGGGGTGGTTTTAACCCTGGGGGAAAACATGGGGTCAGCATTGTTGTGGAATGGTCGCCCTCAGCAGGGCCGTCGTGGTTCGATTATGGAGCTGGAGCATATCAGTCTTAATACCGGCGGGGAGATAGTTGGACAGCTGCCACCGGGGGCTGCCTGCAACTGGCTGTCTGGTAAGGGGTTACGTTATCAGCTGAAGAGCCGGGGCATTGATCTCACAGTACCACAGCTGTTTGCTCTTGAGGGGGGACCGGGGTTGGAGGTTCGTCGAGAGTTTGAGTTAAAGTTAGCTCATTTGCTGGGAACAGTTGTGATGATGTTAGATCCGGAAAAAATAGTTTTAACAGGTGGTTTAACAGGTTCCTATAAGAGCTGGTTAAAACCGGTTGAAGAGAAGATGAATCAGTTTATTTTGAAACAGTTTCAGGGGTTACCAATAGTTTCAATAGGACAGTTATGTGGTGATGAGGTGTTATTGGGACCGGCTGCTTTCTGGGACTGGATGGAGGTTGAAAATAGTGGGTAAATTTAAGACCGATCTTGACACCCGTGCACGTGTTCTGGCTGAGGCATTGCCATACATCCAGGATTTTCATGGAGAAAAAATTGTCATTAAATTCGGCGGTAGTATTATGGAGAACAGCGATTTAAAGCAGTCGGTGGCCGAAGATATTGTGCTGCTCCAGTATATTGGACTTAAACCGCTGGTTGTTCATGGCGGGGGCAAGGCGATCGGCAGTACTTTAAAGAAGATGGGTATAGATAGCCGGTTTATTGAGGGCCAGCGGGTAACCGATGCTGAGACGATGGAGGTTGTGGAGATGGTTCTGGCCGGCCGGGTTAATAAGGATATTGTGGAGAAAATTAATCGTGCCGGAGCACGGGCAATCGGGCTATCCGGGAAGGACGGTCAGATGCTGCAGGCCGTGCCGCTGAAAAACTGTTCAAAAGTAGAGGTTGATCTGGGGCAGGTGGGCGAGGTGGAAAAGGTTAATCCGCTGCCACTTGAACTGCTGGAAGAGAACTATTATGTGCCGGTAATCGCCCCGATTGGAGTTGATCGTTCTGGGGTTACTTATAATATGAATGCCGATTATGTGGCAGGTTCTCTGGCCGCCTCTCTCACCGCCCGACGGTTGATATTTTTGACCGATGTGCCCGGAATTATCGCGGATGGGGAGCTGCTGTCCAGTTTAGATGCCAGCGGCGTGGAGGATTTAATAAGTCGTGAAATAATTGCCGGTGGAATGGTTCCGAAGGCAACGGCGGGCTGTCAGGCCCTGGAGGGTGGAGTGGAAAAGACCCATATTATTGATGGTAGTCGTCCCCATTCATTACTTCTGGAGCTGCTAACTGACCAGGGGATAGGAACTCAGATTGTCGATGAAAGTAGAACTTATGAAAGATAGAAAAATATCGTCTGAACTGACTTTGTTACCGGTATATAATCGAATTGAGATTGAGTTTGTCCGGGGCGCCGGCTGTTATCTGTATGATGCTCAGGGGCGTCGTTATCTGGATGGACTTGCCGGTATTGCGGTCAATCTGCTGGGATACAGACATCCCCGGCTGGTTGAGACAGCTCGCCAGGCCGCGGGGGAAATATACCATCTATCAAATCTATTTGAAATAGCTCAGCAGGAACAGCTGGCCGAGCAACTTTCAAGCTTGAGTTTTGGTACGGCAGCATTTTTCTGTAATAGTGGTGCGGAGGCAAATGAGGCGGCGATTAAGTTTGCCCGTCGTTACGGTCACGATCGGGGGGGAGAGAAAAACCGCATACTGAGCTTTGAAAACTCTTTCCATGGAAGGACCCTGGGAGCTCTTACAGCCACCGGCCAGCCCCGCTATCAACGGGGGTTTGGTCCACTTCCCGCGGGGTTTGACTATCTACCCTTCAATGATTTTCAGGCCCTGGAAGCTGAATTAAAAGATGATGTCTGTGCGCTGTTTATGGAGGTGGTTCAGGGTGAAGGTGGAGTTGTCCCGGTAAAACCAGAGTTTTTTCGCCGGGTGCGCGAACTCTGCACGGAACGGGATGTCCTGCTTGTGCTGGATGAGGTGCAGACCGGGATCGGTCGGACTGGAGAATATTTTGCTTACCAGAACTATGGAGTGGAACCGGATCTGATCTGCCTGGCCAAGGGTCTGGGTGGCGGATTTCCTATCGGTTGTTTGCTGGTTCGTCAGAGTCTGCGGGAAACGCTTGGGTTTAGTGATCATGCCTCAACCTTCGGGGGGAATCCGTTTGCCTGTAAATTGGCTCTGACCGTGCTGGAAACTTTGAATAAAGAAAAACTTCTGGAAAATGTTAGAGAGCGGGGGGAACAGCTTACACGGGGGTTGGAAGAGCTGGCTGCACGTTATGAATTTGTGGATCGGCCACGGGGGATAGGATTGATGCAGGCATTGCCATTAGCCAGCGACATGGAAGCCGGAAAAATAATGCGGAGTCTTATAAAACGGGGTCTGATCCTGGGAGTCGCCGGTGGTAACTGTCTACGGTTTGTGCCACCACTGATCATTACCGCTGAAGAGATTGATGAGATGCTAACT
>PWOD01000199.1 GCA_003557545.1 bacterium | reverse complement strand
GTTTTTTGCCAGCGAGTGTCGTTGATCAGACAGGCAAATCCTGCTGTGCCAATCTTCCCTTCGCCGATATGGGCATGCCGGTCCAGTTTACTGCCGACCTCTTTTAATGCGTCATTCAGGTGAATAACTTTAATAAGTTGCTGGGAAAGTATGGAGCAGGCTTCATCCATGGTTCGGGAATAATCTTTCTCAGTGCTGAGGCAATAGCCTGCCGCATGCATGTGGCAGGTATCGAGACAGTAAGCCAGTCGCCCCGGTTCGTTGGTTTCCTCCCGCATTCGGGCAAGCTGCTCAAATCTATATCCCAGTGCCGATCCCTGCCCTGCAGTAATCTCCAGGAGAATTTTGGTTGTGGCATCCGGACTGTTAGCATGAACTTCATCCAGCGCTTCTGATATCAGTTTCAGCCCCTCGCTCTCTCCGGCTCCTACGTGAAGTCCGGGGTGAAGGACAAGGTAGGGGATATTTAACAGGTCGGCCCTGTTAAGTTCGATAAGTAGTCCGTCAAGTGATTTTTTACGAGCAGCTTTATCAGGGTTGGCAAGGTTAATTAGATAGGAGCTGTGAGCTACCATAGGTCCCTCTAAGCTTGCCTGATTTTTGCGAAAACTTTCAACCTCGTCAGGATGAAAATCTCGTGCTTTCCATCGCCGGTTACTCTTGGTAAATATTTGGCCGGTATTACAGCCAAGTTTTGCAATTCTTCCAGGTGCTTTATCTATTCCACCGCTGACTGAGGCGTGAAACCCGAGGAGCAGATCGTTGTTTGACATGGTGAAAAATTCCTTTCAGTGACTGTCTTGTGAGCGGAGGATAGTATATAAAATATTCAGTCAAATAACAGGGGTGGCGCTGCCAAACAGGTAGTTAAGGGAATAAAAAAAAGGAGCCGGGCCTCTCATGATACCCGGCTCCGGGAGTCGAATAGGCGGAACGCATGGAGAAGCGTGGAAGGGTAAATTACTTGACCTTAATGGTCTGCTTCTTGCTTTCCGCCGCCTTGGGCAGGGTTACCTTCAACACACCCTCGTTGTACTGGGCGCTGATATTACCGGAATCAACACCGTCGGGCAGGACAAAAGAACGCTGGAAACTACCGTAAAACCGTTCGGTTCTATAATAATCACGTCCTTCACCGCCGGCTTCCTTCTCTTCGCGCCGCTCACCCTGGATGGTAAGACGGTTGTTCTCTACCCCTACTTCGATATCCTCCTTATCAACACCAGGAGCTTCACACTCAAATACTATGTCATCACCTTCCTGGTAAATATCGACCCGGGGAGACCAGGCAGTAACCGTCGATTCTTCATCGTCGAATCCTTCACCAAACATCTGACTCAGCCGCTTGTCAAGATCCAGCAGGTTGCTCAGCGGCGACCAGCCAGTCCGTCGCCTTAAAACTGTCATTGTTGATCACCTCTTAAAAAATTAGTCATATAAAACCAGATTTTTATTAACTCCACGCTCTCCCTGCTATTGTTAATTTTTCATCATCTCCAGTTACCGTATTAATAAACTTTTAGCTAGCCCTGTTTATTCCATCTTGTTGAGAAAATTTGACCGGCAGTTGTGGACGGTCAAGCCGGTTGAATGTTAGAATCTGGTGGATACTGTCAGATATGAAAATTTTCTGGAGGTGCGGTAGATGAATAATAAGCGCAGTCGAAATATTACTGAGGGAATTGAACGGGCACCGCACCGTTCGCTATTGCGAGCGGTGGGTGTCACGGACGACGATTTTGATCGACCTTTTATTGCTGTGGCCAACTCCTATTCCGAGATAGTGCCGGGCCATATTCATCTCGATAAACTGGGTCAAGCAGTAAAACAGGCCATAGTTGAAGCAGGTGGTGTACCGTTTGAGTTTAATACGATTGCCCTCTGTGACGGGATAGCCATGGGGCACGGGGGGATGAAATATTCCCTGCCAAGTCGGGAACTGATTGCTGATTCAGTTGAAACGATGGTGGAAGGCCACCAGTTTGACGGACTGGTCTGTATTCCTAACTGTGACAAAATAGTTCCCGGGATGTTGATTGCTGCGGCCCGGCTTGATATTCCCACAGTCTTTGTGAGTGGCGGACCGATGCTGGCCGGCCAGACCGAGGAGGAAGAACCGGTCGATCTAATTGATGTTTTTGAAGGTGTTGCAGAAGCTGAGGATCAGGAGGCAGCGCTTGAACAGCTGTATCAACTGGAATGTCGGGCCTGTCCGGGAGAAGGTTCCTGCAGCGGGATGTTTACCGCCAATTCGATGAACTGTTTTACCGAATCACTGGGACTTGGTCTGCCCGGCAATGGGACTATTCCGGCGGTTAGTGAAGAACGTTATAAACTGGCCCGTCGAGCTGGTGAGCAGATTTTAAATCTGGTTGAGAAGGGGATTACCGCCCGGCAGTTGTTATCAGAGGCAGCCTTTGACAATGCTTTTACCGTGGGACTTTCGATGGGGTGTTCAACCAATATGCTGCTGCATGGACTGGCCATAGCTGCCGCCGCTGGAGTTGATTATTCATTGGAAAAAATTAATCGGATTTCGGATAGAACGCCAACCATCTGCAAGGTCTCGCCGTCCTCACGTTACCATATGGAGGATGTTGATGAAGCCGGTGGAATTTCGGCGGTCATGCGTGAGTTGAGTGATGGTGGCGGTCTGTTGAAAACAACAGTTCCGACAGCGGGCGGGAAGCTGGTTGGTGAACTAATTGTTACCGCACCGGCGGTGGACGGTCAGGTCATCAGAACTCTGTCAAATGCTTACTCTTCTGAAGGTGGTCTGAAGGTTTTATTTGGTAATCTTGCCCCACGTGGTGCAGCTGTTAAGGCTTCGGCGGTTGATGACGAGATGCTGGTTCATCGTGGACCGGCCCGTATTTTTGAGGGTGAAGAGGCGGCTAATCGGGCGATTTTGAACCATGAAATTGAACCTGGTTCAGTGATAGTGATTCGTTTTGAAGGTCCCTGTGGAGGCCCTGGGATGCGTGAGATGCTGGCACCGACAGCCAATCTTATGGGTAGTGGTCTGGGCGCCAATACCGCTCTGTTGACCGACGGTCGATTTTCCGGCGGGAGCCGTGGACCATGTATAGCTCACATTTGTCCTGAAGCAGCTCATGGAGGACCGATAGCCCGTTTGCGGGATGGCGATATTATTTCGATAAACATACCTGAAAAACGGCTGGAAGTGGAGACGCCGGAGTTTGAAAATCGTCAGCCGGTAGCCCCCCCGGAACGTGAACTTTTAGCCGGTAGTTATCTGCGACGTTATCGTAAGATGGCTGCTGGCGCGGATCGTGGAGCTGTGGTAGAAGTTTGTGACGGCCCTGAAGTTTGACTGGTCTGTGGGGAGCTGATTGGCCGTGAAGCGGGCTGACCTGGTAGTAATTGGTGGAGGAGTTATCGGTCTGGCTATTGCGGCTGATCTGGCCCGTGATATGGAGCATGTGGTGCTGTTTGACAGGGATTATACCGGTCGTGAGGCGACCGGCGCCGCCGGGGGTATGCTGGCTCCGCTGATGGAACTGGAATTTGAGGAGTTCGAACTGCTGCGGCTGGGCCGGCAGAGTCTGGAAATCTTTCCTGATTATGTGAATGAGATAGAACAAATTCTTGCTACAGATATGCGGTTGGTCGAGGGTGGAACCTATTTTGTTGCTTTTTATGACCGGCAGCGTGAGGAACTTGAACGACTCTACAATTATCAAACAAATATTGGTCTGGAAGTTCATAAACTGTCACCCTCGGAGCTGCGCCGGCAGCAGCCGCTGATTTCTGATAAGGTTGTTTGTGGGCTCTATATTGAAGATGAAAAATATGTTGATAATCGTAAACTGGCCGCTGCGCTGCAGATGCTCTGTCGTGAGCGTGGTGTTGAGCTGTACAGGAATGATCCGGTGGTTAACCTTGAATATGGTTCCACTGGAGAAATAACTGCTGTTCAGACGGTGCAACGACGGATCAGGTCGCGCCACCTGGTAATAGCTGCGGGGGCCTGGAGTGGCCTGCTACCCGGACTTAAACCGGCCGACAAACTACCGGTTAGACCGGTTAAAGGGCAGGCAGTAGCGGTGGGTTTGTCGAGCGATTTTTCTCCCAGGGCGGTGATTCAGACACCGGATGTTTATTGTGTACCGCATTATCCAGACAGAATGATTCTGGGGGCGACCATGGAGGAGAAGGGGTTCGAACGGCGGGTCAGGTTTGGCGGTGTTTATGATATGTTGTTTGCTGCCAGTGAGGTTCTTCCTGGCCTGCGTGACCAACCGTTTCTTGAAACCTGGGTGGGACACAGGCCGGCCACCTATGATAGTAAACCGTTTATTGGTCCTAGCTTTCAAACTCCCAACCTGATGTTTGCCACCGGTCATTATCGTAATGGGATTCTTATGACTCCGATCACGGTTCGGTTTATCCGTCAGATGCTGCTTGAGGGGAAAACTCCCGATGGCGCCGGTCCCTTTCTGCCGGGGCGTTTAAACAGCTAAGAGTCTGGATGTCAGGATTGATCGGAAGGGGGCTTTTTTTCGCCAAGAAACAAATGGAAGCCAAAAAAGAAGAAGAATAGAGAAAATAGATAGAATAAGGGTTGATACAAAAACCCAAGAAAACCTAAAAATCCCAGCCAGCCCAGGTTGACCGGTTCTGCACAGCAGTTAGAGATTCAGGTTGAGCGAATTCCACGGGAGATTTATAGGGATCGGGGATTGGTTAATATTTTACAGGATCCCCCCCGATTTATCGGTTTTGTTTCATCCCTCACTCTTCCGGGAAGCTGTTCACCAAATCTTTTCTCAAGGTCTGGTAACACCATGTATTCTAGATGCTGATTGAGAAGGGGTGGATTAAGCCAAAACTGGTCCGAAAGATGCAGACCTGGATGTAAACCTGTTTCAGTGTTCACAGGGAGGTAAAAAAAGAAGCCGGCAACCAGGGTGGGTAGCGTTGGCCAATCAATTAGATCCCCCGCTGTCCAGTGACCGCAGCGAAAATCCATCAGGGCTCGCTGAAGGATAAGGTCATCTATGGCGCCGAACATTTCGTGCCGCTACCTGGCGCCTACATCTGTGAGTCTGACAAAAATCTGCCACTTCACCTGAAGCTTTCGTGCGACAACTTACCGACAATTAATGACCACTGCCGGGACATGTTGCTGACGTTTAAAAATCTTTATACCTTGGCTTGACATTTACTTCAGGTAATTTAAACTGGTATTAGAGTAAATTAAGAAGCAATCTAATTTTGTGTAGAAATTTACGTGTCCCTATCTTTTTTAAGGAGTGAGTTTTTATGGCTAAAGTAACAAGAAAAGTGGTTGAAGACGCAGGGATCGACGTTGACGAGCTGGTAGACCTCCTCGTGGCAAACGCCGCCGCAGAACTAACGACATTTTACTACTACACTATTCTGCGTGTGAACCTGATCGGGCACAAGGGTGAAGGAATAAAATCAATTGCTGAGGATGCCCGAATTGAGGACCGGAACCACTTCGAGGCGCTGGTGCCGCGAATTTATGAGCTGGGTGGAGAGCTTCCCCGGAACATGAAAGATTTTCATGATGTTTCTGGCTGTCCTCCCGCTTATCTACCGGATAACAGCATCGATGCTGACGATATCCTGAAGGTGCTGGTTGAAGCCGAGCGGTGTGCGGTTCGCCAATACACTAAGATCTGTCAGATGACCGCTGGCAAGGATCCCCGTACTTATGACCTTGCCAAGGCGATTTTGCATGAGGAAATTCAGCATGAGTCCTGGTTTGCTGAATTCCTGGGTGAGGGACCCTCGGGTCACTTTGAGCGCCAAGGTGATACTTCACCGTTTGTTAGTAAATTTCTGGAGTAAGTAGATTCCATAATCCCCCCTGATTTCGTTTGGAATCAGGGGGGATTAGGAAAATCAGCTTTTGAATTTGTTTTTCTCACCATGGTTAGATTCATGTTGAAATTAATTAATGCATCAGCAGAAAAAATAATTAGAAGAGTCCCGCCGCTGGAAGTGCTTAGCAGATTTATATCCACAGTATTATCTTGGTTAAATCTGTCTGTTGAGTTTGCTTGCGATTACCCTTGATTTTGCGAAAGTCCTGCTTTTTTGTTAGTGTTAACTGCATTTTTCAAAATATGAGATGACTCACTTATCAAAATATTAATCGTAAACTGGCCGCTGCGCTGCAGATGCTCTGTCGTGAGCGTGGGGTTGAGCTGCACAGGAATGATCCGGTGGTCAACCTTGAATATGGTTCCACTGGTGAAATAACTGCTGTTCAGACGGTGCAACGACGGATCAGGCCGCGCCATCTGGTAATAGCTGCGGGGGCCTGGAGTGGTTTGATATCCGGACAGGATGATTCTGGGGGCGACTATGGAGGAGAAGGGGTTCGAACGGCGGGTCAGGTTTGG
>PWOD01000197.1 GCA_003557545.1 bacterium | reverse complement strand
TGGAAAATCTGGGAGATTATTCGGCTATTCAGCGGCTTGATCTGACTGTTGATGGAATGCTGGCTGATATGTTGGATGTAGAAATTGGACCTAAGAGTACTGTGACTGTAGAGTATATTTATACGCCGGTGCTGGTCGAGGATGGTGCTGAGGTTAAAATAACCGGTGAGGATGATGCCGATACTACTGTTATCAAGGTGCTAAATCTGGCTGGTGGCTGGGGAACCGTAGAGGAACCTTATGAACTGTCCGACTGGCACCAGCTGCAGGAGGTCAGCCGGGTGTTAGATGCTAACTATCGGCTGTTGAATGATCTGTCTCCTGCTGTCGAAGGATATGCCGATCAGGCCGGCCCGGCCGCCAACCAGGGGCAGGGCTGGCAGCCGTTGGGTGATCTTGATCAGCCCTTTACTGGAACTCTCGAGGGGGATGGATACAGCATAATTGAGCTGCAGATAGATCGCCTGGAAGCAAGTGAAGCAGGACTGTTTGGTGCAGGTGGGTATGGTGCGTCAGTTAACAATCTACAGCTGGAAAATGTGGCTATTGATGCCCGGGAAGCTGCTGGTGCGCTGTTTGGCCGGCTGGCGGGAGGAAGCATAGAGCGTGTTGAGGTTAGTGGTGCGGTGTCGGGTAAGGATCGGTTTATCGGTGGCGTGGTTGGTCACCTGGAAGCTTCAGTTGTTGAGCATTTAACTGTTCAGATCGATCTGGCAGGCGGCTGGTTTGTTGGTGCCGTAGCCGGCCATAGTTCGGGCGAATTAAGCAATCTGCAGGTTGAGGGTGACATCGCCGGGGATTACAGAGTTGGTGGCCTGGTAGGTCGCCAGGTTGGCGGCAATATTCTGAATAGTTCGTTTGACGGATATGTTACCGGTGAAGGTGGTCAGGTTGGTGGAGTTGCCGGTTGGAATGTTGAAGGTGTTATTGGTCGGGTGGTCGTTGACGGTCAGATAGTCGGCGCCGGTAATAATGTCGGCGGGGTAGTTGGAGAAAACCTTGACGGTCGGGTGCTGGAGAGTTATTCCCGGGCTGCAGTTAGAGGTTTTGATCATCGAACTGGAGGTTTAGTTGGAAACAACCGGGGATTAATCAGACAGAGCTATGCCATGGGTGAGGTGCGGGGTGAGCATCAGACCGGTGGGCTGGCCGGTGATAATCATCAGGGTAATGTGGAGGACAGTTTCTGGAATATTAAGACGACCGGTCAGGATATAAGTCATGGTGGTGTAGGTATGTCAGCCGATAAAATGCAGGGTATTTTCCCCTATCTGGATGCCGGCTGGAATATTGCAGCGGCGGATGAGCTGCATAATCAAGGGTATCCCTTCTTGAGCTGGGAAACCGGGGAAGAGACCGGGGCTGTCTGGCAGATCACCGACGAGTATTTCTTAAACCTGCAGGCCGCAGCTGATGGGCTGGGTCTGTCGGGCGAAGTCTTTTCTTATCCCAATCCTTATCGAGCTGATAAGAGCGATGAGCTGAGCTTTTTAGTCCCGGAAAATTTTGGTAACCGTGTGCGGTTGACGGTCTATACGTTGAACGGACGTGAGATAGTTAGCCGGAACCTTGCGGTTGAAACAAACAGCCGGCTGGCCAGTTGGGAACCCCGAGTGGCATCCGGCACCTACATATACCTGATAGAGGGTAACGGTCGGGTGAGCAGTTCTACGGTGACAATTATTCGCTAATAAAGTTTAATTTTGTGTCCCTTAAGCGGTGAGAGTAACAAGTATTTATTCGGCTGAGCGGTTTAGTAGTGGTCCGCCCTTTTTTATTGATATTCGAAATTGTTGTTGTGGACCGATCAGGGATAGTTACAACCGGCGATTCAATTAGTTTTCAAATTTTATTTATCAAATAATTAGCCTTCCTAATAATCTCTTCAGGGTCCAATCTTTTTTAAGTCAACTGCTGTGAGTGGTCAGAAAAATCTGATTTTAGCAGGACGAAGATAATCGTTTAACTGAAGAGAAATGTTTTTTTGTTAAAAAAATAAAAATAACCTCCTTTCATCACAGGAAAAAATTGCTCTTTGGGCTAAAAACCTTTATACTTTGACATAAGTAAAAAAAATTAAGGGTGGATTTTATGCAGATCAAAATCAGATGGATACATTTGATTTTAATTGTTGTAATTCTCGGCAGCTTTCCCTGTGGGAGGGCTCTGGCCTTTCCGGGGGATGGTGACGGGACAGAAACTGATCCCTACAGAATTGAGCACTGGCATCACCTGGATGCTGTGCGACTTGACCTTGGAGCTTATTATCGATTAGAAAACTCACTTGATCAAAATAGTTTTGGCTGGGCTGATGTGGCCAGTTCAGCGGCTGATGGTGGCATGGGATGGCTTCCTTTAGGTGATGATGATGTGCCCTGTACTGCGGTATTTGATGGTCAAAACTATACAATATCTGACGTTTATATCGATCGCCCGGGGGCTTCACATGTGGGTTTGTTTGGCTTGCTTGATGATCCGGGGATGATTAAAAATCTTGGTGTGGGCAATATCACAGTTACCGGGGATACCTTTGTCGGTGGGTTGGTGGGAATGATTGAGCGTGATGCGGTGGTGGAAAACTCTTATGCCACCGGGGTGATTGTGGGTGGCCATCGGGTTGGTGGGCTGGCGGGAATCAACTATGGAACAATTGAAGATGCTTATGCTAAAGGCATATTAACTGCCGGGGCGGATGGTGATGGACGTAGCTATGCCGGGGGATTAACCGGCAGAAATATGGGGCCGGCGATGATTTTGAGATCATTTGCTGATGTTGATGTAGATGCAAATGGGAGTCGTAACGGGGGGCTTACCGGGTATAATTTTGGATTAATTTTTAATTCTTACGCTCGGGGTTATGTAACTGGTGATGACAGGGTGGGAGGGCTTGTTGGCTACAATCGAGATGTTATTAATAATAGCTTTTCTACTGGCGAAGTAATCGGTAATTCTAATGTTGGAGGATTGGTTGGAGATAATATCCGTGATGTTAATAACAGTTTTTGGGACGTTAACAGTTCTGGTATGACCGGTAGTGACGGTGGCCAGGGTCGTACTACCGGGCAGATGCAGGATATCGATAATTATCTGAATGCCGGCTGGGATATTGATGGTACCGGGGAGGATAAAAATGATGGTTATCCCTATCTATCGGAGGGTCCTACGGTCTGGGTGGTCCCGGTTACCCATCTTACATTGACGATTGATATTGTTGGAGAAGGGGCGGTGCTGGTAAATGGTGATACCCTGGTGACTGCGGCCCAGGCTCCGGAGGAGGTTCTGGTGCCGGCTAATGAGGATGCAACCCTCGAGGCTCTACCTGACACTTACTGGCGGTTTTTAGAGTGGGGGGAAGCACTCAGTGGAGTTCAGCCGGTTGAAACTTTATTTGTTGATCATAATCAGCAAGTAACTGCCACCTTTGTTGATACATTTATTTTAACAGTTGACATAGTAGGCCAGGGGGATGTCCTGGTTAATGGTTCCAGCTATGTTGACCCCTTAACTTTTACCGGAGGAGATAATGTTACCCTGGAAGCTGTTCCGGATCAGTACTGGGAGCTTGAGGAATGGACCGGAGATCTGACCGGTGATGCGTTAAATGAAACAGTTTTAATCGATGCCAATAAGGATATAACAGCAGTTTTTTCTGAAATTGAATATACTGTAGAGATAGATATTGAAGGGGAAGGAGCTGTTTGGCTGGATGGTGTTCCATACACCGCTCCAGTTACTATTGTTGCCGGAGAGACAATCCAGCTTGAGGCTATTCCCGACCAGTATAATAGTTTTGATGTCTGGGAAGGGGATCTGACCGGAGCTCAGTTGACAGAAAATTTATATGTTGATTCAAATAAATTAATTACTGCTAATTTTAAGCGTGATACTGAGGTTCTGACAGTTAATATTGTGGAGGAGGGGACGGTTGAGGTGGATGGAATTACCTATACTGGTCCACAGGTAATTGATTCTGGTGAGACTGTCACGCTGGAAGCAGTTCCTGAGCCATATTACCATTTTGCTCGCTGGGAAGGAGATTTGACCGGTGGTGAAACGGTGCAGCAGTTGTTTGTTGATGATGATCGTGAGGTGACAGCAGTTTTTCAGCGTGATACCCATACGATAAATCTTACCATCAACGGCAATGGTGATGTTATGGTCGGCCAGGGGACTGTAATCGGCATCGATCCTTTTGTGGTTGAGGGTGGGGAGACCATATCTTTAATCGCTGAAGCAGCTGAATTCTGGCATTTTCAGGAATGGACCGGGGATATCACCGGAACTGATACGGAAATAGTTTTTTTGGTTGATCGGGATTTTAATCTCTCGGCCAACTTTGAAGAGGATACATATCTATTAACGATCGATATTATTGGTGATGGCCGGGTATTTCTGGAAGGTTTTTTGCAATATACCGATCCCCTGGAACTGATTGCTGGAGATACAATTGAACTGGAGGCCGAGCCAGATGATTTCTGGCAGTTTAAACGCTGGGGTGGGGATCTCAGTGGCGATGATCCTCTAAACCAGGTGTTTATTGATTCAGATAAGGTTATCGAGGCTGTTTTTCAACCGGACACCCATATATTAACCGTGGATATTTTCGGTGAAGGAGATGTTCTGGTGGATGGTGATACCTATACGGGCCCGCTGGTTGTGAATGGTGGGGAAACCCGGACTCTGACGGCTCAACCGGCAGAGTTCTGGCATTTTACTGGATGGACAGGTGATCTTTCCGGGGTAGAGATGGAAAAGGAGCTGTTTTTTCCGGATGACCGGCAGGTCAACGCATGGTTCCAGCAGGACACTCATCTGGTTAATATAGATATCCAGGGTGGTGGAACAGTTCTGGTGGATGGTGATAGTTATCTTGCACCGGTCGAGGTACTGGGAGGGGAGACAATCAGTCTTGAGGCTATTTCTGATCGGTTTTATCATTTTTCTCATTGGGAAGGGGATCTGACCAGTACCGATAAAACAGCCGAAATAATGGTAGATTCAGAAAAAAATATTTCTGCAATATTTGAACGGGACACCTATATACTAACTGCAGATTTTGTTGGAGCCGGTCAGCTCGAGGTGGATGGTACAGTTTACCAGGATCCCATGGTGGTGATTGCCGGCGATACGGTAGAGCTGGAAGCTGTTGCTGATCAGTTCTGGCATTTTAAGAGCTGGGGAGGAGAACTCTCGGGTAGTGAGCTGGTCAAGGATTTATTCATTGACGAGGATAAATTCGTCGAACTGCTTTTCCAGCAGGATACACATATTTTGACAGTTAATCGACGTGGTGAAGGACTTATCAGGGTGGATGGTGATTCGTATATTGACCCGGTTGTGATCAAGGGAGGCGAGACGGCCGCTCTGGAGGTTGAACCGGCTGAGTTTTATCATTTTGTCAGATGGGAGGGGGATTTGAGCAGTACCGCTCTAACAGAACAGTTGTTTTTTGACGATGATAAAGAGGTGACAGCTGTTTTTGTTCGGGATACTTATCTTCTGACAGTTGGAATTACCGGTGAGGGGCAGGTTCTGGTTAATGGGGAAACCTATCAGACGCCGGTCGAATTAACCGGTGGTGAAACAGCCCTGTTGAAGGCTGTTCCTGACGAATACTGGTTTTTTCATGAGTGGGGGATGGCGCTCTCCGGGAGCGATACGTTGGTCGAGCTGTTTATGAGGTCAGATAAACAGGTCAGTGCTGTATTTGGGAGGGATATGAAAAAGTTAACGGTGACCGTTGTGGGTGAGGGGTTTGTCCTGGTTGATAATGATCTGTATTATGATCCGGTCTATGTGGAGGCCGGTGATACTGTTAAACTTGAGATAGTGGAACAGGACTACTGGAATTTTGTGGGCTGGGGGGGGGCTTTGAGCGGAACGGTTCGCCAGCGTGAAATATATGTAGAAGATGACAAACAGATTCTGGCGGTGTTTGATCGACAGAGTTATCTGCTCAGTATTGATATTCAGGGTACCGGAGAGGTTCTGGTGGATGGGGATAAATACCAGAATCCGCTTTCATTGACTGCCGGTGAAACGGTACTGGTTGAAGCAGTTCCGGTGGGTTTCTTAAGATTTGAAGGTTGGACAGGGGATTTTACCGGGGAGACTGAAACTCTGGAGATTTACCTCAATTCTGACAAACAGCTTGTGGCAACTTTTGCTGAAGGTGCTCCCGGTCTGTCGGATCTGTCGGTTGGTCCTAATCCGTTTAGACCGGATGATGGCAAACCGGGTACCGGTTCTGATGGTATCTGGTTTCATTTTGATTCAAGGGAGCCCGGACCGTTTAAAATAAAAATATACAGTATAGCTGGAAGACTGGTCTACAGTACCAGTACCGGTGATATAAGATATCGATGGGATACAAGAAATAATTCAGGCGATTTAGTTAACAGTGGTTATTACTTATACTCTGTTGAAGAACGCTCAACCGGACAGAGTAAAACCGGGAGGTTGGCAATAATACGATGGGATTAAATCAATTTATTAAGGACGTATCAGAGGTTTGCCAAAAAATAACTGTGGTTGTTGCAGTGATCGGCTTCTGCCTGTTAACTGTTTTACCGCTGGCTGCTGGAGATGCAGGGCAGACTGCGGCCGAAGTGCTGTTGTTTGGTTCTGGAGCTATTCATCCGGCCATGGGTGGGGCGGGGGTTGCCTCCGTTAGTGGTGCCCCTTCTCTCCATTATAATCCGGCTGGATTGGCTTATGGACCGCAGCGGGACCTGAAGTTTACCTATCAACAGATTGTCGAGGACATTGGTTATGGCAACCTGGATTATAATCATAATCTTGTGAGGGGAAGATTGGGCGGGGGACTGAGATACTTAAGTTATGGTTCTCTGGACCGGATGGAGTTGATTAATAAACAGCTGGTTAAAACCGGCAAGTTCAGTGATTTTGATCTGGTTGGAACGGTAGGCTATGGGGAGCGGATTGGCAGCTGGGCCTGGGGTGCTTCAGTAAAATTGATCCATCTTAATATTGATGGAACAACTGCTAACGGTCGGGCGCTTGATCTGGGATTTCAATACCATTCTCCCAATCCGGATCTGCCGATATCGCTGGGGATAATGGCGGCAAATTTCGGCCCCGGAATTGAGTTTGGTGATCGTAGTGAAGATCTACCCTTTCTTACCCGTGGCGGGGTTACAGTAGATTTTTATACGTTGCTTGATGTTGCCCTTCGGACCCACCTTGATTTTGAATATTTAATCAACAGCAGCGAGTTGGGATTAAAGTTGGGGATGGAATATGATCTAACTGATGAGGTCGCTCTGCGGCTTGGTTATGATGGTAATCTTGGTGATATCGATAATGGTTTAACGGCCGGTTTCGGTTTTGCTTTCGGGGAAAATATTGGGCTTGATTATGCATATATTCCCTATGGTGTTTTTGGTGATCTGCATCAGGTGGCTTTTAACTACCGGTTAGGAACTCCTGAACGGCCGGTGGCCGATGTGGCACCGCCGGTGATGGTTGAAGTTGATGAGGTCGAGGAGCCAGAGGAAGAGATTTATGATTGGGAAAGTCGCCGGGCCGAGGCTGTTGAACAGTTTGAAGCCGGTAATTATGGGCTGGCCTATGAAATATTTCTGGAGGGTTATGAATATTTTCCCGAGGATACGAACAACTTAAACTGGCTCGGTGTGACCCGACAGCGACAGGGTAATTTTGAGGCGGCGATAGAGTGGTTTGAAAGGGTACTGGAGATCGAACCTGGCAATGACTATGCTCGCTATGCGCTGGATCAGTTAGCCGCCCCTTAGGCTGCTCAAAGTAAAGAGCTGTCCTTTTGAGAGTATAGAGTTAATGGGGTAAATCTTAGAGCTATCTGGTTGTTAGTTAAAGGTCAAATAGTTCAGTCGATTTTCCGCTGGGTTTAAGGGTCCCAGAGGTTCGAAAAATAGTATTTTAACTCAGTGACAAGGTTTGAATCTGCTGTCCACAGGCCAGCTTCAGCATGGCTTTTAAAACCGCTGAATCCCCAGTTCATTGAGCTTACCAGGGCGGCATCATCAACTATTAACAGTTTCCAGTGGGAGATTGTCTCTTTAGGAGTCTGTCGAACTTCAACTCCCTGTTCTTTGAACCAGTTGATGGTTTCTGAATTAATCTGATTAATAAACTCCTGGTAGTCGCTTTCATCTAGCATAATCCGTAGGTCGAGCCCCCGCCGATGGGCTTCAGCCAGTAATTGTGAAACTTTTCCGACGGTTGATTGATCATCCTCATCATTAGCAAAATAGGTGCGGTAAACGTAAAGACCCAGCCAAATTTTTTCCTCTGCCTTTTCCAGCATCTGTTTGATTTTTTGGGGGAGCTGCCGGTCAAAGACCGGTTTAAATTTAGCGGTTGCCAGGGGGGTGATATCGGGGTCAGTGGTTGGATTAAGGAAGAGTCGTTCGATCCAGTTGACATAACTATAGCCGATACCTGGGTGTTCGACGTAGAGATTGAGTTCGTTGTTGTTGAAGATCGACATGGCGCTCCAGTTGGTTGAGCCGACAAGAACCCGCTCAACATCGGCAACCACAAGCTTCGCGTGGAGCTTTCCATAACCCTCGCGGCTGGCCCAGTTGATATTAGCCCCGGCTTCCTGGAGCTGTTGGACACCCTGCATGCTCATAAAATCCTGGGGATCGTCTCGATTGACTATTCCGGTTATGTTAACTCCCCGGTCGGCCGCTTCTTCTAACTCATTGATGATCCATCTTACCGCACCATCATCGTTAAAATAAAGCTGTGCCAGGTGTAACGACTCCTCCGCCGTTCGAATCATTTTCAGCAACTGGTCAAGATAGTCGTCGTTGGCTATAACTTGTGCATTTACAGCTTCGGCGGGTTGTCTGGTTAAGGTTATCGGGGGTTCTGAGTCGGCGGTGCAGGCAGCAGGAAATAGTGTGGCTGAAACAATTATTAAAACAATAGCCAAATAATTTATTTTGTTGAAAAATTTCATTCTATTCACCTTTGGGTAAGAATTAGATGTTGCTCCAGATGATTGGTTAAGTCAGACATGTATTCGTGGAATTTCCGGTGGTCTGTAGCTGGCCTGCTGATTATCCAGGGTGACTTTTCCGAGATATTCAGGGACCTGACAGTCCCAGCCCAGTTTATCCTCAATTTTAAGGCGAAAGCGATCGAGTGAATCGGGAGACCCATGGACCAGATAGGTCTTCTCAGGTGCTGCTTTGAAAGTTTCTAACCAGGCGATTATTTCTTGATGGTCAGCATGGGCCGAGATATTGTCCAATTTTTCAATACGGGCTCTCATCGGACTATAGTATCCATGAATCTTAACTGAGGGGTTACCCGCCAAAATCTTTGCTCCCCGCGTACCGGGGGCCTGGTACCCGACAAATAAAATGAGATTTTCCTTGTGCGGAGCGTAGACTTTTAGATGGTGTAAAACTCGTCCTCCGGTCGCCATACCACTGGCTGAAATAATGATTTTAGGTCCGGTCTGTCGATTTATCTGTTTTGATTGTTCGACACTGTTGGTGAAGGTGATTGTTTCATCAAGTGCTCGACAGGTAGCTTCGTCGAGTCGATGAAGAGCCGGGTTCTGGTTGAATATCTTAGTCGCCCGGGCGGCCATCGGACTGTCCATATAGATGGGGAGATCGGGAATTGTTCCGGATTCTTTCAACCTGTGAAGAAAGAAGGCAAGTACCTGGGCACGTCCCACTGCAAAGGAGGGAATCAAAACTGTTCCGTTGTTCTCAACGGTCTGGTTGACCAGTTCGCCGAGTTTCTGCTGGGGATCAACCGGTGAATGGAGCCGGTTGCCATAGGTTGATTCAAGAATCAGTAGATCTGGGTTTAGCTGGTTCTCCGGGGGATAAAGCAGTGGATCATCCGGTCGACCAAGATCACCGGAAAAAAGCAGTTGGTTGGTTCCATCGGTAATTTCGGTCATGGCCGCACCAATTATATGTCCGGCCGGTCGGAAATTTACCCGGAAGTCCTTGGTCAGTTCGATCGTTTGATTGAATTGACAGGATTTGAACTGGGTAAGGGCCTTGCGAGCATCGTCTTCGCTGTATAAAGGTCGTGCTGGATCGTGAATAGAGAAGCCTTTTTTATTGGCATAGTTTGCGTCCTCCTCCTGTATTCGGCCGCTATCAGGCAGCAGGATATTACAGAGATGAAGGGTTGATTCAGTACAATAGATTGGTCCTGTATAACCTGATTTTACCAGTCTTGGCAGATATCCACTGTGATCGATGTGGGCGTGTGACAGGACCACGGCATCGATACTGTCGATTTCAAAGGGGAGTTCTGCCCAGTTGCGTCGGCGAAGATGTTTATATCCCTGGTATAGTCCACAGTCAAGTAATACTGTTTGACTGTTGGAACGGAGTAAAAATTTTGATCCTGTAACGGTGCCGGTGGCCCCGGCGAAAGTGATTTCCATCTTAATCAATCCTGACCTGATAAGATTATTTATTTTTCAATTACTTCGAACATATGGAGTAAAACCGGTAGAATAAGTTTGTCAACTGCCAGTTCAACAGCGGCCGGTGAACCGGGTAAGATAAATAACATTTTATCGTTCACCAGTCCGGCGGTCGCCCGGCTCAGCAGACAGCGTGCAGCAACCTGTTGATAGCTGAGCATTCTAAACAGCTCCCCGAACCCTTTTAGTTCCCGGTCGAACAGGGGAGCCAGCTCTTCAATTGTGATATCACGTTTGCCCAACCCTGTTCCACCAGAGCTAATTATAACCCTGATTTCCGGTTGCTTCAGTAGAGTTTGGACTGATTGTAGAATTTCCCCGGAGTTTTCACGAATAATCTGATGGCCGATACAGGGAAAAGCTGAACTGGTGATTTTTTCGCGCAGTGTTTTCCCGGAAACATCTGTTGATTTGGTTCTGGTATCACTGATAGTTAGCAGATAGATCCCAATATTTTCCGGTTTAATTGTTGACAATCCAGGAGCTCCCATCCGTATAATATTCTTTTTTCCAGATTGGCAGCTGTAATTTAAACTGATTGAGCAGCTGGCTACAGCCCTGGAAAGCTGCCTGGCGATGGGGAGTGGCCACGGCAATTAGAGTGCTGGGCTGTTGGATTTGCACTTTGCCGGTCTGGAAGGCACAGGCGACGTTAAATCTTTCTTTGGCACCAAGCTTTCTGGCAATTTTATCAATAATCCGTCGAGCAAGGGGGATAAGTAATTCGGGGTAGGCTTCATAATAAAGGTGGGTTACCGGTTTATTTCCAGAGCTGGCCCGGACTGTGCCGGTGAAACTTACAACTGCCCCTGTTTCAGCTGTTGTAACAAGCTCTGTCAGCTGGTTAATTTGTGGTAGTTGACCGGGTGGGAATAGCTTGATGAATGGAAGCTGATCTTCAGAAAAGTTCAGCTTAACCGCCTCCAACCGGGGGCATAAAGGCTACTTCATCGCCTGGATTGATTTGACTGTCGGGCTGCGAGGTAAGCTCCAGGTTAACAGCTACCGCTGAGCTTTTAAGTTGTGGTGCGATTTCGGGATACTGTTCCAGAAGAAGTTCGCGCAGCCGGTTTAAAGTTATTGGTGTCCGGGGCAGTTTGAACTCTTCGCCCTCAACACCAAGAGTTTCACGAAGGCCGGCAAAATACCGCAGATGAACTGTTTGATGCATAGTTCTCACCATTCAGAATAGTTAAATATTAGTTGTTCAGAGTCGTAATTATAAAACAGTTGTAATGATTTGTCTTGCTTCTTCCGGTTTCGCTCGAGGCTGGAGTTGAATTGAGTTAGTCTGTTTAATTTGGTTGTTCTCTATTGAGATGTAAGATAATAAGACGGCAAAAAAATCTGGTTGGACAGCCAGGTTTGCCCGGGTCTGTGGAATAAATAGCCGGGTAGCTTCTGTTATACTTATAGGAGATAATTACTAACGGAGGTAGATATGATGTCAGCCACGAACACTAAAAAGGATTATTATAAAGTACTTGGAGTGAGCGAGGACGCTTCCCCGGAAGAGATAAAAAAAGCCTATCGAAAACTTGCTCAGAAATGGCATCCTGACAGGTCTGATGCGGAGGATGCAGAAGAGCGATTTAAACAGATTGGTGAGGCCTACGCCGTTCTTGGTGATCCAGAAAAAAAGGCACAGTACGATAGATTCAGACAGTATGGCCAGGCCCCGGGAAGCAGCGGGTTTCAGTTTAATGCGGATGGGTTTGATTTTTTCGATCTGTTTCAGCAGGTTACCGGCTCTCGCAGATCAGCTCAAACAACCGGTGGTGGTGGATTCAGTTTTACTGATATTTTTGGCGGTAACGGGGGGGGTCAGAACAGTCACAGCTGGGGTTCGTCCGGCGGCGCTTATAGAACCCGGGAGCAGACAACAGGGACTAATGCTAACAGGGTTGAGATAAAACGTCGTATTCCGCTTAAACTGGCACTGCTTGGTGGGAAGCTTAAGGTTCATACTCCCACCGGTGAACTGTTGAAAATCAGTTTAGAACCAGGTATTCAACCGGGCACTAAAAAGCGGATTCCAGGTAAGGGTGGGCGGGGGCGCGATTTAATTGTAGAGATAGATGTCAAAATACCGGGCAGGTTAACTGCTGAACAGCAGGAGTTTGTCCGTAAAAACTTCTAATAGTGGGAGATTTTAATTACTATGCCGGTTAGTATAGAGGTAAACAGCAGTAGTAAAGTCGAAGTTATCGATCTGACCCGGCGGGTTGAAAAGGCCCTGGAGGAGTTTGATTCAGTTACTGGAATCAATCTCTGGGTACCCCACACAACTGCCGCTATCACCGTTAATGAAGCAGCAGACCCTGATGTGATGAGAGATTTTATCGACCAGATAAACCGGCAGATACCTTTTGATAATGATTACCGACATTTTGAGGGGAACTCAGCCGCACATATTAAATCAATTCTTGTGGGTTCTCATCAATGGGTTCCGGTTGAAGGGAACAGGCTGGCTCTGGGTCGCTGGCAGGGAATATTTTTTCTTGAGCTGGATGGTCCCAGGAGACGCACTGTAAAGCTCTATCCCGCCTAGATCTGGCGGCGAGGTTCACCAAACTCGTCGAAACCAGGATCGCCTGGAGAAAGATCGAACTCGTCGTGTGGTCGATTTCGTTCATCAAGAATTTCCGGGGGTGGTTGAATACCCTCGTCGATCACCACATCAAAATCTACATCCTCCAGACCCAGACCCTCAAACAGCAGTTTTTCCAGCTCTTCGCTGTCCTTAATGCTGGAGACTGAGCCCCAGATGGTTACAAAACCATCTTCCACATCGATTTCAAGATTATCGATATTTATCTCCATCGTTGTTTCTATCTCATCAACTATCTGATCGTATAGTTCTTCGTCACTGAGTGATTGTAAATCGCTCATTTTTATTCCTCCCGAAAAGTAATTTTTACTGCTATAAAATAGTAAATCAAAAGGGAAATGTCAAACAGTATCTATTCAGTTGGTCAGAATTGTCTAAAAAACTCTCTGACTACTGCTAAAACAGGTAATGGTCGCAGGTTATTCCAGACTTTTTTAAGTTTCAGGAATACTGGCTAAAATTTGCAATTTCAAACAGGGAATAAAAAGCTCTGCAGCCCTGTTGTTTAGATAGTGCTGATCAATTCATTTAATAGCGGAACCTTAAACTTAATTTTTTTTTGGAGTGAATCGAAATGGATTTAAATCGTTGGACAACCAAGGCTCAAGAAGCTTTGAAACTGGCTCAGGATAAGGCGTTAGAACAAAATCACCAGGAACTTGCGGTGACCCATCTGCTGTATGGACTGGTCGGCCAGGATAAAGGTGTGGTTCCGGCTCTGTTGAATCGACTTAATGTAGCTCCCGGCCATCTTCAGACAGAGTTAGATCGATTGCTCCAGCAGAAACCGGCGGTTAGTGGGCTGGTAGGCTCTGAAATCTACCCATCCCGGGCATTACAACAGTTGTTTGAGCGAGCAAAGAAAGAGGTTAAAAAACTGGATGATGAGTATCTCAGCACAGAACATTTTTTCCTTGCCATCGCAGCTGATAAAAACTCACCAGAGGGGAAGATTTTGGCGGATCTGGGAGTTAGTTATGATCGAGTTCTCCAGGTGTTGAGTCATATCAGAGGGAGTCAGAGGGTTACTGATCAAAATCCTGAGGATAAATATGAAACCCTGGAAAAATATGGTAGAGATCTCACCAGGGAAGCGCGTAAAGAAGCCCTTGATCCGGTAATCGGACGGGATGGTGAGATTCGCCGTTTGATGCAGATATTGACCCGGCGAACAAAAAACAATCCGGTTTTAATTGGCGAGCCGGGGGTTGGTAAAACTGCCATAGTGGAGGGTTTGGCCCGCCGTATTGTGGCGGGAGATGTTCCTAAGGGACTGCAGAATAAAAAAATTATTCAGCTTGACATAAGTTCGATGATTGCCGGTGCTAAATATCGGGGAGAGTTCGAGGATCGTCTCAAAGCATTTGTTAAAGAGGTTACCGAATCAGACGGTGAGATTTTATTGTTTATTGATGAGTTGCATACCGTGGTCGGTGCCGGCGATGCTGAAGGAGCAGTTGATGCTTCTAATATGCTAAAACCACCTCTGGCCCGGGGGGAACTGCGGGCAATCGGTGCTACCACCCTGAAAGAATATAAGAAATATATAGAAAAGGATGCTGCGCTGGAGCGACGTTTTCAACAGGTCAAAGTGGAGGAACCTACGGTTGAAGATACGATTTCAATTCTGCGTGGACTGGCTGAACGGTATGAGGTTCACCACGGGGTAAGAATACAGGATTCTGCTCTGGTGGCGGCTGCTCGCTTATCCGACCGCTATATCAATGATCGGTTTTTGCCGGATAAAGCGATCGATCTGATAGATGAAGCGGCCTCCGGATTACGGATTGAGATGGATAGTAAACCGAATGAGATTGATCAGATTGAGCGGGAAATTATTCAGTTACAGATGGAGCGGGAAGCTTTATCTAAAGAGCAGGATGAGGAGTCCCATGACCGGTTGGAAAAGGTCCAGGAAAAACTGGCCAACTTAACTGAAAAACTGACTGAATTAAAGGGTAAATGGGAACATGAGAAGCAGATACTGGATGAAATTCGTCGGTTGGATGAAGAGATCGAAAAGACCAGGTTGCGTCAGCAGCAGGCCCAGAGGGAGGGAGATCTGGAAGAGGCCAGTCAACTGGAATACGGCCGTCTGCCAGAATTGAAAAAAAGTTTAGAAGCGGCAGAGGCTCGTTTGTCGGAGTTACAGGAGGGCCGGCGGATGTTGAAGGAAGAGGTTACGGAGGATGATATTGGTGAGATTGTAGCTCGCTGGACAGGAATCCCGGTACATCGGCTATTGGAAACGGAGCGGGACAAACTGTTAAAGATGGAGGACAAATTACGTGAACGGGTTGTTGGTCAGCAGGAGGCTGTAAAAGCTGTTTCAGATGCGGTCAGACGGGCTCGCTCGGGGCTTCAGGATCCTCAGCGACCGATCGGTTCATTTATCTTCATGGGTCCGACCGGTGTGGGTAAAACGGAACTGGCGCGGGCGCTGGCTGAATATCTGTTTGACGATGAAACGGCGATGATCAGGATAGATATGTCGGAGTTCATGGAAAAACATTCGGTTTCCCGTTTTATTGGAGCGCCCCCGGGATATGTTGGTTATGAGGAAGGAGGCTATCTGACCGAGCAGGTCCGTCGTAATCCTTATTCAGTAATTCTGTTAGATGAGATTGAAAAGGCGCATCGCGATATTTTTAATGCTATGTTACAGATTCTTGATGATGGCCGGTTGACCGATGGCCAGGGCCGAACTGTTGATTTTACCAACACAGTATTGATTATGACCTCGAATGTGGGCAGTGAAGATATTCAGCAAGCTTTTGAACAGGACCCGCGGCTGTCGGAGGATTCTGAGGCTTATGAGCAGCTGCGCAAACAGGTTACAGCCCGGTTACGGGAGCGGTTTCGACCGGAGTTTTTAAACCGGGTGGATGAGACCATTATTTTTCATAGCCTCAGTCGTGATGATCTGCGAGAAATTGTCGATATTCAACTTGCTCAGTTGATGCCCCGGTTGGAGGAAAAAGAGTTAAAACTTCGGCTATCCTCGGAAGCCCGGGAAGCGTTGGCCCGAGCGGGATATGACCCGGTTTATGGGGCGCGTCCGCTGAAAAGGGTGATTCAGAATGAAATAGTTGACCCCCTTGCTCTAAGAGTTCTGGAGGGATCAGTTGAACCGGGCAGTACAGTCGAGGTAGAATATGATGAAACAGATCAGCAGTTTATCTTCCAGGAAAAAAATCATCGGGGCTGATTAATCCCGGGAGTTTTCTGACCAGGCTTAAATTAGTTGAAAATTCAGAGTATAATATGGCTGTGTCTGTTGGACAGTCTATTTTTTTCTGTCCTGGAAAATCTTAAGTTTATTGGGAGAAATCAGCTATGTTTCTTAGAGGTTTTACACATTTTCGGGTTGTCAAAACAGTTCTTGCCGCTTTTATTACCTTTATTTTAGCCGATACTATTGGATTGAGTTACATTATCTTTCCGGTTCTTGCCGCCTGTTTTTGTATCAGACAGACCTTCCTCAGCAGTCTCCGCCGATTTTCTGAAGAGTTTAAAATAACTGTGATGGCGACAATGGTGGCGATGCTGGCCGGTGGCTTGATTGAGTTTAATTTCTTTCTGGAGCTGGATCTTCCTTTTCTTGATTTTCTTGTAATTGCCCTGGCCCTCGGTGTGGTTGTTATGCTGGTCCTCTATTTTGGTTGGTATGATTCCAGTTTAATCGGGATGTTAACAGTTCTTTATATACTGGGGATGGAGGCTGATATGGAGGCTGAGAACCTTTTTTTGCTGCGAGCTTTCATCCGGTTGGGATCGGTGCTTCTGGGTAGTTTTATTGCTCTGTTAATCGATTATCTTTTTTCCGGTTTTGAATACAAAAGATTGTTTCGAAAACGGATTATGCAGGCCCTTAGCTCATTAGATAAAATGGTCGAGCTATTTGTCGAAGCTTTGATGTTTCGCAGTGGTATTATGATGGAGAAGATACTTGATCTGATGGTTGAAACACAGAATATGTTGAATTATGTGACCGGCAAGGTCGAGGATCTTGAAAAAGAGTTGGATTTCCGTCCGGCTGATATCCGTGGTATTAGCCCCGAACAGGTAGTGAAAATTCAGCGGTTGTTAAGAGATCTTCGTTTAATTGGATTTCAACTGGAAGCGGGAGCAATAAATTTTACTCAGTTGATGGTGATTACTGAAGAAAAGGGGGAGGAGATGCTGCCGGAAACCGATTATTGTTCGATTTCCCGGCAGGGAAGGTTGCTGGCCCAGCTGTTAACTGTGATTCAACGGGCGGTTGAGGAGGGAAATCCCGCCATTCTTGAGGGAATAGAAGATACGGGTAGTCCTACCCAGGATTTCCGTCAATTTTTACAGAGCTGTCAGATTGAGGGAGAGGTAAGATTTATGGTGACCGATCTACTGAGTGCGTTGAATCGTATTGAATACCATTTAAAAAATGCTGCCGTGTTGCTGAGAGAGTATCTTCTACTGATTGAAAAATAGTTGTAAAGAGAATTCTCATAATGATAAGATTAGAGCTATCAATCAGCTAATTGTCAGGGATTAGAGCTCGATTAATATATCAAAGGGAGTGGTAACATGTCGTTTTCAGGGTTGTTACGTCTATCGATTCTGACTGTACTGGTAGCAGCGTTACTGGTCGGTTTGCCTGGAGTTGGTCAAGCAGAGCAGTATCGGGATATAACAGTGGGTTTTTTGGTGGGCCCGGGAGTTGATTATGCTCAAACAATTTATCCACTGGAAGTTCTGCAGGGACATGGTGTACGGACTTTGATTATAGGGGTTGATACGGAAGCAGTTAGGCCGCATGATGGTGACACTATGATAGAAGTTGACCTGTCAGCAACTGAAATTTCCGTGCAGCGGTTTGATGCTCTGATAATTCCTGGTGGAGAATCACCCGCATTGCTGGAACAGGATACAGAGGTAATTGAGCTGGTCACGGAGTTTTATGACAGGATGGTGCTAATAGCGGCTATCGGTGAGGGTCCGGTTTTACTGTCCAGAGCCGGTCTGTTGGAGGGAAGGATTGTTACCGGCTCTTCAGAGACCGAGGAACAACTGCTAAAGGCCGGGGCTGAGTTTGTTGACCAGGAAGTAGCTATTGATCGTTATCTGCTCAGTTCCAGGGGCTCCGACGACCTACCAGTTTTTACGGAGACTCTCTCTTTCTATTTGATGGAGGATCTGATAGAGGAGTAGGCCGATCGACATATTTCCCATCGTGACTAGAGTGGTTTACATTGGAGCGATAATATGAATGTAGCTGGAATCTGCATGGGTTCCTCAAATATTAAAGTTGTGGTTTTGAGCCACCGGTCAGCTCAATCAGAGATCATTTTTACCTGTTGTCGATCCCACAATGGAAAGGTCAAAGATAGCCTGAGGAGTATACTCTCCCTGCCCGAGCTTTCGGAAGTGGATAAGTTTGCGGTTACCGGGAGAAATTTCAAATCTCAACTTAATCTCCCGATTATTTCAGAACCGCTGGCTACTGAGCTGGCCTGTCGTCAGCTGGATCAATCGTTAGACGGGGTCGGGGCGATAGTTTCCGCCGGAGGAGAGACCTTTATGGTTTATGAGTTAAGTGAGAGCGGTCAGATTGTGAACGTCTATACCGGAAATAAATGTGCCTCCGGGACCGGTGAATTTTATTTTCAACAGCTTAAGAGAATGGGACTTTCGCCCGATGAAACGGAGCAGATAGCCGAGCTTGATGATCCGTATGAGGTTTCCGGCCGCTGTTCGGTTTTTTGTAAAAGTGACTGTACTCATGCCCTGAACAAGGGGGAGGACAAGGGAAGAATTGTGGCCGGGTTGAGTAAGATGATGGCCAACCGTATCTGTGAACAGTTAGAAAAATTTAAACCGGGAAAGATTATGCTGGTCGGAGGGACCGCTAAAAATCGGATAATGCTGGAGATTATTGACCGGCGGGTTGATCAGCTCCTGGTTCCTGAAGAGGCAGCTTATTTTGAGGCGCTGGGTGCTGCTATCTGGGCTATCGAAAATGGGGCCGAGCTTCCACAAAACAAACTATTTATTCCCAATAGCAGTTCTTTTGAATATATGGAACCGTTGAAAAAGTTTGCTGATCAGGTTGATTTTCATCAGCTGCAGGAGGCCACCCCTGAGGCGGGGGATAGTTGTATTCTTGGAGTAGATGTGGGATCAACTACAACTAAGGCTGTCATACTGCGCCAGTCGGATAAGGCGGTTGTTGGTTCGGTATATTTGCGAACCGAGGGTGATCCGGTCGGGGCGGCCCGGAGCTGTTATCGCCAGCTGTTAGAACAGCCTGGTATTGCGGACGTTTCAGTTGTCGGGCTGGGGGTTACCGGTTCCGGCCGGCATATAGTGGGTCTTCATTCTCTGACCGATTCGGTAATCAATGAAATTATTGCCCATGCCGAGGCAGCTGTTCATTTTAATCCACAGGTTGATACGATTTTTGAAATTGGTGGCCAGGATGCCAAATATACATATTTGGTCAATGGTGTTCCAACCGATTATGCAATGAACGAGGCCTGCGCCGCCGGAACGGGATCATTTTTAGAAGAGTCTGCCTATGAGACTTTAAAGGTTGAGATGGAAGAAATAGCTGGATATGCGCTGGACGGGGAGTCGCCCCCTGACTTTAGTGATCAGTGTTCGGCCTTTATTAGCAGTGATATAAAGACTGCCATCCAGGAAGGAATCAGTGTTGAGGATATCTGTGCCGGATTAGTTTATTCGGTCTGTCGGAATTATACCAATCGGGTTAAGGAAAACCGGCCGGTCGGGTCAACTGTTTTTATGCAGGGTGGGGTTTGTTATAACAGGGCGGTTCCGATCGCCATGGCAGCTCTGACTGGAAAAAAAATTATTGTTCCCCCGGAACCTGGTCTGATGGGGGCTTTTGGTGTGGCACTTGTGGTAGAAAAAAATCTTCAATTGGGGCTTGCTTCCCCGGGGAGCTTTTCTCTGGAACGGCTGGCTGAACGTGAGGTTACCTACCACCAGCCATTTATTTGCCGTGGGGGAAAAGAAGAATGTGATAGAAAATGTGAGATCAACCTGCTGGAGATCGATGGTGAAAAATATCCCTTCGGGGGGGTCTGTGATAAATATTACAGCCGTTCTGGTAACCAGGAGACTGATATGGCTGAGCTGGACCTGGTTCGGTTTCGGGAACAGCTGTTATTCGGGAAATATTTTTATCAACCTGAAAATTCCTCCGGCCGGGTTGGTCTTAACCGCTCATTATCTGTTAACTCCCTGTTACCACTTTATTCTCGATTTTTTGGTGAACTTGGTTACCGGGTTGTATTGCCGGATAATCTCAGTCAAGAGGGTAAAAGCCGGACCTCAGCTGCTTTCTGTTACCCGGTTGAAATAAGTCATGGTTATATGCATGATTTGTTAAATAATGAGGAGACAGATTATATTTTTCTTCCCCAGTTGAAAGGGGTTCCGGCCGATGAAAAGTTAGAACGCTCAGTTCTCTGTCCACTTTCCCAGGGTGAGCCTTATTATCTTAAGGCGGTCTGGCCGGAGCTGGAAGAGCGGAATCTGCTGGATCCAGTGCTGGATTTTCAGGGTGGTTATCAGAACGGTATTGAAGCTTTTGTTGAGCTGGGTGAGGAGCTGGGAAAATCTGATACAGAGATTCGTCGGGCGTTTGAAGCGGCGGTTAATTTTCAGCAGGCTTTTGAAAAAACCTGTTTGCAAAAAGGGGAAGAGGTGCTAAAGAGTCTGGAAGAGGATCCTGAGCGCCAGGCGATAGTAATGGTTGGGCGAGCTTATAATGCCCTGACCGACGTGGCCAACATGGGGATCCCCCAGAAGTTTGCTTCACGGGATCAGCTGGTCCTCCCGCTGGATATGTTACCGTTGAAATCTCAACCGGTGGATGATTCTATGTACTGGGCATTAGGTCAGCAGATTGTCAAAGCTGCAGAATTTATCGGTCAGCATCCGCAACTGTTTGGTTGTTATATTACAAATTTTAGCTGTGGCCCCGATTCCTTTTTGATCGGTTATTTTCGGCGGCGTAATCAGCACAAACCATCGCTTACTCTGGAATTGGACAGTCATACGGCCGATGCCGGTATTGATACCCGGATTGAGGCATTCCTGGATGTGATAAGGAGTTATAAAAAACTTGAAAAAAAGCCGGAGAAAAGCGCTTATATGAGCTATCAACCGGCTCGAATTGAGGCCGATAACGGCCATGTGGCGCTGGTTGATTCAGCCGGTGGCCGGCATGCTCTATCGGATGATCGGGTCAAACTACTTGTTCCCTCCATGGGTCAGACAGTAACCCGGGCTTTTTCCTGTGCTCTGAAATATTGTGGTTTCACTGCTGAGGTCAGTCCTCCGCCGGGTAAGCTGGAATTGCAGGAAGGCAAGGCAAACTGCTCTGGTAAGGAGTGTTTGCCACTGCAGTTAACCCTGGGGACTCTGGTTAACCATCTGAAAAACAACCGTGAGGATGATGAGATAACGATATATTTCATGCCCCGTTCAACCGGCCCCTGCCGTTTTGGACAGTACAATGTTTTTATGGAAAACTTTATTCGGGATAATCAGCTTAAAGATGTGGCCCTGTTATCTTTATCCGATCAGAATAATTATGCCGGTCTGGGCCAGCGATTTCGTCTGCGGGCCTGGCAGTCAGTCATCATTGGAGATCTTCTGACTGATATTTATAGTACACTCCGTACCCTGGCGGTGGACAGGCAAGAGGCTTTAGAGATATTTCATCAGAGTCAGGAAGAAATTTTTCGAGGACTCTCAGAACATTCCTGGTTTAAGGTTAAAAAACTGCTTCATGAGCAGGCAGAAAAACTTGCACAGATACCGCTTAAGATGGAGGCAGAAAAAGCACCCCGGGTTGGACTGGTTGGGGAGATCTATGTCCGCAGTGATGAGTTTTCCCGGAGAAATCTGGTCAAACGGCTGGCCGACAGGGGAATTATTACCCGTGTCTCCCCGGCTCACGAATGGCTTTATTATCTGGATTATCTTGTTCAGGATAAGATCGACCATCCCTCCGGATCAATTTTTGAGCAGTTGAAAAATAAGTTTGGTCTGATGGTTAAACAGCACCTGGAAAAGACAATAAAAAATATTTTGGCTGGAACTGGTTTATCTGAGGCGGAATTGACCGATGTGGATCGGATTGTTGCAGCTACCAGGGGGATTTTTTCACCAGAATTAACCGGTGAAGCAATTCTTACGATTGGCAGCGCTATCTGTGAAATTGTTGACAGTGTTGATGGGATTATTGCTCTGGGTCCGTTTGGCTGCATGCCCCATCGACTTTCTGAGTCGGTTCTTTCAGAAGTTTTGGAGCGGCAGAAGATTAACCTGGTCTCCAGTGACCATCAGGTACATAAGTTGATCAAGCAGTTTTCAGTCCTACCGTTTTTAGCGATTGAGACCGACGGTACAAGTTTTTCTCAGGAAATCGAGTCCCGTCTTGAGGCTTTTT
>PWOD01000066.1 GCA_003557545.1 bacterium | reverse complement strand
TTAATCAGTTTATTGATCCTCTGTTAGAAGATGCAGAGGTTGAAGAAAACTGGCCAGAACGGGATTTCGATCAACTGTCTTTCCCGCAATAACAAAGCTACGCTGTTATATTATCTTAGGGGATGGGCAGGCTAATATATCGTCTGATGATATTTAGTTGGATAACCGGGGCCACTGCGCTGTCTGACTGAAAATTACTTAGTTTAATCAAAATTCTGCCCATTATGGCTTATCTGTAAATTCATCATTCTGAAAATCTATAGTAAAGGGCCTATACTATGTCTGAACCGTTTGTTTTAATCGTAATGGATGGTTATGGTTTGAGAGCAGAAGCTGATGGAAATGCGGTGATGGCCGCACAGACTCCTGTTCTTGATAAACTGTTTAAAAATAATCCATGGTCTAAAATTAAAACCGACGGGGAAGCCTCCGGGCTACCCGAGGGTCAGATGGGTAACTCAGAGGTAGGTCATATGAACCTTGGAGCCGGCCGAATAGTTTACCAACCATTAACCCGGATAAACAAACAGATCAGTAGTGGTGATTTTTTCGAAAATTCGGTATTGGTCGAAGGATTTAACCAGGCAAAAAAAGCTGGAAGCACAGTCCATTTAATGGGTCTGCTGTCTGATGGTGGAGTCCACAGTCATATAGAACACCTTTTTGCACTTTTGGATATGGCCCGGCAAACAGAGCAGAGCAGAGTTGCGATCCACGCTTTATTAGATGGTCGAGATGTCCCACCAAGATCAGGCCAGCGCTATATCGCAAGACTTGTCGCAGAATTGAAGGAGCGGAAGATCGGTAAAATTGCCACAATTGGTGGTAGATATTATGGAATGGACCGAGATAATCGGTGGGAGAGAACAGAGCTGGCCTACCGTGCGATAGTTGAAGGCAACTCTGAATTCACCGCAACTGACCCCCTGAAGGCAATAGAAAATGCTTATCAAAAACGGGATGAAAATGATGAATTTGTTCAACCTACAGTAATGGTTGATCAAAACAACAAACCAGTCGCGACAATAAATTCTGACGATACTGTAATCTTTTTTAATTTTCGCCCCGATCGCGCCCGGCAGCTTACAACTGCAATAACTGCTGATGAATTCTCTGAATTTTCTGCCAGCCAACCTGACGTTAACTTTATCTGTCTGACTGAATATGATGAACACTATCAGCTTCCAGTGGCTTATCCACCTGTTGAGTTAAACAATGTCCTGGCGGAACATCTATCCAAGCTAGGATTAACTCAGTTCCACACGGCTGAAACTGAAAAATATGCTCATGTCACTTTCTTCTTTAACGGTGGAAAAGAGCAGCCCTTCCCGGGGGAAGAACGTGAACTTATACCTTCTCCCAAGGTTTCAACTTATGAACAACAGCCCGAGATGAGTGCCGATGAAGTGACCCAAAAGCTAATAAAACGACTGACTGATTATAATGATGATTTTATCATAGTAAACTACGCCAATCCCGACATGGTCGGCCATACCGGTTATTTCGAAGCCGCTGTTAAAGCTGTTGAAACGGTTGATAGTTCGGTCGGAAAACTTCTCAAGATAATCAGAAAACTCCATGGACAAACATTGATTACAGCCGATCATGGAAATGCTGAACAGATGTTTGACCCCGAAGAAGATGATTCCCATACAGCCCACACCATGTCACCGGTTCCACTGATCTATGATGGCGATCAACAGCTGGAGTTAAAAGATGGAATCTTGGCTGATATTGCAGCAACAATTTTACATCTGATGAATCAACCCGTACCTCATGAGATGACAGGGGACTGTCTGGCCATAACAAAATAAGACCAAACAGCTTCCAAAAAACCATACTGTCCGATTAAACTGAAAGATTATCAGTCTTTTATTAAATCAAGCTTTTCAGGAGCTCAAATTGTGAAAATCAGGGGAATAAAACGGTGTTATTTTAAGGTTTACGGCACTGTCCAGGGAGTCGGTTTCAGACCCTTTGTTTATCGATTGGCAACCAGTTTGAACTTAACTGGCTGGGTCTGCAACTCATCGCAGGGTCTAGAGATTGAGGTGGAAGGGGACCACCGACAGCTGCATGAGTTTGAGCATGGTCTGAAGAACCACCACCCCCCCGCCGCCCAAATTAATACCATTACCAAAACTTACCTTGAGCCTGTTAATTACGATAAATTATCGATTAAAAAAAGTACCAACTCCGGCCCACCCAAGGTTCAAATAGTGCCCGATCTGGCCACCTGCGGAAACTGTTACCAGGAAGTTTTTGACCTGGAAAACCGTCGATATCAGTATGCTTTTACTAACTGCACCGATTGTGGACCTCGCTATTCTATTATCAATAAATTACCTTATGACCGACCTCATACCTCAATGAATAATTTTAAACTCTGTAAATTTTGCCGGGAGGAGTATGAAAACCCTCTGGATCGAAGATTCCATGCCCAGCCTAACGCCTGTCCACAATGCGGGCCAACGCTATTCTGGTACAAAAATCATAAACAACAGCCGATAACCGACGTTGAAGGAATAATTTCTACTCTCTGCAAATCGCTGCAGCAGGGGAAAATTGTGGCCCTGAAAGGACTTGGTGGATTTCAACTACTGGCAGATGCCCATAAAACAGATACAATAAAACGGCTGCGGCAAAATAAAAACCGGCCTGTAAAACCTCTGGCCTTACTTTATCCGAATATTACTGCAATAGAAAATGATTGCCATTTATGCCAAACTGGCCGGCGACTGTTAGAATCGGCAGCGGCTCCAATAGTATTATTACAAAAAAAGTCTGCCAGTTCGATCTCCCACATGGTTGCACCGGCGGTTGACAGGCTAGGTGTTATGCTGCCCTGCACACCGCTGCACAGTCTGATAGCTTCCAAATATTCAAAACCAATCGTAGCAACCAGCGCCAATCTATCGGGTGAACCATTATATTTTCGTAATGCTGATCTACTCCAGAACTCCTGCCTGCTGGCTGATGACATTTTATTACACAATCGTCCTATAGAACGTCCGGTTGATGATTCAGTCGTTCAGGTTATTAACCGAAAAGTTCAACTCCTTCGCCCGGCGCGAGGATACGCCCCCCAGGCGTTCGACGTTCCAGGAATTTCTTCGGGCATTTTAGCTCTTGGAGCTCAACAGAAAAATACTGTTGCCTTTACCCGTACATCCGGTGAAATAATAGTTTCCCAGCATCTGGGCGATCTAGAGTCGACCAAAGCTATCAGAAATTTTCATGATAGTATAAATGATTTAGAAAAGCTTTATCAATTTTCCCCAAAAATTTTAGCAATCGACCTACATCCTGATTACTATAGCTCTTCCTATGCTGAAACACGACCTGAAAACCTATTGTTTATTCAACATCATCATGCGCATGTAGCCTCAGCACTGGTAGATAACGATTTAACCGATGATACAGTATTTGGTATAGCCTGGGATGGAAGCGGTTATGGACCGGATAAAACCCTCTGGGGGGGAGAGTTTTTAGAGGCAAATCTGAAAAATTATCAAAGATTTGCTCGATTTCGTCATTTCCCGTTACCCGGGGCAAAAAAAGCAATAATAGAGCCCAGGAGAGCCTGTCTTGGTATATTATATGAGATTGGACGTTTGGAAAATCTTCCGAAAAATTTTGAGCAGTTTTTCACTGAAAAAGAGTTCGATCTGCTGATTGATCTTTTAAAGAGCGGTTATAATTCTCCAATATCTTCAAGCGCGGGCCGACTATTTGATGCCGTGGCTGCATTAATAGGATTAACCGGACAGAATAACTATCCAGGGGAGGCTCCTGTTTTGTTGGAAAACCTGGCAGAAAAATCTTCAACCGGGGAACTGTTACCCTATTGTTTAATAGAAAATCATTCAGCAGAAGAAACAAAATATATTTTTGATTGGGAACCCCTTATTATTAGTATTATTGAACAGCTTCAATCCAGAGTAGAACCGTCAATAATTGCCCGTAAATTTCATAATAGCCTGGCCGAGATGATTGGCGACCTAGCAACCTTACAAAATCAGCAGATCGTAGCTTTAACCGGGGGCTGTTTTCAAAACAGACTTCTTACTGAATTAACCCAGAACTCACTTATAAAACGGGGGTTTAAACCTATAATGCACAGTAAAATACCCGCCAACGATGGCGGAATTTCTGTGGGCCAGGCAGCTATTGCCGGAGCTAATATAGTTGATTAAATTTAATAGTCCGTTAAAATTATTAGATCCATTATATTTTTCTTTTAGAGGAGATGGTTAAGATCTGTCTTGGTATTCCCGGTAAACTTGAACAAATTATTGAGCATAATTCCCACGACAAACTGGGAATAGTAAATTTTTCAGGGGTTAAAAAAAAAGTTGTTCTAAACTACCTCCCAGCAGCCAAACCTGACGATTACCTGCTTGTTCACGCTGGCTGCGCAATCGCAATGATAGACGAAGATGAAGCTTTAAAAACTCTCCATTACACCGATCAGTTAAAGGACAGTTTTTAAACCTAAACCCGGGATCAGAGGATAGAAAAAACCCCGATTCTAATCGCCAGGAAAGATTTCTAACGAAAATCTACAGACTTATATACTGTTTATTGAGGCAAACAGTATACCCGCATAGTATAAGGACTATAAATCCCATATGTAAGACCATGCAAAAGACCGTTTAAAAAGGTCAATTCAGTCTCTACCCGACCAATCGTTCCACCGTGACAATAATTCTCAGCCTGTACCCTGTGGCTGCCTGGAGCGAGACCAAAAATAAAGAAATGTTGCCACTCCTCATGCTCGGCACGAGCTCTATCCGGCACACCGTCGGCAAGATCCATCTGCTGGGTAGCACAACCAGCAACAAATAATACCAGACTCAAAACCACTACCAGCAACTTAAGACGCATGATCAATCACTCCCTATATATAATATTTTCAACATTTCAATGATATAATTGGTGAATCAATCAGTCAAGCAAATAAAAACACCATTTAAATTCAATAATCTAGAGGCGACAACTTTATCAATCAGGAAGTTTATTTTATGAAAATTATTCTATTTACAAGTCGCTCCAGTTATGGAACTATTGGCCTATATATAAAACGATTAGCGACTGCACTAAAAGCTGCAGGCCATACCTGCCTGATTGTCGATTTATATGACAAAACAGCCACAGCTAATTTCCCCAAAATATATCGACGATTCCAGCCGGATTTAACAATTGGTATAAACATCTGTTATTACTTTACCGACAAGTTGGATTTTTATGATTTAACTGGAACAGCACATTTCTGTTTTTTGCTCGACCATCCCTTCTATCATCTACACCATTTCATAAATCCCCGATCAGCTAATTTTTATTTTTCCTGTCCCGATCGATCTCATGTCAATTATATAAAAGATTTATATCCAGAAGCCAATGTCTGTTTTATACCTCACGGAATCTCCAGTAATGAGCTCCTTACAAGCTCAGGATCAGGAGACGGGGTTAGATCAAACAGGGGAGTATTTTTCGGATCAATTATTTCAGCTGATGAAGCTTTTAAAAGACTTCAAAAAAAATTTCCGCCAAGAAAAGTTAAACTGGCTGAAAAACTTGTCCATCACTGGTTAAAATACCCCCTAAAACCAGTCCATCAAGTTTTAAAAGAGTATCTTGAACGCAGAAGTATTCTGAGCGATTACTATAAACCAGCTTTTCGCAAATCAATATTATTTATTATGGAACAATATTTCAGAGCCAAATCACGTTTAAGATTTTTTCAGCAATTGACCGATTTGCCGGTCGACATCTATGGGAAAATACCAGACTCCTTAAAACCACAAAAGCCAACTGGAAAACTCCGATTGTTCCCGCCCTTATCACATAATAAAATGTTGCAAAAATTATCCATCTATAGCTGGTCTTTAAATGAAAGCTGTTTTTTCCCCGACGGGAGTCATAAACGAATAATCGACTCACTATCACAGTCTGTCCCGATTATTTCTACAGGCTCCAGATATCTGAGCGAAAAATATAACAGGAATAACATTATATTTTTTGATCCGTTTAAAGAGAATTCGGTTTATAAGGCTGTAAAAAAAATTAATCAAGATAACGGAAAGCCTGCAAGAGAGATTGACTATAATGGTTGGCTGGACAAGGATGATACCTGGGAAGAAAAGGCAAAAAAAATTCTATCGATCACCGGTTTCAGCTGACAGGAATAACTACCGGATTTTCGACACTCGAAAAACTAGGAAGAACTATACTGGAGCCACAGCTAAGGAATAAAAAAGGCGAACAGGAGGTTGTAATTCCTGTTCGCCTCGTAACATACAATCAGACAATAGCTCGACTAAAAATCAGCCGGCTCATCCCAGTCATCGCCCCAGTCATCATCCTCCCAGTCACCAAAATCATCATCCGGTTCGCCAAAATCCTCTATTTCCTGCTCTTCGAGGGGCTCTTCAATCGGCTCCACACCTTCATCC
>PWOD01000209.1 GCA_003557545.1 bacterium | reverse complement strand
GCAGCGATGTAAAAAGGAGAGCGGTCGAACTGCTTGAAAAATTCGGCTTAAGAAATCAGACAGATAAGAAAGTAAAGCATTTCTCCAAAGGTATGACCCAGCGGGTGGTGCTGTGCATGGCGTTGATTAACGAACCTGATATCCTGTTTCTCGACGAACCAACAGGTGGGCTTGACGTGCAGAGCCGGCGCATGATCCAGAAGATTATCCGGCAGTTAAATGCGGAAGGAACCACCGTCTTTCTAACCACTCATAATATTGAGGAAGCAAACCAGCTCTGCAAACGGATTGCCATAATGAATCACGGCAAAATTGCTGCCGTCGATACACCTGAAAAGCTGAAACAGACCTTCAAAAGTTCGCAGTCAGTGGAAGTAACTTTTAAACCGGCCACGGCCCGACTGAACTTCAATAAAATCAAAAACGTTAAAAAAGTTGAGAAACATGGAAATCGATTTCGGCTGTACAGCTCAGAACCCGGTGATGTGATCAATACAGTGGTTGAACTGATCAGGGAAAACGATCTTGAACTGCAGAGTGTGAACACGCTGGGTCCGAGTCTCGAAGAAGTGTTTGTGAATGTTACAGGAGGCGAAATGCATGTTAATTAGCCAAACGGTAAAACTGAGAGCGCGGCAGCTTTCAGCCGTGATCTGGAAAAATATGAAAATTTACTACCTGGAACCTCCGGTGCTGATATTTGGAATACTTTTTCCGTTTTTCATCTTCCTCGCCTTTGCGCTGGGTAAAGATATCTCGATCGGCGAACTGGTCCCGGGTCTACTTGCAATCAGTTTCTTTTTCACAGGCTCCTCGGTCGGCCCTTACATTACCCCCTGGGAAACAAGAACCCGGACTCTTGAACGACTGCTCGCCACCCCGGCTTCTCCTTCTATTTTAATCATCGGTGATATTTTTTCGGGAGCGATATTCGGCCTGTTTGTTTCCGGCATTGTTCTTCTCATTGGCACCGCAGGGTTAGGTGCACAAATTGCTAACAGCAGCATGTTGATCCTGACAATCGGACTTTCGGCAGTCGCTTTTGGAGCGCTGGGGGCAATCTTCTCGGCTCTTCCCACTGACAAACCATCCAACGTGATGATGCTCTCCAACCTCGTTCGACTGCCACTAATTTTCATCAGCGGTGTATTCGTTCCCCTGGCTGCTCTACCCGCCTGGGGCCGGTGGATTTCCTACATCTCCCCGGTAACCTATGTAACAGACCTGATGCGCTTATCATTCGGCGAACCCCATTTCTTTGCGACAGCAATAAACCTGGCAGTCCTGACAGCATTCACTGCTCTATTAGTCACAGCAGCTCTATATCTCCACAACAAAACAATTTATCAAAGAATTTAATCCGGCCGTTATCTAAAATTCATAGTTCGGGGCAGGAAAAAATTCAATTGAAATCAAATTAATTTTTGCGGTTCAGTATCCGGGTCGTCATCTGTATAATGGTGGTCTCGCCAGGCTATAAAATATACTGTGTTCTCGCCGCCATTTTCAAAAGCGTGGGCCTCGCCGGGAGAGAATTTTATCGTTTTTCCGGGTTCGAATATGAGTGTTTTTTGGCCGGTAGCTTCCTGCAGATGAACTTTCACGGGGCCGCCAAGGAAAGTTATCCATTCCCGGCTTGTTTCGTGCCGGTGATTGCCACGCACCGCTCCGGGCTCCATTGTCCCCAGGTGTATATTCTGCAGTTCAGCTCCCAGTGTGCCGGAATAAATCTCCCGGACCCAGCCCCGGGCATCCTCATGCTTTTCAGTTTCAATTATCTCCATCTGACAGTCACTCCTCTATCCTATTTTTTAATTTACTGGCAAATCGACGGGCCGCCTCAAGATCTTCAGCATCGGGATGACCTTTCTGAATTCCACCGATGTATTTAAGCAGACTGTAGGTGTCATAACCCCGACAATAGAACTCGCCAATAAGTTGAAAATTTTTGGCTTTAACCTTCTGTTTTAAACGTTTCTCAAACCTGTGCACCAAAGGCAGACGACACAACCCGCTGGTGGCAAACAAAAACGCTTTTATGGCAGGAACAGTCGGTAAACCTTCAACAAATCGGAGTAATTTTTTATGATGTTTACCAAAATAAATTCCCGACCCGAAACCGATGAGCTGATAATCAGTCAGATCAGGAACCTCTTCATTCTGCAGATCAACCAGCCGGGCATTAAATACCCCGCCAATTTCTCGGGCAAGCTGTTCAGTATTATTATGGTGGTAAGAGATATAGACAATCAGGACATCGGTATTTTCTGTGTTCATCAGAACACCTCTCTATTGTTTCAAAATCCCTCGAACTTCTCGATATCATTTTGATAATTAAAACAACAAATATAGTACCCCTTTGATGCAGGAGATTGTCTTCTTTAAAATAGAACCAATAGAGTATCTCGAGATTATCAGACTGATAACTTTACGACCCGTCTTGTCTTTATGTAAGAATATATTATTTTTCAGACAATCCGAAACTTAACGCCAGAAACTTACAAATTGATCCATATTTTACTGGTTTTATAACCACAATCAGAGTCGTCGCCACGCGCAAACTACCATGCCCAATCAACCTTCCCAAACCCCGTATATCATTATTCGCATGACAGAACTTAGAGAAAGCAAATTTTAAAAAATTATACCGCTCTCACAAAAACTAATCGGCCTTATTCTGAAAACTTACTATGGAAAACAATTCTATCTAATTTAGTGACCAGCTATTTTTTCAATGTAATATTTTATTGATTGAAATTATGGTACAATTTCTGTTGTTATTATCGACTTCAAACGGGAATCGTATAATTGGAACTGAAAATCTTACAAAATTTTCCGAATGAGAGATTCACCGTTGATGTTATGCTGGGCAAACTGGCCAGATATCTGATAATGCTGGGGTTTGACTGTCTGTACAGGAAGGATTTCCCGGATGACCGGATCCTCGACTGCTCAATAGCTCAGAACCAAGCGATAATTTCCCGGGACCTGGAGTTAATAGAACGGGCCTCTGCATGGCCTGCACTGTTATTAAAAACAACGGTGTTATCTGAACAGCTACTACAGGTAAAACAACGGTTTGATTTAGAATTTAGCTCCAAAAAACTTTTCCAGCGGTGTATAAAATGTAATCTAGAACTGGAAGAGATAGAAAAAAGCAGAATCAGTGACCGGATACCTGAAGAAACCTACAACTGGTTGGATAAGTTTTACCGATGTCAACTGTGTGGTCAGATATACTGGAAGGGAACCCACTACAGGGCAATCAAACAACTTTTAGAGGAGTGGAATCTACTTGATAAATGAACAACAGTTTACAACCACTATCGAAAACTACGAAATAAAACCGGATCTAATCTTCTTGCGGGTTGATGAACTATCTCTGAAAAAAAATAATCGTAAGATGTTTGAACAGATTTTAGAAAATAATATTATCGATTCCCTGAACGGGCTTTCCTACAGGAGAGTTTTATCATTAAGGGGTGGTTTTTTAATTGAACTAAAAGAGGACACTCCGGTAGCTGAACTTCTTCTGAAAATCAGCACCGTTGCGGGAATTTCCTGGTATACTGCAGGATGGAGTCGAAACCGCGATCTGGATTTGCTGGCTCAGACAGCCCTGGAAGCCGGTGCAAACTTATGGAAAGAAAAGTCCAGTTTTGCAGTTCAAACCCAACGGTCCGACAAACGATTCGACTGTAACTCTGTAGAATGTAATGAAAAGATTGGCGCTATTATAAACCAGGCCACCAACCTCCAGGTCGACCTCGACAACCCGGATATAGCAGTTAATATACATATATTAAAAGACCGAGCGGTCCTATTTTTCGACAAACATGAAGGATTCCGAGGATTACCGGTGAAAAGTTCTGGAGATGTATTGCTTCTATTATCCGGTGGAATCGATTCTCCTGTCAGCGCTTTACGAATGTTTCGACGGGGTTGTAGAATAGATTTTCTCCATTTTTACAACTACAATTCAGAAAAACAGGCTGTTCGTCTTAAAATCGGGGAGCTGGTTAGCAATTTGGCCAGATTTGGAACCAGGGGACGACTTTACCTGGTCCCCGATATGCCATTCAAACTGGCCAGTCCAAAATTTCCCAATGGTTACGAGATGGTATTATTCCGCCGGCACATTGTTCGAATTGCCGAAATGATAATTGCCAGTGATGGTCAGCAGGCCCTGGTGACCGGAGAAAGTCTCGGCCAGGTTGCATCGCAGACAATAGAAAACATTACGACTATATCAAAACCAGCCAGACATCCAATTTTACGGCCTCTGATAGGCATGACCAAATTAGAGATAATCGATTTCGCCCGCAAATGGGGTACTTATCGTATATCGACCAAAAAATACAAGGATTGCTGTGCAATTATCGCCCGACACCCTAAAATAAAAAGTTCCCCTGAACGTGTAGCCGGGATAGAGAACGACCTTGAGATAGACAAGATCGATCGTCAGGCCTACCAGATGATACACCAATATGAATATAATCGATCGGGCATCATTAAACCTGAATGATATGATGAAAATTCGAGCTGGCTTTAACCCCCTGTAAAAATCTCTCTAAATCAGTTATAATATTAATCATCAATAGATGATTTTTGCTAAACTGAACAGTTTTTTTAATGAAAAATTATGATTGATTTAACCTGAATTTTGTGGAGGTGGCCAGACCTTGGATGTTGGAAATTCTGTTATTTACCCCTACCATGGTGCTGGTAGAATAATTGATCGAGAAGAGATTGAACATGACGGAGAAACAACCAACTACCTGGTAATTGAGATCTGTTTGAACCAAAAAACAATTAAGGTTCCAGAAGATAATCTTCAGACAGTTGGGATTCGCCAGCTTACCCCCAAAGAAAGATTCTACGAACTACTTGAAGAGGCCAAGGAATTTATCGAGAGCTCCTATGATCACGAAGAGGGCAAACATCCTGAAAAAATTCATCAACAGACCTTGAAGGCCCTGCTGGCTGAAGTTAAATCAGGCGACATTGATGCCTCAATCGAAGGGCTCAAGAAACTCCATACGAGATTTCTCGATCAGGAATTAAACATAACAGAAAAACGGGTATATGATACTGTTCAACAGTTTATCAAGGGCGAGATCATGTGCATTGAGGGTTGTTGTGCAATCGAAGCTGGAAAAAAATTCAGCCGGCTATTTCCCGATGATCTGGACGAACTGATTGAGGAACCTGCTGATGAGGAACCTGCTGAAACCAAGGAATAAACTGTTACAACCCTGTCGCCGGAGCAGTTACCCCTCCACTATAAATTTCACCCCGGCCGGTGAGTCTTCCCCACTATAACGTTGTTTGAGCTGTTGCCACAACTCCCGCACACGATCAAAATCCTGACGTTGAAACTGATACCCGGGAAGTCTATCGCGATTCCCACGAACATATTTCATCTTTTTACTCTTAATGAACTCCTTCTCTTCATCGGGCAGCGGACGATTAAACTGGAGTTTAAACCTGTGACAGGCAATACCACCGACATCTGCCTCTTCTATGGAACTCAGTTTAATAAACGGCTCTATTTCATCCTGAAGTTTCTCAATCCATTTACTGGTCTTTCTTTTAGATTGATAAACCTCATCAGGAACCTCTATTTCTGTACTCTCCGCCAGTTGATCTAAAAATTTAACCTGGGCGGGGGTAGGATTATTTCCGTTCAACCAGCCCTCGTCACGGGCTTTTTCATACGGTTTACGCAACCAGTCAAACTCACTATTCAAAAACTCCTGATAACTACTTTCGCCCTGCTCAATCTTATCAAGCTCCCGTTCCATACCGGCTGTATATTCATATGAGATAACCTGTGGATACTCCCGGGAAAGATATTCACAAAGTTGTTCGCCACGGGGAGTGGGTCGCAGTTTCCCACGATTTTTATTGACATAACCAAACCCACCACGCCGCCGTTTTATTTTTTCCAGTATAGTGCTATAGGTTGATGGACGTCCAATTCCTTTTTCCTTCAATGCTCTAACCAATCCCCCCTCCCGATATCGGGGTGGCGGATAGGTCTGACCCGGTTCAGGCCAGACTCGCTGAATATCCAGCTCCGCGCCCTCTTCTAGCTGCGGAACCTGCAATTCATTTTTTCCAAAATTCTCCCTTATCTCACGATAGAGCTTCAAAAACCCAGCTGATTTAAGTTCATGTCCCTCGCAACTGGCAGTTACAAAATCTGTTTTTAAATCGAGCATTGTTGTTTTGTAAAGAGCAGGTTGGGCCTGAGAGGCAAGAAAACGAAAATAGATTAACCGGTAGACAGCAAGAATATCCTCTTCCAGCTCATCCTCAAGATTTTCAGGCATCAACTCCTCCTCTTCCGGTGCGGTGGGACGAATAGCCTCGTGAGCATCCTGCTCTGTCCCCTGGGGTTTCCAGTTTCTCCCCTTATATATCTCCTCCCCTTTAAAACGAGTTTCGAGGGCCTTCCGGGCCTGATTTAG
>PWOD01000118.1 GCA_003557545.1 bacterium | reverse complement strand
TATTATCCTCCCCATCTGTTCTTTTATTCTGTATCCTGAACAGCCCTTCCGTCCCCTCTCGATCATCTTTTTCTACCTGATGGGTTAACTTCTCCCATTGCACACTATCGACTGTATGCCAGTCACCATAGGTCGCCTGTGTGTATCCGGGACGTTGAATACCAATTCTTACATCACCCTGGCCACGAACCCAGATCTCTCCCTTATAGGTTAAACTCTGGCCGCCGGCCAGCGAATGGATGAACTCCTGATCATCTTCATAAGGACCGGCGAAGCTATATTGGTGATGAATAGAATAATCTCCAACCAGACCTTCAGAAGCAGCCGAGCGACCGGCCTGCGTGCCGATATTCCAGTGTTCAAGTGTTGATGCATCAATCCAATCTTCCATGTACTGATTTTCCAAAATATTTTCGGATTCTTCACCCGGAAAAGATTCCCAGGGCTGATAGGTCTGATAACTGTAGGTCCCCGGTGGATCAGACAGATCAATGCTGACATCGAAATACCCATGAAGTCCAGTCTGGTAGTAGGTTACACCGGCAGCATCCAGACGATCAAGAGTGACCCCATGGGGGTGCCCGTGAGGACTATCCTCCGGGGCGGGAATTATTGCAACATCGGGTGAAGTGTGGGAAAGTAGAAGATCCCCGGTCGAACTGTGACTTCCGTGATGACCAACTTTAAGAATATCAACATTACTGATAAGCCCCTGGTTAACCCACTCATCCTCCTGCGCAATATAGGCATCTCCGGTGGTAAGTATGGTCACACCATTTATTTCAATGGGAAAGCTAAGTGAAGCTTCATTCAGACTTACCGAGCCATTATTATCGGTAGGCGGTGGATCGGTGGGATTGATAATATCCACTTCAAGACCCGGGACAAGCTCCCCGACATCACCCCGGTAAAGCTGATAATAGTCGATATTTTTTTGGTCGATCAGATTCAAGATATGGTTATATGTTACCGCGGTATGATTATTTTCAATATCCCAGACCTGATTGACCTGATAGTTTTCAAGTAAAGTCGGCATGATTGAAATATGGTCATAATGTGGGTGAGTAATAACCAGTGTTTCGATCTCCTCAACCCCATGATGATCGAGAAGATCGGTGAAAATTGCCGTCCGGTAGCCCGCATTATCATCATGATGAAAACCGGCGTCGATTACCGCAGCATGTCCCTGGGGACTGAGTAAAAGTGCGGCATCAGCCTGGCCGACCGGAGCGAATATGTAACGCCAGACCCCCGTGGGCGGCGCCGACGAATCGGTAATTTCAACGGTGAATAACTGATCTTCTCCCTGGTCAAAACTAACGGTAAATTCGAGCTGTTCAGCCGGTTGGAAGGCAGTTAAAAAATCAGCCTTAATAATTAACATATCCCCCTCAACCGTCCAATCGCTCCCGGTTATCCCTTCACCGGTAACAACTTCCACAACGGAAGCATCTCCCCACTCAATAAAACTCTCCAGATCAAACGGATCAGCCAGATCAAACTCAGTTGCAGTGGGATGCAGGGTCGGATCGGTTAACGGAGTATCGATCTGCAGCCAGCCATCCGGCGGTGGCTGAATCCCCAGCCAGGCCGCCCCCACCTCAACCGGCGGGCGCTCACCAGTCTCACTTTCTACAACTGAAATTAACAGTCCATCATCTTCTCCGTCCTGGCTATCGCGGGTGTGAGTTAGTTTCACCCATTGATTGTTTTCTAACTCCTGATAATCACCATAATGGTTATGGCCATCACGTCGGATTCCGGGCCGAACTTTCACACCGTCGGTTCCCCGGACCCAGAGCTCCGCATGATAAGTCACAGCCTCCTTGCCATCAACTATTTGTTCGAGAATATTATGCCCACCGATCGGAACAAGTCCAACATTATACTCACCAACCAGCGGATCGGAATCAAGCTGTTTAATCCGTCCGGCCGCACCATTCCAGTCCCAGCCAACAGGTTCGTCGTTCCACTCCTCAAAAAACTGGTTGGTCAACAGATTTGACGGCCCATCCACCTGTTTGTTTAGCAGTTCATGGGAAGAGACAAGCGAGAATATCTGACTGTCATTTTCCAGGGAATTCTTGTGTGATATTGAAACTATATACTCTCCCGGCTGAGGATCGGCAATATAGATCTGCTCAACATTGTCACGATAATTATCGCCGGTTGTCGCCGGCTGAGACGGGTTAGCAGGATCAAGTATGTACGGCTTATGAACGGTCTGGTCAGGACCGATGACTCTTAAATCAAGGTCATTGACCAGCATCAAATCGGTTGGATTAAGCTGCGGAGAGACAGGAGTTCCCGGAATATCGGTCCAGGCGATCGTCAGCTTGAGCGGATCCTGCCCATCAGTTTCAACAGTGTAATTATATTGATGATTATTCTGCAGCGCCACCTCACGAACAAAACTATCCCCCCCGACCTGGTCGTTCATTTCCAGAACTCCGGCGGCCCGTTCAGCATTCAACAGCCCCCAGCCATGCCGGTAATCAGGTCCCTCATCCCCGGTCTGATCAACCGTATGGATTAACAGGGCCCGCACCGTCGAGGAAAGCGGTGCTCTTCCGTACAACTCCTGATGCTGCTCCTGAAGCAGCCCGATCGACCCCGTAACCACCGGCGCCGCCATCGAAGTACCAGACCAGGACTCATAAGCACTTGTATGGTCAGATATGGGCGAATAAACATCCTGACCTGCAGCCGTAATATCCGGTTTTATCCGTCCATCATCGGTCGGTCCCCAGGAACTGAAATCGGTCATCTGACGAGCTTTATCGACCGCCCCAACGACAATCAGATTTTTTGCTACAGCAGAACCTGAAATTGCAGTATAACCTTCAGGGCCACCATCCCAATCTCTTTCCGCCATACTTAGTTCCCAAGTATCAGGAGCAGTCTGAACCCAATGTTCTACTGGTTGAGTCTCAGGTCCAAACAATCGATCATTTCCTGCCGCCCAAACAATCGAATAATAAGGTGCCGCATAGGCGATTTCATCAACTATCTCAGTTTCTTCAGAATAAAACCCAAAAAGATAATCTTCCTGCTGACTGACAGTGGGATTACCATGCCATTCCCATCCATCAAATGAATGATAATTCCAGCCTCTTATATACCCATAAGAATGATTGGACACTTGCATTCCGCCGGCTGCAGCACTGGCCATTTGAGCATAATCATCATTCCAATCATAGGCGTCGAGATTGGCCTCATAACTCATCCCCTGGGCCGCCGCCTGGACTCCCGCGGCGACCATTGTCCCGGCCACATGAGTGGCATGATCCGAATTCATATCTGCACCATCACGCTGCTGAACACGACCGTTAAACTCCTGGTGTTCTAAAAGTACCCGGCCACCATCCCAGATTCCCAAATGACCGGTGGCCAGCTGGCTACCCGTTCGATCAACGTCGGTCGCCCCACCGGGCCAGAGCTCATTAACCCCCGACAGCTCAGCCGCATCACGGTTAAGTGTTTGATAAAACATAGGAAAACCATTTCGCATCCGCACAAGTTCAACAACCCGCCCGTCCGCGAACTCACGTCTTATCTCTATCCCCCGCTGCTGAGCAAACTGCTCAATTTCAGAACGATCCCGCTGCCAGCGAGCCGAATAATCGGCTGAAAGTGATTGCAGTTCAGCAACCCTCGCGCGAGACCGCGCGTGAGAATCAACTACAAAGTTTGGTGAAATGAATGTTCCAGCTAATAAACAGCCAATCAACAACAAAACCAGAGTAAAACGCTTGTACATGTTTTTGCTCCTAAATCAAAATATTATGCAGGATCGATAACTGTCTCAATCCAATTATAAACTCCCCTGCAGTGCTTAAAAAAATAAAATGGTCTCATTTATTCTATGATATTAAACAGCTATTTTCAAAAGGTATGCTATAGAACAGGGCTGGTAAAAAGTTAAATCTATAAGATTAACGGATTATCGCGATACGTCCACTCTGCTGATCGCCCGCGTCCAGGTCACGCAAATTATACAGATAATGGCCACTGGATACCGTATGTCCAGAATTGTTCGATAGATCCCATTCAAGATAGTTTTTATCACTGAAACTACGAATATCCCCGGGCCCATAACGGCGCTGATAAACCAGATTTCCAGAAATAGTAAATATCTCAAGTAAAAATCGTTCACTCTGAGTAACCTCAAATTGAAAGCGGATCAGATCATCGGTTGAGGAATTAAACGGATTTGGTCCAACCATGAGACTATTTAAGCCACCGCTGTAACTGGAGCCACCAATCACCGCAGAACCGGATGTCCGAAGTTTGGCCGAAATAGTTGCATTATCGGTCATTCTGATTACCATCGTTCTGGAAAAAGTATCTCCTATAAACAGATGAATGTCACCCAGCCACTCTTCAAATTCATACCCATGGTCAACTACCAACTCCAGGTCGACTTCTGTCAGCGGATCAAAGTCAAAGGTTTCACCATCAGCAGCCGGTTCACCATTAACAAGAATTGTCCCGGAATCAGGATCCTCAATGGTTAAGATATAGGTTGGCAAATCTTCCACAAAGATTGCCGTGACAGATTTGTTTCCATCAATAAATAAGCTCTCCTCCGGCTGGAAGCTTTGAATGTCATCCTGCCATTCTGAGAAAATCCAATAGTCGGAAGGGGTAGCCCGGAAATTAACAAAATCGCCGGCATCGGCAACTATGGTGACAGTCCCGCTTTGATGGGTATAGGTCTCACCTAAAAGATTTACCGCCCCTTCACCTTCAATATCAAGACTGATTATGTAGGTGTCGCGAGTAAAATGAGCAGTAACCTCCCTGTTTTGATCCATAGTCAAACTACCGGTTGGGCTGGCTCCTGTTAGATCTCCAGTCCATCCGGAAAAACTCCAGTACTGAGGTGATATAGCCTCCAGTTCGATGTTTTCCCCGGGTTCAAAACTGTCCTCAAACGGGGCCGCCGAATGAGAGACTGTATCGCCGTCAACCAGCACAGACCCTTCCCCTTCAATGTTAACTATCAAATCATACAGTATATATTCAAAAACAGCAGTTACAGCCTTATCTTGATCGACATAAACTATTTGCTGGAGATTGGAGCCGGACAGATCCCCCGACCAACCGGTAAACTGCCAGGTCAGATCGTCAAACGCCTCAAACAGCACGGTTTCTCCACCCGAAACAGTCATCTGATGAACAACATCTTCATGGGTAAAACTCTGATTATCAACCTCGATGGTCCCTTCACCAGCAATATCAATCAGAACCGTATACTCAACAGCAGCAAAATGAGCTGTAACCTGCTTATTACCATCAATCAACAGCTGTTTTACGACAGAATTACCGGTAAGATCTCCAGACCACTCAATAAACTCCCAGTAATCAGCAGCAATTGCCTCCAGAGCAATCGTCTCTCCAGCATAGACTGTTTTTTCAACAACAACCTGGTCAACCGTATAAAGCTGGCCGCCGGCTTCCACCATACCCTGGCCCTGAATATCAATTTCAAGAATGTAGCTGTCTCGACCAAAATTAGCAGTAACATGTTTGTTAGAATCAACATAGAGCTGCCGCACCGGTGTGTCACCGGATAGATCTCCCGTCCAGCCGATAAAATGCCAGTCGGCAGCCGGATCCGCAACCAAATCGATAGTCTCACCGGGAAGTACATTGATTTCCACTTCAACATCATCCTGATCATAAACTGTCCCATCAAACTCAACCGTCCCCCGGCCCTCAATATCTAAAATAACGGTCAACTCGTCCTGAATAAAATTGGCCACCACAGTTTTATCTGATGTTATAAGTAACTCCTCTTGAGGAGATGTGGTGGACAGATCACCGGACCAGTTAGAGAACTGCCAGTAGGTATCGGCGATTGCTTCAAAATTAATTATTTCTCCGGAATAAACAGTTCGGGTGGCCAGAACATCATCAACCGTGTAAAGATCCTGGTCAAGATCAATCGCCCCCTGGCCCTCGATATCGATAGTCAAAATATAACTATCCCGGCCGAAATGAGCTGTTACCTGTTTGTTGCCGTCAACAACTAAACTTTCATTAAGCTCAGTTCCTGTGAGATCACCGCTCCATTCAACAAAATACCAGTAATCGTCAGCAGTAGCTTCAAACTCAATAGTTTGACCGGCATAAACAGTTTTTTCTACAACCACATCTTCCACAGTATAAAGGGTTCCATCAAGTTCAACCGTTCCGGCCCCCTCAATATCCAGTTCGATTATATAGGTATCACGCTGGAAATTTGCAACCACCTTTTTATCTGAATCAATCAGCAACTGCTCCTGCAAAGCGCTACCGCTAAGATCTACAGACCATTCAACAAAACTCCAATTATCAGCGGCAATAGCCTCAAAATCTAACAGATCTCCACCCTGGACAGGTATTTCAACCAGAACATCTTCCGGTAGATAGGTCTCCCCGTCGACAATCACCATACCCTCACCAACTATATCCAGTTGAAGAATATAACTATCAGTAAAGTGGGCGGTCACATGTTTATCAGAATTAATATAGATCTGCTCTTCAGGATTATCTGTTGTCAAATCACCTGACCAGTTAACAAAACGCCAGTTGGCTGCAGCTATTGCCGTTAAATCAACAGTTTGCCCGGCATCAACAATTTTTTCCACAATAATATCACCGGTATCATACAACTCACCATCAGCATCTACCATGCCCGAACCTTTGATATCTATCTCTAAAATATAGGTGTCACGTTGAAAATGGGCAGTTACTTGTTTATCACCATCAATAAACAGATCCTGCGCAGATTGTGGACCCTGAAGATCTCCTGACCAATGAACAAAACTGTAATAATCAGCGGGAAAAGCATCAAGGGAAAAGGAATCCCCAGCAGAGACGGTCAGCTCAACCACGACATCATCCGTATCATAAATTGTATTTTCAGCGTTAACAAAACCCTCCCCGACAATATCGATTGTCAAGGTATAAGTGTCGGGGGTAAAATTAGCGATAACATGTTTATCAGAATCGAAGAAAAGTTGCTGGTCGGGTCTCGACCCGCTCAGATCCCCGGTCCACTCGACAAAATTCCATAAATCCTCCGGGAAAGCATCAAGATTTACCGTAGAGCCGGCCGCCACAGGTATCTGAACCGGAACATCCGAATCGCTATATAACTGGCCATCGGCCAGCACATAACCTTCTCCCACAATATCAACAATTAATATAAAAGTATCCTGAAAATGGGCAGTGACACTCTTATTCGAATCTATGAGCAGCTGCTGAGAGTTTTCATCTCCTGAAAGATCGCCGGTCCAGCCGGTAAAATACCAGCCATCAACCTCGATTGCATCAAGATCAACCAGCTGCCCACCGACCACAGGAATTTCAACAACGACATCATCAGGTCCATAGCTCACCCCATCAACATCAACTGTACCTTCACCCACAATATCAACCAGAAGGGTGTAGGAGTCACTAAAGTGGGCGGTCACATGTTTATCTGAATCGATAATCAGCTGCTGTTCCGGATTGTCTCCCCCCAGATCACCGGTCCAACCTTCAAAATGCCAGTTCTGGTCGGCTATGGCCTCAAAATCAATTGCCTGACCGGCTTCAACCACGAACTCCCTGGGAACATCGGGTGGACCTAAAGTTTCAGTATCCACATCAACGGTTCCCTCTCCGACTATATCAACGATCAACGTATAGGTGTCACGCTCAAAATGAGCAGTCAGATGTTTATCTGAATCGATATAAAGATCCTGCTCGGGAAGCGGACTGTTTATATCACCGGTCCATTGAATAAACTGCCAGTATTCCTCAGGAAATGCATCAAGCTCGATGGTCGCACCCGGTTTAACTGTCTTCTGAACCCGTTGAGAATGGGTTTCACCATCTACCACTACATTACCGTCTCCGACTATATCAATGATCAGTTGATACTGATCAAAAACAGCCGTTACATTCTTGTCCGAATCAATAAATAATGAGGTCTCGGTGTCAGACCCTCCAAGATCTCCGGTCCAACGATCAAAATACCAGTATTCATCCGCTATCGCTTCAAAATCAATCGTCTGTCCGGCGACCACCGGAATCTCCACCACCACGTCGTCCGGGGTATACTCTTCACCATCAACCACCACATTACCCTCACCGATTATGTCCACCCGGAGAATAAAGGTGTCTTCTTTAAAATGTGCCGTGACCGATTTATTTGAATCCATGTAGATTTCCCTGTTGGGATTAGACCCCCAGAGATCACCGGTCCAACGGTCAAAATGCCAGTGTTCAGCGGCTATAGCCTCAAGATCAACGGTTGTTCCCGGTTCAACATAAACCCGCCAGACAACGTTGTCCGGCGTAACCGTATCCCCATCAATCTCTCCACCAACAGTTACAATCCCTTCCCCCACAATATCAATTTCAAGGACAAAGGTATCGACAAAATGAGCCGTAACATGCTTGTTAGAGTCTATTATCAGGGATTGTTCCGGATTAGATCCGGTCAGATCACCACTCCATCCTTCAAAGAACCAGCCCGAGTCAGCAAAAGCATCAAAATCGATCTCCTGACCATATTCAACCACGATAGTTTCAGGAACATCCGGTGGCCGATAACTTTCACCATCAGCCACTGCTGTGCCCTCCCCTTCGATATCAATCGTCAGAGTATATGTGTCACGGGCGAATACAGCTGTCACCTCTTTGCTGGAATCAATGAAAATCGATTCTTCTGGATTGTCTCCCTGAAGATCACGCCGCCACTCAACAAAATGCCAGCCGGTATCGGCGATCGCCTCCAGACAGACAGAATCACTACAGCTGACTAAAACATCAGTAGGAACATCATTATGGGTATAGGTCTCGCCCGCAACAATAACCGAACCTTCACCAATAATATCGAGAACAAGCGCACAACGATCGAAAACTGCCGTAACTGTTTTACTTTCATCAATTAAAATTTCCTCGTCAGGATTACTGCCTGACAGATCATCTTCCCATCTATCGAAAAACCAGCCGTCAGCGGGGAAGGCTCCCAGATCAACAACCTGACCGCGAGTAACCGGAATAACGGTGGGGAATGTATAGGTTTCACCATCGGCAACAACCGACCCCTGTCCGACAATATCTATAGTCAGAGTTAGCTCTTCCTCTTCAAAATGGGCTGTAACTGATTTGTCAGAATCAATATATAGTTCACCATCAGGATTAGATCCGCTAAGGTCTCCCGTCCACTGGATAAATTCCCAGTATTCTTCAGGAATCGCTTCCAGATTAACAGTCTGACCGCCATCGACCGGAATATTTACTGCTGCATCCTGATAGCTGACCGTCTCACCATCAACCACCACATAACCCTCGCCAACTATATCGACAGTTAAAATAAAGGTATCCCTGAAATGGGCAGTAACTGATTTGTTTGAATCAACAACAATCTGGCGGGCAGGGTTAGAGCCGGACAGGTCGCCGGTCCAGCGATCAAAATTCCAGTATTGGTCAGCAATCGCCTCAAGATCGACAGTTTCGCCGGCATTAACAACAATAGTTTTCGGCACATCCGGTGGTCGATAACTGTCTCCACGGGCTGTTACAGTTCCCTGGCCCTCAATATCGATCGTCAAACTGTAGGTATCCCGAACAAAAATCGCCTGGACAGATTTACTGGAATCGATATAAAGCGACTCCTCAGGGTCAGATCCATCAAGATCGTTTGACCAGCGATCAAAGCTCCATCCCTCCTCCGGGATCGCTACAAACTCAATATTCTGCCCTGGATCAACCGACTCTACAAAAGCTGAACTATGGGTTTCACCATCAACCACAACCGCTCCCTCACCGACAATGTCGAGGGTAAGGTTGTAGCGATCAAAATGGGCAACAACCTCTTTGTTTCCATCGATCGGCAGCAGCTGTGAACTATCGGATCCAATCAGATCCCCCTGCCAGCGATCAAAAAACCAGCCTTCCCCGGAAACTGCCTGGAAATCAAGTTGCTGTCCATCAAAAACCGGTATTTCAGTCCGTTCCGTATATGTTTCACCGTCAACCACAACCACTCCATCACCCTCCATATCAACAATCAAGGTGTAATCAGGTTGTCCGAAGACAGCGGTGGTATGCTTGTCAGAATTCATAAAAAGTTCTTGGACTGGCTGAGGACCCAGCAGATCCCCCTCCCACTCAATAAAACTCCAACCATCAACATGAGCAATGGCAGACAGGTCGATCGTTGTTCCCGATTGAAAGGTAAAAGTCTCGGTCACATCATCCTGCGTATAACTATCCCCCTGCAGATTGACTGAACCCTGACCAACTATATCAAGCAGAAGATTGTATTCGGTGATCTGTTGAAAGTTCGCTGTTACGGCATGGTTAGAAACCACTTCCAGCTGTTCTTCTAAATTATGACCGGTAAGGTCATCCTCCCAACCACTGAAATTCCACCCTTCATCCGGATCGGCAATAAACTCCAGTTCGGTCCCATAATCAACAGAAATTATTTCCGGCCCGGTATAGATCTGTCCATTTATTTCAACCGAACCCTGGCCATTAATGTCAAGCATTAAATTATATGTTTCCCGTTCGAAAACAGCCGTTACATGGTGATTAGAATCAATCGTCAAGCTTTCTTCAGGAAGAGTCCCCGTAAGATCATCCTGCCACTCATCAAATTCCCAGCCAGTAGCGGGGATTGCGATAAAATCCAGCTGGTCACCGGCTGATACGGTTATTTCCTGCAGACCATCCTCATGGCTGTAAAGCACACCATCTATATCGATCTCTCCGGCCCCCTGGAAATCTATGGTGAGCGTATATTGTTCGGCCTGGAAGTTAGCAGTAACCTCTTTGTCAGCATCAACTGTAATAGTTTCAAAAAATTCAGTGCTACTTAAATCACAACACCAACCAACAAAACTCCAGTCCGCTGCTGACTCAATCGCTTCTAACTCCAGAGTTTCACCGGCCGGGACAGTCAAAGTCAGCGGAGCACTATCGGTGGGGTAAGCAGTTCCCTCTAAGTCAACAGTCCCCTGTCCCTCAATATTAACCGTCAGAGTGTAATTCCGTTCTTCAAAGATGGCCACGACCTGTTTATCAGAATCAACATAAAGCTCTTCGGAAGCGCTCGACCCGCTCAAATCATCCTCCCAACGGACAAAACTCCACCCAATAGCAGGTAAAGCTTCAAAATCCAGCTGGTCGCCACCGTTAACAAAAAACTCAGTGTCGAACTGTTGATTTTCATAAAGTTGACCATCAATCAGCAGGTCACCCAGCCCATCAACATCGACAGCGACCCGATATTGATCATGTTCAAAATGAGCGGTAACAGTTTTATCCCCGTCGATAAAGAGCTGCTCGTCCGGGTTGCTCCCGGTGATATTTCCGGTCCACTCAACAAATGACCAGTAACTGGCAGCCGTGGCCTGAAAATCCAGATGCTGGCCGGCCGAAACTACCAGCTGAGTAACCAGATCATCCTGACTATAAACCTCACCGTCCACCGCCACCGAGCCGCGCCCTTCTATATCAACAGTTAAAATATATGTGTCCCGGATAAAACGGGCAGCTACATATTGATTGCCCGTTACGGTAAGCTGCTCATCCAAAGCAGTACCGGTTAAATCACCGGACCATCCCGAAAAACTCACATAGTCTTCAGGATGGGCTGTAAACTCTAAAGTTTCCCCCTCCTCAATCGGTAAAGTTACCGACTCAAGATAGGTTGTGCCTCGAAGATGCACAGCACCATCGCCAATAATATCCAGTTGCAGCGTCAACTCCGATTCATCAAAAATAGCAGAAAGCGATTTATCAGAATCAATTAACAGCTGCCGCTGCCTGGTAGTCCCGGTGAGATCACCGGTCCAGTTAGCAAAATACCAGTTGTCCGCTGCAATCGCTTCAAAATCAAGGGTTAACCCGGAATCGACAACAATAGTTTCCGGTAAATCCTCAGCCCAGTAACTATCCCCGGCAACAACAATTTTACCCTCCCCTTCAGCATCAACTGTCAGGATATGGGTATCTCGTTGAAAAATCGCCCGGACAAATAGATTGGTATCGGCCTGAAGAGTCTGCTGGAAATCTGTCCCGGTCAGATCCTCCTCCCAGCCGAAAAAACTATAATATTCAGCAGGCTGCGACTCAAAATTAAGCTCTTCCCCTTCATCAATCGGGATGACAACCGACTGTGTGTAACTATTCCCATCAACAAAGACAGTCCCCTCACCAACTATTTCCACTGTTAGATCAAGGCTGACCTCCTGGAAAAAAGCTGTGACCTGTTTGTCGGAGTTAAAATAAAGCTGCTCTTCCGGGTTGGAACTCGTTAAATCATCCTGCCACTCGATAAACTCCCAGGAATTATCAGCAACAGCTTCAAAATCCAGAGTGGAACCGGCGGGCACGGTTACCAGTTGCGGTTCCGGATAAGCTACCCCATCGAGGTAAACTGTCCCTTCACCAACAATATCGAGGATAAGAGTATAGGTGTCATGAACAAATCGAGCTGTGACATATTTATCAGTATCGACGGTCAGAATCTGCTGTTGATCGGTTCCCGAAAGATCCTGTTCCCAACCTTCAAAAGCCCAGTAATCGGCAGCAATAGCTTCAAGATCAACCGTTTCGCCTTCCGGTATCTCTATGACTGTGCTGGAGGAATAATCAGTCCCATCTATATTAACTACCCCCTGACCAATTATCTCCAGATGAATCTTTGGCTGATCACCATGAAAAACTGCAGTAATCTCCTTGTCACCATCAATTAGCAGCTGTTCACTGGTAGAGCTACTGGTAAGATCACCCTGCCAGCGATAAAAATCCCAGCCGGAGCTGGCAATAGCATCTAAGTTGATCTGCTCTCCACCCTCAACTGTAAGCTCCACCGGGGTGAGAGATTCATTGTATGTCCCACCATTAAACACAATCGTCCCCGATCCCTGAATATCCAACCGGAGAGTATGGTTATCCTGGACAAAAATTGCCGTAATCTGTTTGTTTTCATCAACAAAGAGAGACTCTTCCAGTTGAGAACCGTCCAGATCTCCATCCCAACCATAAAAATTCCAGTACTGTTCTGGAACAGCCTGCAGATCAATATTATCGTCCAGATCAACTACCAGGGTGGCTGATTCCGTATAGGTATCACCATCAACCACGACCAACCCATCACCAATAATCTGAAGATTGACCTGGTAACTATGCTGCTCAAAATTAGCAGTTATCTGCTTATCAGAATCTACCACAAGAGTTTTTGTGGGAGTGGTTCCGGAAACACTGGACCCCCAGCGGTCAAACTCCCAGAGATCTTCTGCTTCGGCCTCAAGCAATATTTCAGTCCCTTCAGAGTAGACGAAAGTATCACCGTGCCCCGCAGCCACACCATCGATATAAATCGTTCCACCTTCCGGGTCATAGACGGTAACCACATAGATACCCGGTTCGACGATAATATCAAAACTGTCAGATATATCTTCATCCAGTCCCTCAAGGTTTGAGCCGGAGGAGTTCCAATCACCATTTACAGGATAGAGGGGGACTCCAGAAAATTTCCGGGTTTCAAACAACAGGGTATATCCTTCACCGGGCCGGTCAATCCGCAGATCATCAAAAACCGCCACTCCTCCCGAGCTGGTCACCGTCCTGGTTCCGGAGAGCTGGCCGGGCCCCGCGTTATTTTCGATTGAAGCCACAACCTCCCGATCCGCATTATTCACCCGGTTACCACTACTATCCTGGATCTCTACACGAACCGGCTGCCCATTCTCCCCGGTAATAACCCCATTCACAAAGGTTGTTGAGGGCTGATTAACAACACCAAGCTGCTGAGCGGTAGAAGCAAATGATGGGGAAATAAAGAGTACAAGGAGGAAAAACAGACAGAGCGGCAATAGAAAAAATTTGGGAGAAAAAGCTGAATAAGCGCCAAGCTTTAAAACGTTAAACTGAGACATAAAATTTGTCTCTCCCAAAACGATCTGTTTTTTAAAAACCGACCACTGAAAAACTGATACTCATGACATATAAGTACAATTATTTCTGGCTTAATATATATCGCTTTCAGAAATAATTACAAAACAGCTAATTGCACTTAGTTTCGACAGTTATAGTTTAATCTATTACGATTTAAAAAGCAAGAAAAAATCGCTTATTTATAGAGTTATTTCAGGATTTTTTTGCCGCTCAAAAAAAATAATTTTTGAGCCAGGTCAAAGTGGATAAATAGCCATTTTTAAATTTTTATTAAGAGATTTAACAGATGAAATTTTGGCTAGATTTATTCAAAATCAGGAAGCCGCCGGGCGGCTAAAAAATTTTAGAAAAAACTGTTAATAAAAAGGACCGCGGTGAAGGTTTAACGAACTATGGCAATTCTTCCAGTTTTATTATCTCTATTCTCCAGATCACGGAAATTATAGAGGTAATGACCGCTGACAACCTTCTGCCCGGAAGTTGTCGTAAGATCCCACTCAATATAGGTATATGATTCATCATTGTAGATCTGAGCCGGGCCATAGCGCTGGACAAAAACCAGAGTTCCGGTCAGGGTATAGATCTCCAACTGGAACCGTTGACTCTGAGAGCGCTTCAGTTGGAACCTGATACCACCATAATTATCAGAAGTCCTGTAAGGATTGGGACCGACCATCAGCGTCTCCAGTGAGGTTTCATAGCTAAAACCTCCTATGGTTCCTGAACCATGCCGGGTAAAGGTTGCAGTAACCGTAGCGTCGGCCAGCATGGTAATCTGTGTTTCACGAGAGGTTCCAATCATGGTCGCAGTAGTATCCGCCTGCAGCTCCCAACCATCAAACTCATACTCTCCCAGGGCACAGGGAACAGCAACAATATTGATCACTGCCCCTTCGGGATAGATAAATTGCTCACCATCATCCGCCGGCACACCATCGACATATATAGTCCCGGAGTCAGGATCATTAATCGTCAACAGATAGGTATCAAGGTGTTCGACAAACAGCGCCCTGACCTGCTTATCAGCGTCGATAAACAGGGTCTGTTCAGATTCAAAGCCCTGCAGATCCTCCTCCCACCAGGCAAAATCCCAATCGTCCACAGAAATTGCTATTAACTCAACATAGTTCCCGGCTTCAACCACTATCAAACTACTGTCCGGGCCAGAATAGATATCACCATCTAACTGGACTGAACCTGCCCCTTCAATAATCAGTTCTAACAACTGTGTATCCCGTTCAAAATTGACCGTCAACTGTCTATCATCATCAACATAAACGGACTGCGCGGGATCATCAGCAGTCAGATCACCGGTCCATCCGACAAAATGCCAGTAGTCCACCGAAATTGCTTCCAGATCGATATTTTCACCGGCTTTAACTGTCCTTGTTAGGGGGAACTCTGGAGTTTGATAGACAGACTCACCAGCGATCTGAACTGCTCCCTCACCCACTATATCGACCGTAACTGTATATTCAGCATGGGCAAAACTGACAGTCAGCTGCTTGTCCATATCCCCATATAACTGCTGATCCGGCAGGGTCCCAGTAAGGTCCCCGGACCACTCAACAAAATTCCAGTACTGATCAGCCTCAGCCCCGAGGCTAATTGTTTCGCCACCCATTATCGTGGTAGAAAAGCTCCCATTCAGCCAGGAGAATGTATCATTATCAACCTCGACGATCCCCTGTCCATCAAAATCAACTGTTAAAGTAAAACTATCCTGAACAAAATTCGCTGTCAGATATTTATCACCATCAATAAACAGCTCTACATCGGGATTGGAACCAGTAATTTCCCCGGTCCAACCAGAAAAACTGTAGAACTCTTCGGCAAAGGCTCCCAGCTCAACTGTTTCCCCGGCAAGCAGACTTATCTGGGTAGGAAGATTCTGCTTCATATAAGGCTGACCGTCCAGTTCCACGGTTCCCTGTCCGACCATATCCAGATGAAGAATATGTTCATCACGTTTAAAGACAGCGGTAATTTCCCCATCCGAATCAACCAGCAAGGAGCTGCTCTGCGGGTTACCTGCGAGCAATCCCTCCCACTCGAGGAAATGATAGTATTGGCCGGCGATCGCCTCAAAATCGATCTCTTCTCCGCCATAAAAAACCTTTTCCACAGGGGCGGCCGGAGCAAAAATCGAATTACCATCGGCTATTACCTGCCCATCTCCCTCAATCTGAATAACAATTGTGTGGGTATCTCGCGCAAAATCTGCAGTTACAGCCTTATTCCCATCAATGAACAACTCCCTAACAGGAGTTAATCCTGTCAGATCACCTTGATAACCGGCAAAGTGATAATAATCCCCCGCTTCTGCAATTAGCTGAACAGTTTCACCAGCTAAAACAGTCAGTGAATCAGGTAAATCCACCGTGAGATATGACTGTCCATCAACAATCAGCTGACCGTCACCCACAACATCGATTTCTAATAAATATTCTTCCTGCTCAAACAAAGCTGTGACCTGTTTTGATGAATCGATCAACAACTCGGTGGGTGACTGATCACCAGCAAGGTCCCCGCTCCAGCCAGCAAACTGGTGCCAGAGATCGGGCAGCGCTTCCAGTTCAACCAGTTCACCACCATAGAAAAACAGTTCCGCCGGAACTGAATCAGCTGTGTACAGAGTACCGTTAAGGTCAACCGTTCCCTCTCCCACAATATCCAGCGTAAAGCTATGAACATCACGCTCAAAGATTGCTCGTATCTGTTTATCTTCATCCATAAATAGAGAGCCGGCGGGCGAGGTTCCAGTAAGATCACCCTCCCAGGTGGAAAAATGCCAGTACTGATAGGCTATAGCATCAACAGAGTACTGCTCGCCGGCGACCACAACTTTATGAATTATTACCCCTGTATCGGTATAGATGTCTCCCTCAATATCAAGCATACCTTGCCCGATAATTTCAATTGTTAAAATCTGGGTATCCTCAGCGAAAATTGCCGTAACCTCTTTATCCTGATCAATAAATATCTCGGTGGAAGGATCATCACCCGTAAGATCATCACGCCACTGGAGAAAATGCCAGTAATCAACCGGCAATGCATCAAGACTATAGTTTTCCCCGGCAAATACCGGTAAAGTGACCGGTAGATCGCCGGTCGTATAGACTGTATCACCGGCAAACTGAAGCTCACCGTGTCCCTCAATATTTAAAATCAAGGTATAACTATCCTGGCCAAAATTTGCTGTAATCGTTTTATCACTATCAATAAACAGTTGCTGTTGCAGACTATCTCCCTGCAGGTCACCTGACCACTCAACAAAATGATAAAAGTCATCTGGAATTGCCTCCAGACTAACTGTCTCACCGGCCAGAAAAATCAGTTGCTCGGGGAACTCATCTGCTTCATACAGCTCCCCACCAATTTCTAAATCACCAATTCCGGTGATATCAAACGTCACAACATGGGTATCCCGGACAAACTCAGCCGTCACCGATTTATCCCCCTGGATAAGCAGCTGCTCTGTTAGATCAGTCCCTTCCAGATCTCCCAACCAACCAGCAAAATGATAGTAGGTCCCCGCTTCTGCTTCAAATTCCACAACCTGTCCCACAGAAACTGATATTTCTACAGGAGCCTGGGCGCTGGATACCGTATTACCATCAACCAGAACCGAGCCCTGACCAATAATATCAACTGACAGGATATAGGTATCACCGAAATGAGCGGTAATATTTTTGTCACTATCTACAAACAGCTGATTTGTCGAAACAGTCCCCCCAAGGTCACCCGACCATTGGATGAAATACCAATGGTCGGCCGCAATCGCCTCCAGATCTATAGTGTCTCCCGCATAGACAGTCTCTACCAGCGAAACCTGACTATCCGAGTAAAGTTGATCATTCAACTCAACACCGCCGCGCCCCACGATGTCCAGCGTTATTGAATAAGTATCCCGCTGAAAATTGGCCCGCACAGTCTTATCGGAATCTAAAAACAATCGAGCTGCAGTATCGCTTCCAGCCAGATCTCCAGACCAAAAATCGAACTGATAGTATTCATCAGCAATTGCTTCAAGAGCTATTGTTTCACCGGCATAAAGTTGAAAAACACGGGGTTGATTCTCCGAAGAAACTATTAGTTCAGGCCCTTCAACTTGACCTTCACCCTCTATCTCTACCGTCAAAAGAAAGGTGTCCCGAGCAAAATTAGCGGTTGCCCGTCCCGAATCCTCAACAATTAAGGAGGTCGACGGTTGCGTTCCCGCAAGAGTGCCACTCCATCCTGTAAAATGCCAGTGCTCCCCTGCCGAGGCCAAAAACTCTATCTGCTGGCCACCTTCAACAGAAAGATTCACCGGAGTTTGGGAATCTAAATAAACAGTATCACCATCAATAGTTACAGAACCCTTACCCTCAATATCAACCTCAAGGATATGTTGATCACGGGCGAAATGGGCGGTAACCCCTTTATCAGAATCAACCAGCAGAGAGTTTTCAGACTGATCACCTGTTAGATCACCGGTCCATTCCACAAAATGATAGTACTGCCGGGGAACTGCTTCAAATTCAAGGTTAGTCCCGGCATAAACTATCTTTGTCGTAACCATATCCTCCTGCCAGTATAGCTCCCCTCCCAGCTCAATATCACCCGACCCGGTATCGCCGACAATATCTATCGTTAAAATATAGCTATCACGTTCAAAATTAGCTACAACTGTTTTACTCTGATCAATAAAAATCTCCTGGTAAAGTTCGGGCCCGGTCAGGTCCTCAGTCCATTCGGCAAAATGCCAGTATTGATCAGCAGCTGCCTGCAGAGCATAACTATCGCCGGCATCGACTGTTAAGGTAACCGATTCCTCATAAATCACACCATCAACCTCAAATGAGCCCTGGCCTCTAATATCAATTTCAAGGGTATACTGATCACGGGCAAAATTTGCGGTTACCTGCCTGTTTCCATCAACAAACAGCTGACGGTCAGCCGGCTGACCAACCAGACTACCACTCCATCCAACAAAATGGAAATAATCAGCCGGGAAAGCGTCCAGGTCAACGGTTTCACCGGCATCGAAGGTGAGCTCCAGCGGAACCGAATCAACGCTGTAAAGGGCCGAATCAACCATCACCTGCCCCTTTCCTTCAATATCAACGATCAGACTGTATTGAATCCGGCCAAAATTTGCTACAACTGTCTTATTCCCATCTATCAACAGCTGCTGGGCGGTCTGATTCCCTGAGAGATCACCGGTCCAATGGATAAACTGATGGTAGTCCTCAGCAATTGCTTCAAGATCAACGGTAGTCCCGGCCTCAATAACCTTTGTCACTACCATATCGTTGGGACTATAAACCGTATCACCAAATCCAACGTTCCCTTCACCGACTATATCGATCGTCAAAATATAGGTATCACGTCGGAAATTTGCCACAACCTTTTTATTGCCATCAACAAACAACTCCTGCAGAGGATTATCGCCGGTTAGATCCTCCGACCAGAAGTTAAAGTCCCAGTAAGTCGATGGGAGAGCTTCAAGCAGGAAACTATCCCCGGCATCAACAGTTATTATTGCCGGCTGTTCATACAGCTGACCGTCAACTTCTATCGCACCATTTCCCCGCATATCAAGTTCTAACGTCAGCTGATTACGGGTAAAATTGGCTGTAACCCGCTTGTCGGAATCGATCAGTAGAACCTGTTCGGAAAGCTGACCTGTGAGGTCGTCAGACCAGTGAGAAAACTCCCAGAATTGATCAGCTATTGCAGTAAAATCAATAGTTTCTCCGGCAGTTACTGTCTTCACCAGCTCAACGTCCTCGGTAGTATAAAGGGTATCTCCAGTCTGAATAGATCCTGCCCCTTCAATATCAATGGTCAGTTGATATTCAGTCTGAGAGAAATTAGCAACAACCGATTTGTTACCGTTAATATAAAGTTGATAAGCCGTATCGAAACTGTCGATATCTCCACTCCAGCGGACAAAGTGGTGGTACTGGTCAGCAATTGCTTCCAGATCAACAAGCTCCCCGGCCTCTACCACCCGGGTAACAATCACATCATCTACGCCATGCAATTCACCATCATCATAGACAGAACCCTGACCGCTGATATCGATCTCTAAAATATAGGTCACCGGTTCAAATACAGCCGTACAAAATTTATCCTCAAGCATCAACAGCTGCTGATCAGGCTGACTGCCGGTTAGATCTCCCTGCCATTCAACAAATCTCCAGTATTGATCCGGAATTCCATTAAGATTGACCAGCTCTCCCCCGGTAAATTCAATCTGTTCCGGCAGACCGGGCTGCCGGTAATCTTCACTATTGACCCGGGCTGTTCCCTGACCCACCACATCTATCGTAAGAACATAGGTATCTCGGAAATGAGCGATTACCTTTTTGTCGGAATCTATAACTAACTGCTGATCCGGGTTATTACCGGCCAGATCACCACTCCAGCCAACAAATTCCCACTGATCCTGGGCCAGGGCTGAAAAATCAAAAACATCTCCGCCGGTAACCGGAATTGTCACAACGGTATGTTCGGGATAATAAACAGTATCCTGGTTAACCGTGACAGTCCCTTCGCCAATAATATCTATTTCAAGAATAAATTCATTCCTGAAATGGGCTTTAACATATTTATCTCCATCGATATATAAAAGCGGGTCGGGATTGGTACTGTCAAGATCACCGGTCCATTTAACAAACTCCCAATGTTCCTCGGCAATTGCCTCAAGATCGACATATTCCCCTGCATAAACATCCCGGGTGACCAGTACATCAACCCAGTAAATCGATACTGGATAACCATCATCTTCAACCCGTCCATGTCCCTCAATATCGATTGTCAGGGTAAAAGTGTCCTGTGTAAAGACAGCGGTACAATGCTTGTCCCCATCCATCAGCAGATAACGATCAGCCGGTTGACCGGTCAGATCACCAATCCAGCCGGTAAAATACCAATGTTCATCGGCGATCGCATCGAGATCAATCAGCTCGCCGGCCCCCACAACTATTGTCTGAGGCAGATCGGGAGGTCGAAAATCGGTATCCCCCACCTGGACGGTCCCCTCACCAATAACATCGATAGTCAGGGTATAGGTATCCTGAGTAAAGACTGCCGTACAATGTTTGTCACCATCGATAAACAGGGATTGATTCGCCGGATGGCCGGTCAAATCACCTATCCAGCCGGCAAAGCTCCAGTGTTCAGCCTGAATTGCCTCAAGATCAACTACCTGACCGTAATGCACCGGAATCTCAGCGATAACATCAGGTGGATAATAAGATTTGGTACCGTCCTCAACAATCGACCCTTCACCGATAATATCGATCGTTAGAATAAAGGTGTCCGGTTCATAAATTGGCTCAATCGTAATATCCGTGTCACTTGAAAAATCCTGATTAGGATTAGAACCCCCTATATGGCCCTCCCAACCGACAAAATTAGAATGATCCCCAGGAATAAATTCGATATTAATTGTATCCCCGGAACCTACTACTATATCGATCGGACCATCGGACAGATCATATGTATCACCATCAATTACCACAACTCCGGTGACAGGTGAATCTTCCGGGGGCTCAATAGTAATAACATATGTATCCTGGGCAAAAACAGCCGTACAGTATTTGTCGGAATCGATAAACAGATCCTGGTCAGCCACCGGCCCGGTAAGATCTCCAATCCATTCGACAAAATGCCAGTGTTCGGCAGGGATTGCGTTCAGATTAACATATTCACCAGCTTTTACCACAAAGGTTTCTGGAACATCTTCCGGCCAGTAGGATGAGTCCCCCTGATAAACTATTTTCCCCTGCCCAATAATATCGATGGTTAAAATATAGGTGTCCTGGATAAAGACTGCCGTACAATGTTTGTCACCATCAATAAACAGCTGTCGGGCCGCCGGACCACCGGTTAGATCGCCAATCCAACCCTCAAAACTCCAGTATTGAGCAGCAATTGCATCAAGATCCAGATATTCGCCGGCCGTCACCACAAAGGTCTCCGGTACATCCTCCGGGCCATAGCTGTCCCCCTTAACCTCAACTTCCCCCTGACCGATAATATCGACAGTTAGAATATAGGTGTCTTGTATGAAAACCGCCGTACAGTTTTTATCTCCATCAATGAATAATTCCCGTGCCGCCGGCCGCCCCTGAAGATCACCGATCCATTCCTTAAAAACCCAGTATTCAGCAGCTATTGCGTCAAGATTTAAATATTCACCGGCCGTCACCACAAAGGTCTCCGGTACATCCTCCGGGCCATATCTGTCCCCCTCAACCTCAACGTCCCCCTGACCGATAATATCGACGGTCACTATATAGCTTCGTCGGACAAAAACAGCCGTGCAATGTTTATCACCATCAATCAATATTTCCTGACCGGCCGGGAAGCTATCCAGATCTCCCAGCCAGCGATCAAACTGCCAGAACTGATCGGCAATCGCTTCAAGGTCAACCAGCTGACCTCCCCTGACCGGCAAGCTAAGGGTCATATCTTCTGGGCCGTAACTATCCTGCTGATCAACCTCAATAGCACCCTGCCCAACAATATCGAGGGTCAGAATATAACTGTCGCTAAAGTGAGCTGTTACCGTTTTATTACCATCGATAAGCAACTGCTCAACCGGGTCAAAACTCTCCAGATCATCCGACCATCTTACAAACTCCCAGTATTCTGCAGCGATCGCCGAAAGATCGACAATATCTCCCGGATCAACATCCTTTTCATAGGGAGCATCAGACCAGGCTATCGTTTCACCATCAACCACCACATAGCCCTTACCCTCGATTTC
>PWOD01000144.1 GCA_003557545.1 bacterium | reverse complement strand
GGAGTATCTACCCTGGAAGTTGTGATGACCCGATTACATGCCGGGGGAAAATTTGACGATAGAGCCTATAAAACCTCCGGCGGTCTACATGGTGTAGGTGCTTCGGTGGTTAATGCACTGTCCGAAAAATGTATAGTCACTGTACGAAGGGACGACACAATCGCCCGCCAGGAGTATCACCGGGGACAGCCGGCGGGGAAAGTCAAAAAAACCCACAAGAAAATCAGAAAAACCGGAAGTGAAATCAAGTTCAAACCGGACGGTGATATCTTTCCTGACACGAGAATAGACCGTTCACAGGTGCTAGAAAGGTTACGTGAACTTTCCTACCTGCTCCCCCAGGTCACCTTTGTCTTTAAGGATCTACGGGAGAGCGAACCATTCCAGCGGGAGTTTCACTCTGAACACGGAATGATTGACTACCTTGATCATCTATTAGAAGATCGTGATCAGCTGTTTAAAAAGCCACTTAATTTTGACCGGGAGCAGGACGGTATGCAGATGTCGGTTGCTTTCAATTACGATCCTAATGGTCACACAGAAAATGTCATCGGTTATGCTAATAACATTAAAACCAAATCAGGTGGAACACATGTCCAGGGTTTCAAAACCGCCCTGACCCGAGCAGTTAAAGAGGTGACCGACAAAAACGCTTTTCAGGGTTCTGATCTCCGGGAAGGGCTGGTCGGCATCATCAATGTAAAGATAGCGGAACCCCAGTTTGAGGGGCAAACAAAAGCTAAACTGGGCAACCCTGAGGTTCGCAATACTCTTTCATCGGTTGCATATGATGAGATCTACAGATTTTTAAATGAACGGCCGGAGGAGACCTCCAAGCTGGTCAGCAAAGCAAAGGATGCAGCCCGGGCACGCAAAGCCGCCCGCCAGGCCCGTGATGTTGCCAGAGAAGCAAGTCGTGACGTCAGCATGGCTCTGTCCAGCAAACTGGCAAACTGTGTTTCCAATTCTGTAGAAGAGTGTGAACTGTTTATCGTTGAGGGGGATTCAGCCGGAGGCAGCGCCAAACAAGCACGGGACCGGCAATATCAGGCGATACTCCCCCTGAAGGGAAAAATCAAAAATGTGGAGAAATCCAGTCCCAGCACCTTCCTCAAGAGCGAGGAGATACGAGCGATAATAACTGCAGTAGGAACCGGAATTGGAGAGGACTTTGATATTCGTAACCTGCGCTATGGCCGGATAATCTGTATGTCGGATCCAGATGTCGATGGTCTACACATCCAGAGTCTACTACTCACTCTGTTCTACAGACATCTGCGCCCCCTGATCGATGAACACAGGCTCTATATGGCAGATCCTCCCCTCTATTACCGGAAGACAAAGGACAAAGTTGAATATCTTTATGAACAGCCGGAAACAACAGAAAACAGCGAAATAAGACGGTTTAAAGGATTAGGAGAGATGAACCCGGACGAACTGTGGAAAACCAGTATGAACCGTGAAACGCGTCGATTAATCCAGATAGATATAGAGGACGCCAAAAACGCCGATAGAATGGTTTCTACCTGCATGGGTCGTAAGGTCGCTCCAAGAAAAAAATTGATCCGTGATATGGCCCGTGATTACGGCACCGAGATCGATATTTAACTGACAAAAAAACTGATGACTGATAGTCCAACAACAATAACGAGGATTGAATTGAGATGACAACAACCGGAAAACTGATAAGTAAAAAATCTGTGGCCAGCTATCTTCCTGATGTTTATTCCAAATATGCCCTGAGCGTTATAACCGACCGGGCCATCCCCGACCTGCGGGACGGATTAAAACCGGTTCAGAGAAGAATCTTATATAGCATGTGGGATCAAAATTTAACTTCTGACAAACAACACAAAAAAAGTGCCCGGACGGTTGGTGAAGTTCTGGGTAAATACCATCCCCACGGGGACAGGGCAGTTTATGATGCCCTGGTAAGAATGGGACAGGATTTCACACTGCGTTATCCACTGATTGATGGACAGGGAAATTTTGGGTCGATCGACGGTGACCCACCGGCAGCCATGCGTTACACCGAAGCTCGTTTAACCAAGCTGGCGGGGGAATTCTTCGAACGGTTAAAACCAGCCGGAAGCGGAGTTACCTGGCGTCAGAACTTTGATGGCAGCACCGAAGAACCGATTGTTCTTCCAGTTCCCTTCCCCAATATTCTGGCCAATGGAGCCAGCGGGATTGCCGTTGGCATGTCAACTGACATCCCTCCCCATAATTTAAAAGAGGTGCTGGAGGCTGCAATTCACCTGATAGATTTTCCCAACGCCCGATTCGAAACATTGTTTGAAAAGATTCAGGGCCCTGATTTCCCCACCGGTGGAAAGATCTATACAGAACGAGATGAGCTGGAAAACATCTACCGGACAGGGCGGGGCAGCCTGGTAATATCCGGTCGCTGCCATATCGAACAGATCAGCCCCGAAAGAGGGGCCATTGTGGTTGAAGAACTTCCCTACAACGTGCCTAAATCCCGCTTGATCGACCAGTTTGTTGAACTTGCCCGATCCAACCATGACCCGGGAATTTCTACGGTTAGGGATGAGACTGATCGACAGGGTTTGCGGCTGGTAGTCGAATGTAAACTGGGTAAAAATCCTGAAGTTATTCTCAACAATCTCTATGAAAAAACAGATTTAAAGAAGAGCCAGCGATGCTCCTTTTTAGTGTTGAATGACGGGGTGCCGGAAATTCTTGACCTTAGAACCATGTTAAACAGCTACAACCAGTTCACTGAACAGGTCTTGATTCGTAACACCAGCAAACGAAAAGAACAGGCTGAAGAGCGGCTTCATATCGTTCGTGGATTACTTAAAGCCCTGATCGATATCGATCGAGTAATAGAGATCGTCAAACAATCCGACACTGCTAAAAAAGCTTCCCTGGCGCTGCAGTATGAGTTTGAAATGAGCGAGCTCCAGGCCGAAGCTGTATTGAACCGACGGATACGCTCGCTGACCGGACTGCAGCAGCTGGAGATTAAACAGGAGGAACAGCAGCTGATCGACTCAATCGAAAAGTACAGAAAACTATTAGACTCAGCTGATGAACGGGGAGCTGTGTTAAAAAAATGGTATCGTGAAATTCGTGACAATTATGGTGATGAACGACGCACCCAGATCAACCATGAGGAGTTAGAGCTATCAATGGAGGACCTGCGTGAGAACAAGGAGGTCAACCTGGCTATCTATCCCAACAACTATCTAAAACGTTGTTCCGCCGATAAATCAGTTAAAGATCTCCCGGTTCCGCCAAAAATTTACGCGAGGTCACGAACCCTGGATGAACTGCTGGTTTTTGATGAAACAGGCTCTGTTTACAGCTTTCGACTCTCGCAGATTCCCGAAAACGGGCGTGATGAACGGGGGGTTCCAATCCAGCAAATCAATTCTAACATTCGCTCAATCGCCGGGATCATTCCCGCCAATGTTGAAGAAGCTCTAGTTTTTACTGAAAACGGGTATATTAAGAAGCTGAAGATCAACCAGGACAGTGATTTCCATGAGATACGTCCCAGTGGCATAAAATACATTGATTTTAAGGAAAACAACAACCGGGTGGTCGACGTAGTCGCCGGAAGGAGTGACGGCACTGCAATAGCGGTGGCTGAAAATGGTAAAGGTATCCGCTTTTCACTGGAAGATCTCCGGCCAATGGGACGCAATGCCCGGGGGGTGGTCGCTAAAAAGGAGGGCCGGCTGGCCGGAGGGGTTGTGGCGACCGATGATGAAACGCTATTACTGCTTGGGAACGACTGCTGCGCAGCCCTTGATGTCAGCGAAATACCGGTACAAAACCGGGGAGGAAAAGGTCGGTATCTGATAAATCCGGGTAAAGATAATAAACTAACCGGGGTAACGGTGGACAGCCAACCTAGGGCGGCCCATAAAGGTAAACTAACCGAGTTTACCAGCCGCTCAAAGATTGGTGGACATGGAGCCCGAACTGAGATCGATTATTTTGTTACCAGCAGCAGCTGGCTTCCGAGCGAGACAGATGCTGAACAATCGGGATTGTTCGGCTAAACAACTTAAACCCCGGGGTACAGATACCAGCATCAATTAATATTACCGGCGACCAATATTCACCAGAGGCCCAAACTTAGCTATAATTAAATTCTAACAGAGGAAAAAGCACTCACCCGTAAGAGATCTGGAGGAACGGGAGATGAAACTACTACGCCGGTTATGGACCGGACTAATCAACTTTCTATTAATCTTACTTCCGGTCGTACTTCTCTCCCAGTCCCTGTATTATTACCGGGAACCGATCGCTGAACAGTTCAGAAATTTTTTAGGCGATCCAGTTCCAGAAATCCTTGATTTAACAGAAAGTTTCAAGGACACTCCCCCGACAGCTGCCCAGCTAAAACAGCTGAACGGCCAACTGGCCCGGTTACAGGCCCGAGATGAATTTACTGAAGAAGAGATTGAACAGTTAAGAGACAGTCTATTTCAAACTCATCACTCAACAGTTCAAGCATTTACAGAGGCTGCAGAATACAGGGCGGAGGAGATTTTAACGGTATATTCCGGTTTGTTGGAAAACAGTCTGTTTAAAAGAATTTTTCCGCGGCACAGTGATTTGAAAAATGCTCTATCGAACGATCTGATCCGAATCAACAAAGCAGTGGCTCTACCGGCGGAGCCAACCCGCGAACTGGAACTTTACCGACAGCAGGCTGAGACTGCCGAGCAATTACTGAATGAATACAGCCAGCTCTACTCAAATTCAGCCCGCTGCCGCAATCTCTTCTTACGGGACTGTGCAGAGGTCTACGACCAATCGGTCGATCAAACCAGCCGAAAATTAACAGCCTACTTCAAAGACTGGCCAGAACTATCAAAAGAGCTGGCAACCGAACTACAACTTTTTGCAGAAATACTCCCCGAAATTATTGAAATTCAACTTGGTCTGGGCCAGCGGGCAGCTGAGTCACTCACTCAAAAACCGTGGTTAGAGCAACAGCATCTCCAGCGGCAGCATGCAACATTCCGCCAGCGATTGAAGGACAACTTACAATCAGTCTACCGGCTCTACCTGGTAGAAAATCAGCAGCGTGTTAAGCAACTACTGCTGGAGCCACAAAGCTCTCCGGGAAACAAACTGGAAATTTTAAAAACAGTTGAAAGCCACCTTGCCGACCAGCCGGATGTGGCAGAGTTACTGTTAACCGATCAAACTATAGAGCTTCGAGAACAACTCCAGGCTGAGCTGCTGAACAGTTATCTTGAAAGCCAGCTAAAAGCTAATTTTGATGAGGAGTTTTATCTGTCCTCGAAAACCGAGCAGCAGCTAATCACTGTCCTACAACTATTCCCCGGGGGGGATGAAAAAATTGCAGAGATAAAACTGATTTTAGAAGAAGCTGAACAACTCCATCAAAAACTGCAAGCAGCGCTTAACAACCAGCAGTACCAACGGTTAATAACACTCCTTGAAGAGATAATTGAAAATAGGCTGACAGCGGCCGGGGACGGCCCGTGGGGTCTAATGCTGAACAGGTTTCTAACCGCCAACAAGCAACAGCTAACAGATCCAAACTGGCAGCCTCAAGAGGGAGAGTCACATGACAGCTACAAACTGTTGATCGAGACCATAGGGCTGGCCGGACAGATTGTAGCAGCGGAAAGATTTTCCTACGACTGGAGTAATCAAACAATCTTGCGACTGGAAAGCCGCCGCTTTGAGAGATTGAAACAGACTATCCGCCAGGAGTTTAGCAGGGACCCCTTTCCCGGGATAAGCAACTCCCTGGTGCAGGCTCTGAGGGAACTCACGGAACTTCAAGATCTCCCGGGTCAGCTCCAGACAGAACGACAACAGCTGCTGACAAACAGCATCTTGCTGGAAAAAATCCAGTTAGGGACAGCCAGTCTTGCGGCAAATTTTTCCCGGTTAACAGATAACAACCAATCCACAATCGATCGCCGGGATGAGTTGCAGGAGATACTGAAAGACCTCACAGAGCAGACAACAGCAAAGCCGGGGGGCGAACAGAACTTTATCAACCTGCTTGACCGGGCGACAAGATGGTTAAACAGGCTGGATAAGGGAGAGCTGAGCGATCTTGTAGAAAATGCTCTTAAGCAGCAGCTGAAAATTTTTATCAGCGGATTAATTGACAATTTCATAGCCAGGATTGATAACCAACCGATTAGCAGTTATGCCGAAGACACTCTGCTTATAGAAAACCGGAGGCTGGCGGGAGGAATCAATCTGCTGCGCCAGAGAACAGGTCTGCAGATCGACTACTCACCAAGACTGGTTAACAACTTGCTGGAGCTGCGGCAGCGATTGAAAAAACTCCAGCTAACAGCCGAAGAGCTGACCGGTGGAAGTCTTCTGCGGGAGAACATACCATTCAAACGGTTTGCCGAGCTAAGTACTGCTCCCCTGCGTGGACCCTTCCCCGAACAGGCCGATTTGACCTCCGAGCTGCAGTTATTCGACCAACTTCATCCACTTGTCCTGAACAGAGCTAACGAGATAAGAGTTCGCAGTCAAAGGGAATGGCTGAGTGGCTGGGGCG
>PWOD01000178.1 GCA_003557545.1 bacterium | reverse complement strand
GGTGGTGTTTATGATATGTTGTTTGCCACCGGCCATTATCGTAATGGGATTCTTATGACTCCGATCACGGTTCGGTTTATCCGTCAGATGCTGATTGAGGGGAAAACTCCCGATGGTGCCCGTCCCTTTCTGCCGGGGCGTTTAAACAGCTAAGAGTCTGGATACCAGGGTTAATCGGCCGAGGAATTTTTTTCGCCAAGAAACAAATGGAAGCCAAAAAAGAAGAAAAAGAATAGAAAAAATAGATAGAATAAGGGTTGATACAAAAACCCAAGAAAACCTAAAAATCCCAGCCAGCCCAGGTTGACCAGTTTTTCTGCAGTAGCTTTCAGCATGAAGATCAGCTCCTCTATAGATTGGAATAGAATTAGATTTTAGCAGGCCGGCCAGTTATCCGGTAGTCGAAGATGATTGCTCGGGAGAATTTATTAAAAAGTGGAGTGGACTTGCTAAAAATCCGCCGGATGATGTATGATAATTATCGACACGATGGCGTGCCTGTCAGCGTCGTCCGGGGCCGGTCAGTCCTTTGAAAGTGGTTTGCTATTGTGCAATCAACGCGTCAGATAGTTTGTCTTTTAATCGTCAGGGTGATTTATCAGAATGAAATTGGATATAGCAGTTTTAATGCAGTGTTCATCAGTTGATTCTACCTGGGGTTTCAACCCGGAGCTTCTGCTTGAGGGACAGTATCTTGAAAACCAGCTTGAGCTGTTAGGGAAGTTTAACAGTGAGCCAGTCTATCTGGTTACAACCGGCTCACCAGCTGATGACCGGCTGGCCAGTTTTGCACAGCAGTATGACATTCAGGTTGAGCGGGTTACGGAGGAGATTTATCAGGACCGGGGGATGGTTAATATTTTACAGCAACTTCCTCCGGAGTTACCGGTTTTGTTTCATTCCCCATATCTTATTCTGGCGGAATGTGAGCTGCTCCAGCTGGCGGTTGAAAAGTTAGTTGACGAGCAGCTTGATCTGGTAAAGTTTTCAGTCAACTTTGCCCACTGTCTGCCCCTGGTAAGCCGGGCCAGAGCTCTGGGGCAGGGGCTGGAAAAATTCGGTAGTAATTATCAGGATCCGGTTAGACAAAAGACCGATTTTTCACCGGATTCTCTGATCAATCCCGAGATCCCCCCCTGGCTTTATCCGTCACGGTTAGTAGCTCCGATGGAGCGTCAGTTAGAGCTTAAGACAGATCGATTGGAGTGGGGTGACGATCTATTTTCACATCATCGCCCGGGGGTTTTCAGACCTTATCTAACCACCCGCAAAACCGCCGATCACTGGAACCAAATGGGTGCCGACAAGCAGCCTGATTTTTCCCGGCTGGTTAATCTCAACAGCCGCCGGTTAGCGGAACATCCATCCGCACCGCTGGCCCTGCAGCTTGACCTGCCGTCGTCGGTGCCACTGGCCGGTGCGGAGTTTTATCAGGGTGGAGAGGACAAACTGCAGGTTGAACTCCTGGTTGAAAATTTGCAGAGATTGTCTGAAGCCCGTCCGGATCCCCTGTTTCAGCGTTATCTCCAGCTCGGTTGTTTTTTCGACCCTCTGGCCTGTCGAGAGCTGGAAAGGGTTCTGGAGCTGCTCGAGGATCTGCCGCTTAAGATTGGTTTGCATACTGGCGGGGTGAACCTAACGGCCAGTCGGGCCCGCAAGCTTAGCAGCCTGGTGGATGAAATTTTTCTCTATCTGAAGGGGTTTCCTGAAAGTTCCGTTAGTTTTGAGGAGCGCCAGGTTGCCTATAAACTATTCCATCGTGCTCTTGCCCGTAGATGGCGTCAACGGGCAGTTCCTGATTATCCAGTCGACCCGTTACTGTCCGCAGTTTTTCAGTTGCCAGAGGAGCAGGACCTTGAGGCTTACCGGGATCTTACTGAGGGTTGGGTTAGCTGGGCTGATCTTGAAAAGCGGTTTGACAGTCCGGCTGGTATTGATTACCAGAAGGTGTGTGAAATTTTTTATAAGGGAACCGGAAAGTTGACCTGGAGTCCGGTCATCCGTGAAAAAATGGCGAATACTCTGGGTAAAGATAGTTCGAATTACAGCCCTTACAAACGGTTTCCCTGCCGGCGTTTGAGGGAGGCTCTCTACCTGGGGCCGGGCGGGGATGTCTATCCCTGTGTCGTCGCACCCACCGGTTCTGAACAGATCTGTCTGGGTCGGTTGACCGGCGCTGATTCCCTGGCTGATTGCTGGTTGTCCGACAGTCACCAGGAGTTTTTAAAAAAGCAGTTGGAATCAAACAGTTCGTTTAACAGCTGTGAAAAATGTAATGGCTGGTATGATTCGGTAATCTGATTTTACCCACCGTCCGGATGGATAATCTTTTCTTCTAAACCAAATATTTTAATCCAGCTGTCGATCTCTTGCGGCTTTACTTCGGGGGTGATCCGGTCGATGATATGACTATCACCATCAGGAGTGAAAGAATGAAAAACTGTTTGATCTGTGTACTGGATTCATTGCGTTATGACGCTGTTGACCGGCAGTTTGACCGGGGACTATTATCTGAGCTGGGTTTGCAGCAGAAAATTCAGACATCTCAGCTTGATCGTCTCAAAAAAGCTGGTGTAATGACCCGCCGAATGATTTCACCATGGCCGGGAACTGCGGCCTCTCTGGCGACTATTTTAACCGGTCTCTATCCCCGGGAACATGGAGCTTTTGCCTCGGCTAATGGCCGACCGATGGATCCCTCGACAGTTGGTCTTGAAAAACTGTTTAAGCGGGCCGGATATCGTACTGTCTTTTGGACAGATTTTCCTAAGCTTAAGCCTGTGTTGCAGGCGGATAGTCGATTTGATGAGTGTGGTCAGGGACCGTTGAAAAATTTGATTGAGCGGATTAAACGGCTTAATCATCAGGGGAAACCGGTTTTTGTCCTGATGCATACCGACGATACCCACGGAACCTACATGATGTCAAATTTTCCTCCAACAGCAGATTATCATGATCGGGCTATCGCCTGGGCCAATCGTCTGGCCCGGTTGTGTGAGCTTGATTATTCCTGGGGACGTGATGATGCCCAGGGGGTCTGTCAGATGCCGGGAATCAGCTGGGAGTCCAACCGCTACTACCCGGTCTGGAAATTTCATCGGGAGCTCCAGGTCAAAACACCTGACTGGCTGGAACGTATCGAACCGGTCAGGCTGTTTAAACTATTAGTCACCATGTATATTGAGGGGATAAACCATTATGATAGCTATCAACTGGCGGAGCTGCGTCGTTTTTTGCTGACCGACGAAATAGGTAAAAATACTGTCACGGTGATTACATCTGACCACGGCCAGACCCTTCGCCGCCGGGAGGGAAGTCGAATTCCTACCTTCTACCACGCCGGTAAGCCGGTTGAGGATCTAGTCCATGTCCCGTCGATCTGGTTAAACAGTTCTCTAGAACAGTCTGATCTGGATAGATGGAAAATCTCTTCCAGCGTAGATATTGCCCCCACCCTGAGTGGTCTGTTTGATCTGTCTGATCCACCAGCTTTTTCTGGAAATGATCTGCGTCATCCGCCACCGGCGGAGTATTATGTTTATACGGAAAGCTCCACCATAAGTGATCTACGGGATGAGTTCCCCCGGTTTTGTCTGGTTAACTGGAATGCGATAATTAGTTCACGGGGTTATAAATATTACCGGCAACTGCCGGCTCTGGATGAAAATGATCTAGCGGCGCCAGTTGACCAGTTTATCTGGCGAGTTTTTTATAAAATACGTGGTGAAACTTACAGGTTAGAGCAGCTGCAGCCGGTGGTTAACAAATTTTTGAAAAACGATTCTCTGGCGCGGCGAGTAGCTTTTGTTCGGCAGATGTTAGAAACCGATCCACCAGAGCGTGAGCTGTACAACTGGCGGCAGGATTATTCGGAGTCGGAAAATCTGTTAAGTTCTATTTCACCCACAACTGCTGTGCTGGCCCAAAAACTGGATCGCCGGCTTAATCAGCGTTTTCCCAATAGCTTCGATTGTCAGGAGTTTCCCTTTGCTCAGCCGGTGGAGGCCGGTAGTTCAGTCGGTTAAGTAGTTGAATTTTTGGAGATAAGGCAGGCTGACATGATCGTCAGGAAGGGAGTTTAGAAGGGTCTGGAGCAGCTCGGAGTTGGTCAGTCCTTTCCAGCGCTCCAGAGGTTTTTGTTGAGCAGTAATAGCTTGGTCATAGTGGAGTTTTAAAGCGAGTTTTTTGCCGAGCCGCCGAACTGTTTCAGCCTGGTCAGTAACCAGCTCTTCATATTTAATCCAGCAGATTTTTTTAAATTTTGGTCTGCACTGATCGGCGATTTTATGGAGATGTCCCCAGGCCAATAAAAATCGTTGAAATGGCGAAAGAAATGAGATTTTTTTTAAATTAAGCTCGGTCTCTCCCTGTCCGTGTTGGTATTCAACCAGTTCGGAAAGTAATCTGTTAAGCTGAAATTTTCCCGGATCGAGCCGGGGGTCCAGGAGATCTTCCGGATAGCCCTGCATCGATGCCCAGACGGCGCAGGGGTTGCGGAGAATGACTATCAGCCGTGCCCGGGGAAATATACGGGATAACCAGGGAAGCCGTCCCAGCCCCCGGTTAAGCTGCAAATGGATTGGATGTGGACTGCGTGTTAAGCCCCGCAGATAGCGTTCCATATCGGGCTGTCGGGACTGGCTGGATAGCAGGAAGTTTTTTAAACCAAATTTTTCAGAGAAGCGCCGGTTGACAAATCTCTGGCGGATAAAATAGGGATGGAAAAGAAAATCCTCCTGGCCCGGTTTGATCTTTAAACGAACTGTTTTGCCGGGGTGGTTTTGCTGGAGCTGCTGGTATTGTTCGACAAATCGACCAATTCCCGGATTGAACGGTTCATAGAAATGTTCCCAGTCGGGAAGCGAGTTTTTCAGACAGTTGAAAAGATAGGTTGTGCCGGAGCGGAACCAGCCAAGGCTGAGCAGTATATCCTGTTTTTCGACGCTGTTGTTCAGGGGTACCATTGTTGAAAAAACTGCATATTTTTTTGGGTTAATTCAGCCAGAAAGCTGCTGCGCTGCGGTTCTTGTCGGGGAATAATTCGGCCCTGTTTTAGCAGGATGATTATGCTGCAGTAGAAGATCCAGTATTCCAGCCAGCCAGTAATTAGCCAGGGGAATCGGGTTGCTCTTAAGGGTGCGAGAAAAAGCGGTGGGACAGCATGGATGAAAATCATAAAAAAGCCGGCCCGGAGCAGCAGTTTAGTTATTATTCCCCGGATAATTGTTGCTCCCCGTGGGTGTTGGAGGGCTGCTCGAAACAGTATTAGTAGCAGATAGATTAGAGAGATTGCCTGGTAGAGCAGTAAAAGAGAAAAAACTGTTTGAAAGGAAAATAGCAGGGGACCAACAGCGATAATCAGGAACAGGGAGTCGATAAAGTAGAAGGGCAGTATATTACGGTCTTCTAACCATTGATTCCAGGCGGGGAGAGATATCTGTTGTTTCAGCAGGTTCCCCGATATAGCTCGACATACGAGGGTCGTCTGGTAGAGAATTTCAAGGAAAATGACCCCGACAATTAACCGGCCTGCCCGGGCTGGATCGGTAGTTGTGCTCAGCCAGTAGGCTCCCGCGGCGGCGATCAGCAGTGAGGAACCAAAAATATCGGTCAGTGTGTCGGCGCAGGCCCCCACCAGGCTTGTCTGATTGCGCCAGCGAGCGACCGCACCGTCAAATCCATCGAAAAGCAGGGATAGATAGAGCCACAGTGGAATCCAGCCCCAGGGCAGGTGAAGATATATCCAGATGACGGCCAGCAGGTTGGCGGCCAGCGATAATAGAGTCCAGAGATTTGGCTGCAGGGGAAGACGAACAACTACAGGCAGTAGCAGCAGCTCTACCGGTTTGATTAGAAATTTAAACAGGGGGGGAAGTTTTCGGTTTTGGACCGCTCTGTAGTTAGTGAAATCCATAGTTATTTAGCCGTTTGGCGGTTGATCAGTAAACCTGTGGCTGTAAAGCTGACCTCCAATTTATTCTGATAGAATAGTAACTGTTTATTAATCAGCGGCCACTGTCAAGCAGCCAGCCCATTGTCAGGATCAGACAAACTTCTTTGAGGCTGACAGTATATTACATATAATTAAACTCCGCCAGCAGGCTGATCGTTCTTTAAGTTTGATTGTACCAAAAAATAGCCAGTGAGGAGTAATTTAATGGATCAGAGTAAAAATCTCAGGCAGTTACTTTATAATGATGAGTTGAATTTTTTAATGGAGGCTCACAATGGTATTAGCGCTCGGATTGTTTCTGAAAGTCAGTTCGATGGCATCTGGGCCAGTGGATTAACTATTTCGGCGGCTCATGGGGTGCGGGATAACAATGAGCTTTCCTGGACGCAGGTGCTTAACCAGGTTGAATTTATGGCTGATTCTTCTGACCTGCCGATTCTGCTGGATGGTGATACCGGGTTCGGTAATTTCAACAACATGCGGCGTCTGGTAACAAAACTGGAACAGCGCGGGGTGGCCGGGGTCTGTATTGAAGATAAGGAGTTCCCCAAAACCAATTCTTTCATCCAGAGTGAAAAACAGCCGCTGGCCGATCCGCATGAATTTGCCGGAAAAATCGCAGCAGGAAAAGATGCTCAACAGAGCGCGGAATTTTGTGTGGTTGCAAGAATTGAGGCGTTTATCGCGGGTTGGGGATTGGAGGAGGCGCTTAAACGGGCAAATCTTTACGCTGATGCCGGAGCTGATGCGATTCTTGTTCACAGCAAAAAATCACGTCCGGAAGATGTGCTGTCTTTTGCCGAAAATTGGCAGCGTGATCTTCCACTGGTGATTGTACCCACCACCTATTACAGTACGCCGGTTGAATTTTATCGAAAGGCCGGTATCAGTCTGGTTATCTGGGCCAACCATAATCTTCGCGCTTCAATTCGGGCTATGCAGGAGGTTACGGCGGATATTTATAATGAAAAAACACCGGTTAAGGCGGAAGATGATATTGTCCCTGTGAAAGAGATATTTCGACTGCAGCAGGCTGAAGAGCTGTTAACGGCCGAAGAGAGATATTTACCCGAACAGAACAGTGGTTATCGTGCCCTGTTTTTAGCCGCAACCCGGGGGGAAGAGCTTGAAACTTTAACTACTGATCGGCCTAAAACAATGATTGAGGTGGGAGGTAAACCGCTGCTGCATAAACTGCAGGAGCAGTTCAAAAAATTTAAAATTACTGATCAGATAACTGTCCGCGGATATAAAAAGCAGCAGATCAAGGCGTCCGGTATGCAGTTTATCGATACGGAGGATTATGAGGGGGCGGGTGAACTTGTCTCGCTGGCTGCTGCCCGGGAATTTCTAAAGGGCCCCATGGTGATTAGCTATGGAGATATTATTTTCCGGCAGTATATTTTAAATAATCTGCTTCTGGAGGAGGGGGATATAGTGCTGGTCGTCGACGCGGCCTTTCGAGAGACAAAACCTCGTGATGATTACCGTGATCTGGTTAAAGCTTCCCGTTCCTATAGCCTTAATTATACAGAAGAGCCGGTAAAATTGTGCAGGATGGATCCCACCATGCCGGTTGAGGAAGCGGATGGTGAGTGGATCGGATTGATGAAGAGCTCGGCCCGGGGAACCCGGGAGATTGTTCGTATACTGGAGGAGTTACAGAAGAATAGTCAGGAGTTTAGAAAGTTAAGGTTCAAACAGCTGATCAACCGGCTGGTTGAAGCGGGGAATGATGTTAGTATCCTGTATATTACCGGCCACTGGGTTGACGTTGATGATCTGGAAGACCTGAGCCGGGCCCAGGACTTTTAAAATGTTGGATGCAGAAGCGGTTGTCGAACTTTTTCTCGAAAGTGGTTATCGTCAGGCAAGTGGTGTTCCCTGTTCGATTTTAACTCCTCTGATAAACCGGATTATTGAGGAAAAACGGTTACGGTATCTGGCTGCCAGCAGTGAAGGGGAAGCGGTCGGGTTGAACTTTGGAGCCAGTCTGGCCGGGGTCAAAAATTTACTGCTCTGTCAGAATTCTGGACTTGGAAATATGGTCAATCCACTCACGTCGTTAAATTATCCTTTTAAAGTGCCCAGTCTGATGGTGGTGACCTGGCGAGGGGAGCCGGGCACGACAGACGCAGCGCAGCATCAGTTTATGGGCAAAATAACCCCCGGTCTGTTGGAAAAATTGGATATACCCTGGTCACGAATGCCGGACAGTTTGTCACAGTTGGAGGAACTGCTGGCCGACGCTGACCGGTGGTTCGCCAGTCAGCAGCGGCCTTATGCTATCCTGATGCCCCGGGGGCTGGTGGCTCCGTATGAGTTGAGCGTGACAGCTGCAGACCCGGCCGATAATTTCCTCGGTCACGGGCCGCCGGCAAATAATCATCGGCAACCTGAGCTTAGCCGGACGCGGGCAATAGAACTGCTGGTTGAGCAGCTGCAGGAGGAGACCGTTGTCATCGGTTCGACCGGTAAAACCGGGCGGGAGCTTTATGCGGTAGATGATAGGGAAAAAAATCTTTACGTAGTAGGGGGGCTGGGGACTGCCTCGGCGATTGGATGTGGGCTGTCGTTAAATCGACCTGACTTGCCGGTTGTTGTCCTGGATGGTGACGGTTCAGCCCTCATGAAACTGGGTAATCTGGCAACAGTTGGTCTTTATCAACCGAAGAATCTTTTACATATCTTACTTGATAATGAGTGTCATGATTCAACCGGCGGGCAGGCGACCGCTTCCCCGGCGGTTAGTTTTGCCGGTGTGGCTGCCGCCTGTAATTACCGGCGGGTTTATCGGGCCCGCACCGCCGCCGAATACAGCCGTTCTTTACAGGAGGCCTTTACCAGGAAAGGACCACAGTTCATACGGCTGAAAATTAAGCCCGGTTCTCCATCTGAACTTCCCCGCCCGCCTTTTACCCCGGAAGAAAACTTCCGGCGGTTAGCCGCGGCGATCGGGACAAACTTAACCTGAGGTATCTGATCTTTAGAGACTGATTTAAAGGAGTAGTTGTGATGAATGGTTTGATTGTTGCAGCCGGACGCTCTTCGCGGCTTTATCCGCGAACAATTGAGTTGCCTAAATGTATGTTGAAAATTGACGGTGAGAGGTTGATTGATCGGGCCCTCCGTCTGTTTCGGGAAAATGGAGTTGAAAAAATCTACCTGGTGGTCGGTTTTCAATCGGATAAGCTGGTTGATTACCTGGGCAAGCAGGTTGAATATATCTACAATCCTTTTTATGCCAGTACCAATAATATGGCCTCGTTGTGGATGGCAATTCCTCATCTTGGACGGGGAGAACTGCTTTATTCCCATAGTGATCTTATCTATCATCCAGAAATTCTCAGGACGGCAGTGGAGCAGCGTTCACAGGCCGATCTAAGCCTGATTTATGATCCAGATAGTATTCATCAGGAGGCAATGAAAATTCAGCTTTCAGATGGAAAATTTCAACAATCAAGTAAGGAAATACCCCTTGCTGAAGCGGATGGTGAGTGGACTGGGCTGAGTTTCTTTTCTCAGAATGGATTGGAAAGTTTTACAGAGATGGCTCGAGAGTTGCTGCTTGACGGGCAGTTTAATGCTTATGATACCGCCGCCTTTAACCGGCTGGCTGAGCAGGGGGCTGAGTTCCAACTATTACAGACGGGAGGCAGACCCTGGAGAGAGATTGATGATGAGGTTGATCTGGCAGCTGCCAGAGAAGATTTTGCGAGCTGAGTAAGTTTAGGGTTTGATTGAAAGGGAAGTTTTAGGATGGAGCATAGCTGGCAATATGTTAATCCGGTAGAAATACTGTTTAAAGCTGCCGGTCTGAAGCAACTGGACAGGCTGGTTCCCGGCGAAAAGATTTTGCTGGTCACCACCCGGGGGAGCACCCGGCGCGGTTTAACTGATAGAGTCAGAAATTTGTTGGGCCGGCGGCTGGCCGCGGTCTATGATAATGTGACGCCCAACCCACAGATTGCTGATCTGGAAGCGGCCGCTCACAGTCTGTCAGAAGGGCAGTTTGATTCGATTATCGGGCTTGGGGGTGGCAGTGCTATCGATTCGGCAAAAACTTTATCGGTTCTGCTGACTGACGATTTTCCCAACACCGGACTGAAAGCTGTTATTCAATCAGCAGAGTTATTATCAGGTAGTCGGCCACTCGATCTTACAACAGTTCCGACAACCCATGGAACCGGGGGTGAGGTTACTCCCTTCGCTACCCTCTGGGATGGGGAGGAAAAACAAAAATATTCTCTGTCGGGGCCACAGCTATTTCCCCGGCGAGCCATAGTTGATCCGCAGCTGACATTGACTCTGCCTGATGAGGTTTCAATCTCTACAGCATTGGATGCCCTGAGCCAGGGTCTGGAGGCTCTCTGGAACCATAACCGGAGCGCGGTAACAGATCTGCTTGCCGCCGAAACAGTGCGGTTGGTGCTGGACAATCTGCAGAAAGCTCTACAGGCTCCCGACGAGCTTGAATATCGCACTGCGCTGGTTACGGCCAGTCTGCTGTCAGGTCTGGCGATAAGTCAGACTAAGACTGCCCTGGCCCATTCAATATCTTATCCTTTGACCGCTCATCTGGGAATTCCCCACGGACTGGCCTGCAGTATTACAGTTCCGGCTATCTGGGAGTTTAATTGCCAGGCGGATCCGGCCAGCTTTGCCCAGATCGCCGCTCGAATCGGGTTTATGGGGCCGGATAATTTTACTGAAGCCCTGAAGACGTTGTTGGAAACTCTGGAAGTTGAGCGGCTGGTGAAGAACTATCTTCACGATCGGGAGCTGCTGTTTGAACTGGTTGATGAGATGTATACGCCGGATCGTGCCGGTAATAACTTTCGGCCTGTTGAACGTCAGGATATCGTGGGGATAGTCGATCAGACCGCCAGCTGGTTGGAGTTATAGGAGGTTAGTCGTGGGGTAAAATTAGTTTTATGGAGAGGGTTCACGGTTAATGAAGTTTCCATCTTTATATGTCGGTTACCTGATCTTTGTGCTGGTAGCTCTGCTGGTGCTTCTCTGGGCTTATATCAGAATCCAGGAGAGCTGGGGGATCTACCATCCACGGCCTTAAAGTGCTGACTGGTTGGACACAGTTGGAGCCAGCTATCGACCGGTAGAGTTTACAGCAGAGGACGATATAACCTTAACTGGAGTTTTAAAACCGGGTCGGTCCGATTCTCCGGCGTTATTGCTCTTCCCGGGAAATGCGGGAAATCTTACCGGTAGAATCTGGTGGTTAGAACTGGTTCCTCCGCCGGGTTGGACGGCTTTGATTTTTGATTATCGGGGATATGGTCTTTCAGAGGGAAAACCTTCTGAACAGGGGCTGTACAGGGATGTTGAAGCAGCGGTTAATTTTTTAAAAAAACAGACAGAAGGTCCCTTATTCTATCATGGTCGCTCACTGGGTTCGGTCATGGCAACCCACGCTGCAGCTTACCATCGTCCAGCTGGAATTATTCTTGAAAGTGGTTTTCCCAACGCTGCAGCAATGGCTCGAGTAGTTTTACCGGTTCCGGGAATTGAAAAACTTTTACGGGTGAATTTTAATAGTCTGGAAAATCTTGCCCGGGCTGAAAAATCGGGCGCGGGTATTGATAAGTTGATAATTCATGGCACGGCTGATCGGGTTGTTCCACCAGCACTTGGCCGTCTGCTGTATCAGAAGAGCGATCAACCCAAACAACGCTGGTTTGTCGAAGGGGCCGGTCATAATAATCTTCCCTGGTTTGCCGGTGAACAGATTTATGCGGGCCGGATCAGGGATTTTTTAACTGAAACCACAGCAAAACAGTAGGAGTTCACCGTTGGTTTATAGGACGATAAGTTTTATTAATTTTCAAGATCGGAATGATAGTTATGAATGGGAAAGAACTGCTAAACCTTTATCCGGAAAGATTTTTAAAGAATGCCGATCCGAGTCGCCTGGAGTCGCTTTAGAAGGCAGCGGATGAGAGGGAGTTTGCCGATCAATTGAAACGGCTGGCCCGACGATCATATCCAATCTGGATCTATGGACTTCCCAGGACCGGTTCTTCCTGGTTAACCAGCTATTTCTTTGGAGCCTTCCAGCAACCGGCTTACAAGGAACCCTGGGAGTTTATCCAGTGCTCTTCAGTTTCTGAAACGGAGGATAAAATAAATTGTGGATCCAGCAATGAAAATCCCCGCCCGGAGTTGATGAAGCGATTGGGCTTTAACAGTCTGCCGTTAGACCGGTTAACCCTGGCAATACATCGGAGGTTTGTTTTCAAGTTTTTGTTTGATTTTAATATTGTTCCGGCACTTATGAAAGTTTTTCCCAAATCGCGATTTGTCTGGACTACCAGGGATGGCCGTGACCAGGTGGAATCCTTTTATAATCCCGATCCCGATCACTGGCCACAGACTAAGTTTGATTTTCTGGGAACTGAAAAAAAGGAAAGATTTGTTGGAGCTGTTCTCCGGTTTATTGATTTCACACAGGGTCAACTGGCTCTTTTAAACAGTTTTAAAGAGCGGATAATCAGGATTAAATATGAGCAGTTTACGAGAGATTTTCAAACTTCTGCAAAAAAACTCCTGGGATTTACTGGCTTTTCCGTGGACCAGCCAGAGCTGGATCGGATTGAGCAGGGGTTTAAAGCACGGCATGGAATGTACCGGGACTGGGAGGACTGGCAAAAGAAGATTTTTATTGATACTGGCGCCGATGCTTTGAACCGATTACTGGGTTACGGGAGAGGTCGGCCCGGTTCGCAACATTTCTGGGAACAGGGTTTTTAGTTTCCTCCGGTAGTTTCTGACCAATCGAGCCGGGAATGATCATAGGCCAGCAGCAAAAAAAGCGATCAACAAATTTTTTGCTGTAAAAAAAGGTCGGTTTTCGATAGAATTTCTACTCGTGAAAAAAACTATTTGACGCGCCCGTAGCTCAGCCAGGACAGAGCAGCGGCCTTCTAAGCCGCTTGTCGCAGGTTCGAATCCTGCCGGGCGTATTTTTTTGAAAATAGCAGAAATTATTGTTGTTATCAGGGGGGCTTTTAGTATATAATTCTAGCTGATACAAAACAGGGCCAACTGCCCGGGCAGTGGCGTAGTTTGGCTTAACGCGCCTGCTTTGGGAGCAGGAGATCCCCGGTTCGAATCCGGGCTGCCCGATTATTAGAATGGTGGCCGTAGCTCAGCAGGCAGAGCACTCGGTTGTGGTCCGAGTTGTCGCCGGTTCGAATCCGGTCGGCCACCCTTGAAGTTTACCTGCTTGCCTGGTTGGATGTTTTGTTCTTTTAGTTATATTTGGGAATTTTTGTAAAGAATAAGCAGGGAAGGCCCGGACGGGGTGCATTATGGGACTGCGTCTGCCGGGCCTTACCTACTTACCTGGTGCTACAAAAATGTGAATGGGAAGGGAATATATATCTTTACAGTTATCTCAGGTGAAGCTAACTGCTTAACATTCTTGCTGTTCCCTTGTTGCTGTCGTTATTTATTTGTTCGCCTCTTACATAAATAAGTATCGAATCCTCAAAAAAAATCTTTAAGAAAATCTTTATTAATTTCAAATTTTTCTTCGATATTGAGATTGCCTAAACTTTATCTGGATGGTTGATAGCAGTGAAATGGCAGTTTTGAGGTTGGATCTAATTTATTCTGAAATAACCGGTCAGTCGAGCTTTTGCCGGGCCCATTCTGAAATCTTTTCCAGACCGTCGCTGATGGTTTGTCGATCAGTTGCATAAGATAGCCGTAGATAGCCGGGGGTTCCAAAGGCTGATCCGGGAACCACTGCCACGTGGGTATCTTCGAGCAGTTTTTCAGCCAGCTCCATGTCGGAGTTAATCGAGCTAACCTGATCGATTAGCTGCTGGCAGTTGGGAAAGGCATAAAAGGCTCCACCTGGACTTTCACAGCTGACTCCAGGTATTCTGTTCAATCCCTCCACGATCAGTTGTCGCCGTTCGTTGAATTCGCTGATGATCGGCCTGATCTCCTCATCCTCCAGCTGCAGTGCACGGGTTGCGGCTTTCTGACTGATTGAACAGGGGTTGGAAGTTGAGTGGCTCATCAGGCTGTTGATTTTGCTGATTATTGTTCGGGGGCCGGCAGCATAGCCAATCCGCCAGCCGGTCATAGAGTAGGCTTTGCTAACTCCATTGACGATTACTGTTATTTTTTTAATCTCATCAGAAATCTGAGCCGGCGAGAGATGTTTCCCCTCATAGGTGAGTTTTTCGTAGATTTCATCACTGATAATTAGCAGGTTGTTTTCCAGACAGAACTGGCCCAGCTCTTCCAGTAGCTGTTGGGAATAAACGACTCCAGTGGGGTTGGCGGGGGAGTTTAACAGCAATATTTTACAGTTTGGGGTTAACCGTGCGGCCAGATTTTCAGCTGTGGGCATAAAATCATTATCGGTTGTGTCAACCGTTCGCATTTTACCACCGAAAAATCTGATTTGTTCAGGATATGAAACCCAGTACGGTACGGGAACAAGAATTTCGTCCCCGGGGTTGAGCAGAGTGGCCATCAGGTTAAACAGTACATGTTTTGCTCCACAGCCAACTGTAATCTCCGAAAGATCATAATTTAACTGTTCATCACGATATAATTTAGCTTTGACTGCTGTTTTTAATTCCGCCGTTCCGGAGGCCGGAGTGTATCCGGTAAAGTTATCTTCAATCGCTTTGATTCCTGCTGCTTTAACCGAATCGGGAGTATTGAAGTCGGGCTCGCCGGCGCCGAAATCGATAATATTTATTCCCTCGTCCCGCATCTGTCCGGCCTTGGCTGAAATTCCCAGGGTGGGAGAGGGTTGTATAGATCGGGCTCGCTCTGAAGTGCACATTTTTTTAACCTCCGGCGTAAAATTCATCTGATACTCAATAGTGCTGAAAATAGCTTGATTTAAAATATTGCAACCAGCTTATCTGAGTTTGGATGTTGAGGAATTTTAGCAAAGAATAGAAGAATTTACAAAATAAGTTTATTAAATTGAGAAAACAGCGAAAAAAATTCTGAATTGTCGGCTATACCGGTTAAATAATCGGTGATACCGGTCAGCTGGATAATATTTTACTAAAAAATCTCATAGTGGAGTTTTGTTTGACTGATCTAGCTGTTAAAATATTAAGCACAGCAGAGGTGGAAATCTGTCCGGCCAAACTGATTAAGCAGTTGTTTGTCCGGCGCAATTAGCAGTTGACCTGCGTTGTTAACATCCTCTATAGTTTTCCCGGTTATTTTTATAGGGCAGGCTGTCTCCCTCTGCCGGGAGTTGTATAAAGTTGGTTAGATTCTGTTTGTAGTGGAGGTTTTTAATCGGGTGAAAAAACTGTCTCATACCAGAAACTTTTGTATTATAGCCCATATTGACCATGGTAAATCGACGCTGGCCGATAGGTTTCTTGAACATACAGGAGCGATCTCCAGCCGTGAGTTTAAGGAGCAGATGCTCGATAGTATGGATCTTGAGCGGGAGCGGGGTATAACCATTAAAGCTCAGGCTGTCCGCATGGAATATCAATCGAAAGCGGGAGAAAAATACCAGTTCAACCTGATTGATACTCCCGGACATGTTGATTTTACCTATGAAGTTAGTCGCTCACTGGCCGCCTGTGAAGGAGCCTTGCTGCTGGTTGATGCGGCTCAGGGTGTTCAGGCACAGACTCTGTTGAATCTTTATCAGGCGCGAAAAGTTGGTCTGAAAATAATTCCGGTAATTAATAAAATTGATCTCAGCAGTGCCCAGATCGATCGGACTAAGATTCAGCTGTTAGATCGGGGGTTTGAAGAGGACGAGATGGTAGGCGTAAGTGCTAAAACCGGGGTGGGAGTGGAGGAACTACTGGAAAAGATTATTGATCAGATTCCACCTCCGGAGGATACCGGTTCAGATCAGTTGAAGGCGCTGGTTTTTGATTCTCACTATAACTCCTATGAAGGTGCGGTTATCTACCTGAGACTTTTTCAGGGGGCTATTGAAGCCGGTGATGAGGTCGTCTTTTTACAATCAGGGGAGCAGTACAAGGTTACCGAGGTGGGGGTTTTCAACCCGACAATGGAAGAGGTGGATCGACTGGAAGCCGGCGAGGTCGGTTATTTTCTGGCCGGGGTTAAGACCCTGGAGCAGATAAAGATCGGTGATACTGTCACCGGGGCCGCTGATCCCCTGCCGGAAGCAGAAAAATTTCCCGGCTATAAAGAGGTCAAACCGATGGTCTTTTGTGGTTTTTACCCGATGGAAGGGGAGTATTACGAGGAGATGCGGGACAGTCTGCAGAAACTTGCTTTAAACGATGCTTCCTTTGAGTTTGAACCCTCTGTATCTAACTCTCTGGGCTTTGGTTTTAAATGTGGCTTTCTGGGATTGTTACATATGGAGATAATCCGGGAACGATTGGAACGTGAGTTCAATATCGATCTGCTGGTCACCTCGCCGAATGTTCTTTATAAAATTAAACTCAACAGCGGAGAGATTAAGGATGTTTCCTATGTCGGCGAACTGCCCGATCCGAATGACTATGAAGAGATCCTTGAGCCCGTGGTCCAGCTAAACTGCTACACTCCGGATGAACACCTGGGTAACCTTATGAAACTCTGTCAGACTCGCCGGGGGGAATTTGTCACTATGGAATATCTCGATGAAACCATGGTTAGACTTGAATATGAAATACCACTGGCTGAGATTGTCGTTGATTTTTTTGATGCTTTAAAATCAGTCACCCGGGGGTATGGTTCAATGGATTATCAGTTTATTGAATACCGTCCGGCTGATCTGGTTAAGTTACAGATCAAATTGAATAAGAGCTCTGTGGAACCACTGGCTTTCATAGTTCATCGAGATAAAGCCTATCGAATGGGCCGGAAAATGGTTAAAAAACTAAAAAAAATTCTGCCCCGGCATCAGTTTGAGGTGCCGATCCAGGCGGCGATTGGAAGCAATGTGATCGCCCGTGAAACAAAACCGGCCCAGCGTAAAGATGTCACAGCAAAATGTTATGGAGGAGATATCACCCGAAAAAGAAAGCTGCTGGAGGAACAGAAAGCAGGTAAAAAACGGATGAAATCGATGGGTGATGTGGATGTCCCCCAGGAAGCTTTCCTGTCAATTCTTACGCTGGATGAACAGTAGTCGATGGACTGATCAGTTTCTCCCGCTCAGATTTTACGTAGTCAAACCAATTGCATTTTGAGATAAAAAATATATACTTATCCAGCGTTATCGGGGAAACTGCCTCAAACGGGTGATGATTGTTGGTTGGGCTGTAAGCTATTCCTCCCTGTAACTATCTGAGTGAATTGAGGTGATAGTCAGCCACTGGATAGAATCGGGTTGATTTAACTGGCGTCCAGGTAGCTGGCGCCCGCAGAAATGGTAATAAATTTAACAACCTAAAGTTGGTATGCGAGGGTGGCGGAACTGGCAGACGCGCAGGATTTAGGATCCTGTGCCTTTATGGCGTGCGGGTTCGACTCCCGCCCCTCGCATTGTGGGTAACTCTGAGCTGGCTGGTTGCCCGGCATGATAACTGGTTAAATAATCTACTGAGTAATGAGGAGGAAGATGTCGTGACAGCAAAAAATTGGGAGATGAAAGTGGAAGATCTGGAGGAAAGCCAGGTGCGGTTGGAGGTAACTGTTCCGCAGGAGGTCGTGGAGTCTACTAAAAAACAGGTGGTCAATGAGCTCCAGCAAAAAGTTGAAGAGCCCGGTTTTAGAAAAGGTCGGGTTCCGGCTGGAATAATCAACAACAAATATGGCTTGCAGGTTAAACAGCAGCTGGCAGAAAAACTTATGCCCCGGGCCTTAATGGAGGTCTATCGGGAAAAGCAGTTGCAGCCGATAGCCGATCCCCAGGTAGAAGATTTTAAGTTTGATGATGGGTTCTATCTGAAAGCTGTTGTCGAGGTGCTTCCGGAGGTCGATCTAAAATCGGAGGATTATCTGGGGATCGAGTTGGTTTCCAGTGACTGGACGGTGGGCGAGGAAGAGGTCGAGCAGCATCTGGAAAAGATCAGAACTCAGTCCAGTGTGCTTAAACCGGTTGAGATTACCCGGCCGGTTCGTGAAGGTGATTTTGTGCGGGCTGATCTCCAGGGATATGACAATATCGGCAATCCGGTTGAAGGAACCGCTCAACAGGATGCCACTCTGGAGGTTGGTGGTGAAGCTTCCGGAATTATGGCAGAAATTGGCGAAGGACTGATCGATGCTAATGTTGGAGAAAAATGCCGGGTATCAGCTCATTTTCCTGAAGAGTTTCTTGATTCAAATCTGGCCGGTAAAGAGGTCTTTTTTGATGTGGAAATAAAGGAGATATCTCAGAAAGAAACCCCGGATCTGGAGGATGAGGAGTTTCTTAAAGAACGTGGATTTGAGAGTTTTGAGGATCTGCGTGAAAAGGTTGAAGAAAATCTACTTGAGGTTGCAGAAAGTAATCGTAATCAGGAGCTGACCAACCAGATTTATGAGCAGTTGCTGGAAAATGTTCAGTGTGAAATTCCTGAAAAATTGCAGCGAAGAGAACAGGATCAGATGATTGATGATTTCGGCCAGAAACTTGAATCACAGGGTCAATCACTGGAAAGTTTTCTTGAGAAGAATGATAAAACCCGTGAGGAACTGGTTGAAGAGGCGGCCCCGGAAGCGGAACGAAGGATTAAACTTACGATTATCTTTCAGGCCATTATTGAGGCCGAAGAGATTGAATTGACCGATGAGGAGTTTGAACAATATCTTGAAGAGTGGCTTGCTCAGGTTAATATTGGCATGTCACTTGAAAAGTTTAAAGAGCATTTTAAAGATGAAGAGCTGATGAGTAATCTTCGCAAACGGAAACTTGATGAGAAGGTACTTGATTACTTGATTGAACAGGCCGAAATTAAGGAGAAAGAGCCAGAAACCGGGGAGACCCAGGACAATCAGAAAAAGGAGACAGAGTAATGACAATTCCATTTGTTGTTGAACAGACTCCCAAAGGGGAACGTTCATACGATATTTATAGCCGGCTATTAAAGGATAGAATCGTTTTTGTTAGCGGTCCGATCGAATCGGAACGCGCCAATGCAGTTATCGCTCAGCTGTTATTTCTGGAGGCTGATAACCCGGAACGGGATATCTATCTTTATGTTAATAGTCCGGGTGGTGAGGTTACATCGGGTATGGCAATTTACGATACGATGCAGTATGTAAAACCGGTGGTTAATACCATCTGTGTCGGTCAGGCCGCCAGTATGGGGGCGGTGTTAGTTGCTGCCGGTACCGATGGTCACCGGTTTGCTCTGCCTAACTCCAGATTCATGGTCCATCAACCGCTCGGAGGAGCCGAAGGACAGGCAACCGATGTGGAGATTCGAACCAAGGAATTGCTCCGGATAAAAAAACAGATAGTTGAGGTGCTGGCGCTGCACACCGGTAACTCCAAAAAAACGATTAACAAAGATATCGACAGGGATTATTTTATGAGTTCTGAAGAGGCCTGCAAATATGGCCTGATCGATAAGGTTCTGGAATCTCATAAAGAGGTTGAGGAGTTAGAAACGGAGTAGAGGTAATAAAATCAGCTCTATTTTGTTATTATCTACCTGAACCAAACAATGATTTTTCTGTTTGATTAGATTTTTTAACCATAAGTTGCTTTTTAACTGCTTATGGTTGAAACTGTTACTATCAATCATTGCACTGGTAGCAGTTTTTTGCTCTGGGTTATTTAATATTATTTCAGCTAAAGAGGCGGGTTTTTATGTTTCGCTATGGTGATGAAGAAAAGGATTTGCAGTGTTCATTTTGTGGAAAACAGCAGCAGGAAGTTAAACGTCTTGTCGCCGGCCCTAATGTTTATATCTGTGATGAATGTATTGAGGTCTGTAATGAGATAGTATCGGAGGATCTGCTTGAAGAGGTTGAGGATCGTGAGTTTACCCTTCCCCGGCCGGCCGAAATATATAACTATCTTGATTCATATGTGATCGGTCAGGATCGGGCTAAGAAGGTTATTTCGGTTGCTGTTTATAACCACTACAAGCGGATTATGATGCCCAAGAAGCTTAATACTGATACTGTATTGGAAAAAAGTAATATTCTGCTGATCGGCCCAACAGGTTGTGGGAAAACCTTGCTGGCCCGGACGCTGGCCGATATCCTTGAGGTGCCGTTTGCAATCGTCGACAGCACTGCTTTGACTGAAGCCGGATATGTAGGAGAGGATGTAGAAAATATCCTGTTGCGTCTGATTCAGGCGGCTGATTTTGATTTTCAGGAGGCTGAGCGGGGGATAATATATATCGATGAAATCGATAAGATCGCCCGTAAAGCTGATAATCCTTCGATCACCAGGGATGTCAGTGGTGAGGGAGTCCAGCAGGCATTACTTAAGATTATTGAGGGAACTGTTGCCGATGTGCCTCCCCAGGCCGGCCGTAAACATCCCCACCAGGAATATATTCAGATTGATACTTCTAATATACTGTTCATCTGTGGCGGTGCCTTTGTTGGGCTGGAAAAGATCATCGAACGTAGAATGAACAACAATGTTGTGGGTTTTGGTTCGGAAGTTACCAGCCTTGACGCTAAAGAACGCAGTAAGATTCTTCAGCATGTTCAGCCCAAGGATCTATTGGATTTTGGTTTCATTCCTGAAATGACCGGTCGAATTCCCGTCACTGCGACGCTGGATAAACTGGATCGGGATGATCTGATAAAAGTTTTAAAGGATCCAAGAAATTCCCTGGTAGATCAGTATAAGACTCTTTTCGAAATGGATGATGTGAAACTCCGGTTTGCCCCCGAAGCTCTTGAAGAAGTTGCTTCTGAGGCGATTAAGCGTGACACCGGTGCGCGGGCGTTACGATCTATCATGGAAACCGCCATGCTGGATATTATGTATGATATACCGGATGATAATGAGATTCAGGAATGTGTTATAACGGCTGATACGATCCGTGGTAAAGAGAAACCGATCTGTGTCTATCCGGGAGAAAAAGAGGAAAAAGAGTCGGCCTGAGTTGAACTCAGTCAGACCTGTTAGTTGTTCTGAAAGCTGCTATTTGATCTCTCCGGCGGGGGAGTTGTAATGTGGTTTAAACAGCGATTTATTGCTCCCGGACCCACTCCTCAACCTGAGTCTACCCGCCTGATACAGGCCAGATCATTGGAATACCATCGAACAGCTGAGTTTTCCCGGGTTATCGGGGAGCTCTCTGCATACCTGCAGCGGTTACTTGAAACTGACTGGCCGGTTATACCGGTGGCGGCGACCGGTACCGGAGGGATGCAGATGGCGGTTCTTAATACGGTTTCGCCTGGTGATACTGTGCTGGTTGTGGACAGTGGCAAGTTTGGCCGTCGCTGGGTTGAGCTGTTAGAGGCTTTTGGCTGTAATATAATAGTCCACAGGGTGGAGCGGGGGCAAGCAGTCGATCCCCGGCAGTTTCGTTCAGATCTGCTGTCCGCTCGAGATGTTAAAGCTGTCTTTTTAACTATGGTCGAAACCTCCACTCTGGTCCGCCATCCAATTGAAAAATTAGCCCCGATGATTGCTGAATTGGGCCCGCTGGTTGTTGTCGATGCTATTAGTGGGTTGGGTGCCGAACCGTTCTCTCCGGAAACAGCCGGGGTCGATCTGGTAGTTGGTGGTTCCCAGAAAGCTCTGATGGCCCCGCCCGGGTTGGCCTTTCTGGCTGTCGGTCCCCGGGTTGTCGAAGCTTTGAAAAGGCTTGAATGTCCGGTGCCTTATTTTGATCTGGCACGAGCTTTGGATAGGTTTGAAACTGGTTCGCAGACGGTCTGGACACCGCCAATTTCTTTGTTAAGGGCAGTGCTTAACTCTTTACAGGAAATTTTCCACCGTGGTCCCCACGAGGTTTACCGGCAGTATGAAAATCTGGCCACCATCTGTCGCTCAGCGGTGGTGGCTGCAGGATTAGAAATATTTTCCAGCGTGCCGTCGGTTGTTGGAACTGCGGTAAAATTACCCGACCGGTTGCCGGCTAAAAAAATTCATGATTATATCTATAAAAATTGTAAACTTTATATACCTTACGGACAGGAAGAGTTACAACAACGAATTTTACGGATCGGTCATCTGGGGGATGTTGACTATTTTGACCTGTTAGCAGCACTGTCCGCCCTGGAGCTGAGTTTAGTTAAATTTGGTTATAAAACTCGCCCCGGAACGATGCTTAAAACAGCTCAAGAGGTTGCCGGTTCTCTACTGGATAGCTAAAATCTTAGGCTGCCAGTCATCAGTAAGTTATTGACGAAATTTTGAGGAAGTGATCAAACATGAGTATTTCACGTGAACTAACACTTTTACCGGCCGGTGTCCGGGCCTACCTGCCGGAGGATAGCCGCCGTAAACGGCTGCTGGTCAATCAGTTGTTTGATACTGCTGCTCGCCATGAGTTTCTGGAGTTAGATCTGCCAACCCTGGATTATTACGATTCTATTACCCGGGGAGTCAGTCGGGAGCTGGCCCGTCGAACCTATCAGTTTTATGATGGACAGGGTGAGCGGCTTGCTCTCCGGCCGGATGCTACCGCCCAGGTCGCTAAAATTCTTTCCGGTCGACTGGAGTCGGAGCAACTTCCCGGAAGATACTGTTACTCCTGTCGGAATTTCAGAGATTTCGAACTGCGTCGCGGAGAATCTCGGGAGTTTCAGCAGTTTGGTGCGGAGATTCTTGGTGAGGATAAGCTGGCTGCCGACCGCAGTCTGTTGAATTTAATGTTTGAGCTTCTGGACTGTTGTAACCTGGAAAATTATGTTGTTGATCTTGGCAATGTGGAGGTCTATCAGGGATTACTCGAAGGTCTCTCTTTAGAGGCCCCGGATCGGGCTGAGTTGTGGAAACTTATCCATCAAAAAAATCAACCGGATCTGCGTCGTTTTTTAAAGAAAGTGGGGCTGTCGGAGGGTCAGAAGCAGGCGCTGGTCGAGCT
>PWOD01000109.1 GCA_003557545.1 bacterium | reverse complement strand
CTCATAAGTAGCCATCGTCCTCACTCCTTTTGGTAGATTTGATGTTTTTCTCACTCTAAAAATCTACCGGAGGACGGTGGCTTTTTCAATACCTCTTTTACACAATTATATGGACACAACTGTTCTGTTATAAGTGGATGGATTAATTGTAGAACTTATCAGTAGAGTTGCTGCCAGTGGGTAGTGAAAGTATTTTTTAAAAACCGAAAATGCTATCAAGTAATGTTAGCAGTTTCTCTTTAAGGCCGTCGAGTGAATAATATTTACGGCCAAGGGAAAAATTAGTTTCAACCATATCACGTGCCAGTCCCGGGTTTTCAATAACCTGTTTTGTCATTTCTACGGTATTTTTTTTAATAAATCCATCAAACTCAATAACTTTGAATCCCTTGGGCTTAATGTCGGTTGAGAAAACTGAATAGTTGTTGACAACGATCGGTTTTTTGAAATAAACAGCTTCTACAAAGGCATTACCAAACCCTTCATAATCCGAAGGATAGGTTACGAGATCGGCATGAGGGTAGATATCTTCCAGAGCATAGATCTTTCGCCCGTCGGAAGTTTGGCCGCGCTCTGGACCAACCGTTTCAGATTCAAATAGAGTTTCTACCTCCATATGTTCGGCGTATCTTTTCAGGTGTTGTTCGTATTCATAACCTTCATCACCCGAAGCATGTGAGATCAGAAGCTTGCATGAACATTCTAGATAACTGAGTAGTTCAATGGCTTCTTCAATATTTTTACGGGGGACAATTCTTGTGGGTTGCAAGACAAACAATTCGTCATCTCCTATACCGAAGCTGTCTCTAACGTCCCGGGCATAATCGTCCAGCTCTTCAACTGTGGGAGGTTCCTGGCTAAAATCTAATACATTGGGAATCAGGGTTGAGGATAATCCCTGGCGATGGGCTAGCTGGTGTCCTGCTGAGGAATTAATCACAACGTGCTGCACCTGTTTGAAAGTAGGAGGAAAGGCGGCATTAAGATAATCCCAGATACAGTTACAGAGAAAGCGGTTTCTTTCCCAATAAAAGTCATGATGATGAGCGATCAATGGTAGATCAGCTCGTTCAGCAAGCACCTGGGTTAATCCCAGCCCCAGCGGTATATTCATAGGAATAGTCAGTACATTTTCAGCTACGAGGAGATCAATGTTAAATTTCTCTATGAAATTATGGATATGGTTTTTCAATCGATTCTGAAGTTTTAAAATTTTCCGGTTAATTGCCGGATCACGAGAGTCTCCATTTTGAAAACAGTTATCATGGATAAGTTTGATTTCCGGATGCTGAAAGTGAAACTCTTCTATCTCCATCGATTCTGCCGGATCAGTCTCCAGCTCGCCACCAAGATAAAAAGTTTTATGGCCTGCATCCTGGAAAATTTTGTCCCATTTTTTGGTTTCTAAAGAGACCCCGTCCGTTCCTGAAAGGCGGGTAATTACAAAACCAATTTTTAGTTCTTTGTTAACCAAGATAGCTTCATCCTTCCTGAAAACAGGTTATAAAATATAGATAGATTTTGTTTGTTCTGATTAATTTATCGGGAATTTTGTTGTTCAGCTTAAATTATTAGCCGTCAGTCGTCCTCCAGCTCCTGTAAGACAGTCTGTATCCGGTCGAGACAGCGTTTTTTCCCCAGGGGAACCATCAGGGTATGGAATTCTGGCCCTTCTAACTGGCCGGTTACCGCAACTCTCATCGGTTTATACAGTTTTGCCCCCTTCTGGTCGACCTGCTGAGCAGTATTTTTTATAGCCTCAGTAATGTTGGTCAGATTAAAATCATCTATCCCTTCCAGATTTGTTAAAAATTCACGGATGATTTTTGCTCCTTGCGGATTGTTATTAACCAGCTCCAATGCGGATTTCTGAGGAGAAAATTGATTGGAAAAATATTCCCTGTACAGTTCGGAAAAATCAGACAGGAGCACCAGCTGTTCTCTGAACACTTCAATTATTTGTTCAAGATTATCCAGATCCTCAGACAGCATTTCTTCCGGTAAAAAAGGTTGTAAACGGGAGGCCAGTTCTTCCGCCGGCAGAGATCTAAGATGCTGACTGTTGAAATACTTAACTTTGTCATAGTCAAATCTTGAAGCTGAACGGTTTATTCGTGACAGAGTAAAATCATTTATTAATTCTCCAATTTTTTTCACCTCGACTCCGTCCGGTGTAGACCAGCCCAACAGGACAAGCGCGTTAATTATAGCTTCCGGCAAAAAACCCTGCTCGCGATAGCTTTCGACATCAGTGGCACCGTGGCGTTTTGACAGTCGCTCGCCATCATCACCCAGTATCATCGGCAGATGGCACCAACGGGGTGGCTCCCAGCCCAGTTCCTCATAGAGATAGAGTTGACGGGGGGTATTACTCAGATGATCATCCCCCCGTAAAACATCGGTAATTTCCATATCATGATCATCAACTACTACGGCAAAATTGTAGGCGGGATAACCGTTTGATTTAACTACAATAAAATCTCCCACCTGATCCGGTGGAAAGTTAACAGTACCTTTGGCAACATCTTCCACAGTGGCAGGTTTATCAGGAATTTGATAACGATAAGCAAAACTTCTCCCCTGCTCTTCAAACTTTTTGATCTCGGCGTTGTCTAAATTTCGACAGCGTCCCGAATAACGTGGTGGTTCCCGCCGAGATTTCTGCCGTTCTCTTTCAGCCTGTAACTCTTCATCAGTACAGTAACAGGGATAAACCACACCTTTATCCATCAAACTCTCTACAACCTCCTGATATCGTTCCAGACGCTGGCTTTGCTGATAAGGTGCATGTGGGCCTCCAACTTCGGGCCCTTCATCCCAGTCCATAGAGAGCCAGCTTAGGGCTGATAATATCTGATTGGTAAACCGCTCAGCTGAGCGATCGAAGTCGGTATCTTCTATTCTTAAGATAAACTCTCCCCCGGTATTTTTTGCGTAAAGCCAGTTAAACAGGGCTGTTCTGGCACCACCCACATGTAGATTTCCGGTAGGACTGGGGGCAAAACGGGTCCGTACTTTTTTGGTCATTGTTCAGCACTCCTTTTTGATTAGCACGATGGATTGAGCCTCGATCGCCTCACAACGGCCTGTCGGCCCAACATCCTCGCCTGATTTGAATTTTATGTTGATAGAATTTATTTGATCAATAGATTCAGCTATCGCCTGTTCCATTTTTGTTCTCATGGAACCGAGTTTTTCTGCCTGAAATATAATCGTCAAATCAATATTGACAATCTTCCAGTCATCAGATTTTAACCGGTCGACAACATTCCGGAGTAGTTGTTTTGAATCAGCGTTTTCCCAGCGTTTCTCATTGGGAGGAAAATGTTTGCCGATATCACCCATTCCAGCCGCTCCCAGCAGGCTGTCGATTAAAGCATGTAAAGCTACATCACCATCACTATGCGCTACTACACGATACTTTGAGTTGATAAAGATTCCCCCCAGATGGAATCCATTTCCAGAGGTTAATCGATGCCGATCCCAGCCCTGACCGATTCGATATTTATCTATCATTGAAGCAGCTCTCCTTCAGTTGGGAAAGATAGATTTCAAGCAGCTGTTTATCCTCGGGATGAGTCAATTTACGATTGGCTCTCTCCCCTTCAACAAAAGCAATTTTTTTATTGAGAGTTTCAATCATCATTGCATCATCGGTTGGTTCTTCGGACTCGTTCCATTTAGCATGAGCATTTGTCAAAATATCATAGTTGAATAACTGGGGGGTTTGAACCAGCCGTAAGCTCTGCCGGCGAATAGTTTCGCCGACGACCTGGCTGTCAATTTCTTGATTAAGATCAATACGTTTGACGGTATCAGCCGGAGGGATTGCGGGAATCACTCCGGCGACCTCAGCCTGGAGCTGCTCGAATTTATGATACAGCTTATCGAGCAAGCGCAGCTGTATGGCGGGTCGGGCAGAATCATGTATCAGAATAGTTTTTGGTGGGGTATTCAGTACACTGGCGATTTTAATCAACCCTTTTTCCACCGATTCTCTTCGACTGCCTCCCCCCGCCGTTATAAACTGCAGTTTGTTTAAATTATTGGGAGCAACTGTTTTTTCAAACAGCTTTAATTTATCTGCCGGGACAATTAACCCATAGCGATCAATCTGCTTACAGGCCTCAAAAGTTTCAATTGAATAAATTAGCGCAGCTTTCCCCAGTAGCTTGATTAACTGCTTGGGCTTTTCACTGCCGAATCGAGTTCCCTGACCAGCTGCCAGTAATAGGGCAAAATTCATATAACCAACACACCATAGTTAAGAAAATTTTTAAACTGAAATTTACACGTAATACGTGCAGTTGAGGTAGGTGGCAAAGATCGCCATTTAACCCCTGGTTTTAAAGTTAATCTTCGATCTCTCCGGCCTCGGTGAAGATCATCCGACCAGCATTGGTTTGGATAACACTGGTTACTGTTACATGGACCGTTTGACCAACATATTTTTTCCCATTTTCAACTACGACCATGGTTCCATCATCCAGATAACCAACCCCCTGATTTTTTTCCTCTCCCTGTTTGATCACTTTAATTTTAAAAGTTTCACCGGGAATAAAAACAGGTTTGACGGCGTTGCTCAACTCATTGATATTAAGTACTTCGATCCCATCCAGTCGAGCAACCTTGTTCAAATTAAAATCATTTGTTGCTATTTTAGCATTGATTTCCTTGGCTGCTGCGACCAGTTTTGAATCTACTTCTGGAATATTGGGGAAATCAATAGTACTGATAATTATTTCGACCGGCAGCTCTGTTCTCATTTTATTAAGAATATCCAACCCCCGCCTCCCCCGTTCACGTTTCAATTTGTCACCGGAATCAGCCATATTCTGCATTTCACGGATAATAAATTTAGGAACAATAAAGCGCCCTTCTAAAAAACCTATTTCGATTATTTCAGTTATACGACCATCAATAATTACACTTGTATCAAGTAGTTTTGGTGAAATTGCAGTTTCGTTAACCGATTGATTTTGTAGCTTTTGATCAGCTTTTTTAACAATTGTAACTCCTAGATAAAGTCCCAGATAGATGAAAGCGAAAACAGTGATTATCAGGATAAAGATTAAAACAGGGTCGAAACTATGGTAGACCGGAACAAAATAAGAAGCCATCTGTAATCCGGTGAAAGCTGTTAACAGACCGGTTGAACCACCCAGCACTCCTCCAAGTGCACCACCAAGCAAAATACGGTGGTGAAATTTTTCCAGATATTTGTCAACCAGATGAAGGTATAATCCAACAGCCAGACCGAACATGATCATGGGAAATAAAATATCGGTTGCAACTCCTGCTATAACACCCAGGACCAGAAAAAATAAAGTTGTACTAATTCTCCGCCACATAAGTTTCACCTTTAAAATAGATATAAATTAGAAGATAAATTCAAATAATATAACTGCCTGATTTATTCTATTAGTTTAACAAAAAATCAACTGTTTGGGCAATAGAATTGGACAGATGGACTTGATTTATTGATTGTAAATGTTTGTTCCCAGTTCCGGTTATCACAGGTGAACAGTTGAGACGCTGACATTCTTTTATTCTTTGGTCGGCCTGGGCCGGAGCTCTTATCTCACCGGTTAAACCGATTTCACCAAATAAGGTAGTTCCAGGCGGCAGGGCTGTTTCGCGGGCACTACTTACTACTGCCAGAGCGACAGCCAGATCAACACCGGGATCAGTTATTCTCAGGCCGCCGGTTACGTTGATGAAAACGTCCTGGCTGTTTAGTGGTAGATTCAGTTTTTTCTCCAGTACAGCCAGTAACATATAAAGCCGGCTGGTTGGGTAGCCGGTGGTTGAACGCTGGGGAGTTCCGAAACAGGCTGGCGAGACTAAAGCTTGAATTTCAACAACCAGCGGCCGGCTTCCTTCAACTGTAACTGTGAGGGCACAGCCGGACTGGTTGTTTTTCCGTTCACCAAAATAATTGCCGGGATCGGGGATTGGAATCAATCCCTGACCGGTCATCTCGAACAGTCCGACCTCCCCGGCTGGACCAAAGCGATTTTTTATAGTTCTGATAATCCTGAATCCCCGGTCAGTATCATCGAAATAAAGAACGGTATCAACCATGTGTTCCAATCTTTTAGGCCCGCCGATCTCACCATCTTTAGTAATATGACCGACCAACACAAAGGGAATTGAATGAAGCTTTGCCGCCTCCACAAGCTGCTGTGTAACAGCTCTTAACTGGCCAATACTGCCCTGTAAACCAGAGGATTCTTCACTGATGATCGTTTGTATTGAATCAACAAAAACCGCCGCTGGATTTAAATCGGGAAGCTGAGCGATCAACTGTTCAACCGAATCGGCTGTTACAAGATTTATTGATTCAGGATTAATCTTCAGTCTTCGGGCCCGGCCGGCGATCTGTTGCCCGGATTCTTCTCCGTTTAGATAAAGAATTGGTTGTTCCCTGTTAGTCCAGCTATCGGCCCACTGTAATAACAGGGTAGATTTACCGATTCCCGGGGCTCCTCCAACCAGTACGACAGAACCGGCCACAATCCCTCCCCCGAGGACTCTGTCCAGTTCCGAAATACCGGTTTTTTGATGGAATTCACTGTCCGGATGAAAATCAGTCAACTGTTTAGTAGAAAGTTTTTTCTGG
>PWOD01000098.1 GCA_003557545.1 bacterium | reverse complement strand
GGCCCGGCTGATTGCCCGGTGGCAGTTGCTTGGATTCATTCACGGGGTTATGAATACCGATAATACCCTGCTGTCGGGGGAAACGATTGATTACGGTCCTTGTGCGTTTATGAATGAATATGATCCTAATACGGTTTACAGTTCGATCGACCGGTGGGGACGCTACGCTTACAGTAACCAATCCTCAATTATCGGTTGGAACCTGTGGCGTTTCGCGGGGGCACTGATGAGTATGGCCGGGGCCGACAGTGATATGGCCTCCGAACTGGAAATGATCATGAAGGAGCTTGGGAATCGTTTTCAAAGGGCGTACAATGAGGGACTTGCGAAGAAATTAGGGTTTGATGAGCTACGGCGGGAGGATGACAAGCTGGTCGATAATTTATTCGATTTAATGGAACAAGGTAAGGTTGACTTCACCCTGGCATTTCGGCGGCTTGCGGAGCTGGCCAACCCTGCACCGGTTCCAGAGGGGCGGGAAGTTGGTGCTTTTTTCACCTTTCCACCTAGCTTTGATAACTGGCTGGAGCGATGGCGTGAACGTCTTGATGAGCAGAACCGATCAGTGTCCGAGATTGCGATCTATATGGGCGAAGCTAATCCCCTGGTGATTCCACGCAACTGCCAGGTTAACGAGGCTCTTGAACAGGCGGAGGAGCAGGGTGACTACGAAAAGTTTCACGAGCTATTCGAGGCTGTTACCAGTCCGTTTGACTGGCCTGAAGGTTACGAAGAATTTCTACGCCCGCCCACGTCTGAGCGGCGAGTGAAGGTAACGTTTTGTGGAACCTGAGCGATTAATCAGGTTGCTCATGAGGCCCTGAGTTGATTCAGCAGGAGGCTTTATGAACAAGGGATTAAGATGCCCTATGTTCGGCGAGTTAGGCAGGGAAATTGTTTCGTCGTCTTCAGGATTGTTTGCCGGATTGTTGTTCCGGACAGGCGATCCCAGGTTAAATGGCCAGTAAGTAGCGGCAGCATAATGGTTGTTTGTTGTAAGTTCACTTTTAAATCGGGTCTAAATAAGATACCATACCGTAATTTTATAGATTTGAAATTATTCCGCAAAGAAAGTCTGAATAGAGTAGTTTAGAGAACCGGTATAAGCCGGTTTTGGGTTTTAATACCAAATAAGAATCTTTGATGGGGCTGTCAGGGCCTGGTAAGCCCTCGTCGCAGGGTTTGATAATGAAAGTTTTTTAGCAAAGGTTAAGATTTTAAAATAGCTGGTTAGTTATCCGGGTGAGGTGTGATTTATGTCGGCCGAAGAAATTGTTTTGTGCATGGGAAGTTCTTGTTTTACAAGGGGTAATAATAAGAATATTACGATGATCAAAAACTATTTTGAGGGAAAAGATAGGGAAGTTAAAATTTCCGGTTGTCTATGTGAGGATGATTGTATGAATGGCCCGCATATCAGAATAAATGGAAGAAAATTTTCAGATGTTACCGAGGAGAAGATGAGTGATATATTAGGTGAAGAGTTATGATCAGGGAATATCCGATTTATACCGAGGCAACTGATTGTCAGGACTGTTTTAAATGTGTACGTAACTGTCCGGTGAAGGCGATCAGGATTGAAGATAAACATGCGAGTGTTATGTCCGAAAGATGCATCCTCTGCGGGGAGTGTATCCTGGAGTGTCCGAACAACTCTAAAAATGTACGTTCGGACGTTGAAGAGGCCCGCCAGTTGATTAAGGAGAGGGAAAAAGTAATTGTTTCGCTGGCACCATCTTTTATAAGTGAATTTAACAAAGATGAGACAGTACGGTTAGTGGCAGCCCTGAAAAAGCTAGGATTTCATGGGGTTTCAGAAACAGCTCTTGGAGCGGAACGTGTATCGTCAGCAATCCACAGGGAGTTTAATCAGCCGGGTGACCGGCTGATTATCTCGACGGCCTGTCCTTCGGTGGTCGAATATATAAGAAAATATAAACCTCAACTGCGTTCAAATCTGGCCAATGTTATGACACCGGTTGTAGCCCATGCAAAGTTTTTGAAGGCTAATTATGGGGAAGATACAGGCATTGTATTTATTGGACCCTGTCTTGCGAAAAAGATTGAAGCTGAACGCTACCGGGCTTTTGATGTCTGTCTCACGTTTAATGATTTAAGAGAGTGGTTAAAAAGAAATGGAATTAAATCGGACAGAATAAAACCATCTCCGGAGGATGATTTTATCCCGTACAGTGCGAAAAATGGCCGGCTTTATCCGATGGATGGTGGAATGATTGCGGGGGTCAAGGAAAACTGTGCCGTGAATGATCTTAATTTCATGAGTTTTTCCGGGATGAAACCGGTACAGGATATCCTGGACAGCCTGGCCAGCAGAGAGTTCAGTAGAAAGCTTTTTATCGAGTTGCTTGCCTGCAGTGGTGGTTGTGTGAACGGTCCGGTTGCTAATTCTGGCAGTAATATTGTTTCAAAGAAGCTGTCGGTTATATCAAACTCAACCTATCAACCGGAGAGAATTCGACTGGATAGTAACCTGGACGTTAGCTTTGATTATGATGTTGAACCGGTTGAGGTGGAAAGTTATTCGGCCCGGGAAATTAGTGAGGCTTTATCGAGAATCGGTAAGGATAATGAAGCCGATGAGCTGAACTGTGGGGGTTGTGGATATAATGCCTGTCGAGATTTTGCCGAAGCACTTTTAGGTGGAAAAGCGGAGACTGATATGTGTGTGTCATATATGAGAAATAAAGCTCAGAAAACTGCCAACGCCCTGCTAAAAACAATGCCTTCCGGAGTGGTAATCGCCGATAAAGAGATGCGGGTTGTTGAATGTAACCGGAGATTTGCCAGTTTACTGGGAGAAGATATCGTTGAGATTTTTGACACAGTTCCCGGGATGAAAACTGCTGATCTTAAAAAATTAGTCCCGTTCCATCATATTTTTGAAGAAGTGTTGGAAACTGATGAAGATATAATCGGGGAGGAGTTGGAATTTCAGGACAGGGTTCTCTTTTATTCGGCTTTTGTCATAGAAGCCGGTAAAAGTGTTGGTTTTATTTGCCAGGACATAACAGAACCTTCGATAAAACGTGAACAGGTGGTCAGAAAAGCGGAAGAAGTTATCAGTAAAAACCTCAATATGGTCCAGGAAATTGCTTATCTTCTCGGCGAGAATGCCTCGGAAACAGAAGTTCTTATGAACTCCGTGATTGAGGCCTTTAAGGACCGGGAATAACGATGTCCAATTTTTTTGTTGAGGTTGATCATTCTCAGATAGCCAAGCATAGCAAGCAGGTTCCGGGTGATGTTTTTCTTTCGAAAAAGCTCGATAGGAGTGACCGGATTGTATCTGTTTTATCGGATGGGCTGGGGAGTGGAATTAAAGCCAATGTTCTGGCAACGTTGACGACTACTATATCTTTGAATTTAACGGCTAATTCAGTTGATATAAAAAATACTGCTGAAACTATTATGAAGACCCTGCCCGAGTGTAAAGTTCGAAAAATCAGCTATTCTACCTTTACAATCATCGATATTGATCTGCAAAAGGACAGGGTTGAGATCATGGAATTTGATAATCCTGGCTTTATGCTGTTTCGTGACGAAAAAAGAATATCGCTCGATAAAAAGAAAATTCGCATGGACAATCCGATTGGGGCTTCACAAACCCTCTATTATGTAGAATTCAACATAGAGCTGGGGGATCGGCTTGTGGTTTTCACAGATGGCATAAGCCAGGCTGGAGTTGGCAGGGAAGATTTTTCGTTGGGCTGGTCAGAGGAGGCAATAGTTTCTACAGTTGGCCGGAAGATAGCTGAAAGTGTGAATATATCGGCCCGGGATCTGGCAAGTTTTTTAGTAAAAGAAGCCTATAAAATTGATGGTAAAAAGGCAAAAGATGATATCACAACAGCCTGTTTTTATTTCCGCCGTCCGCGTCGCACGCTATTGCTTACAGGTCCACCTGTGGACAGAGATAATGATTATAAGATTAAGCAGAGGGTTGATCGGTTCAGTGGCAAAAAAATAATTTGCGGCGGGACAACCAGCAATATTTATAGCAGGTTGGCGGATGAAGATATCAAGGTGAATCTGAATAGTTTTCATAAGGATATACCTCCAGATTCAGAGATTCAGGGGATTGATCTGGTGACTGAGGGGATTCTGACTATGAGTCGGGCGATTGAGTTTTTGGAGTCCGGCGAACCAGCTGTGGTTGATCCAGATCATCCGGGCTATAAATTATATGATTATCTTAAAAATTCAGATTATATTAAGTTTGTTGTGGGAACTAAAATCAATGAGGTTCATCAAAATCCACATATCCCCGAGGACCTGGGGCTGCGTAAAAATGTGGTGAAAAAGCTGGCTGGTTTGCTGCAGGATAAATATTTGAAGAAAGTTGATATAGAATATATTTGATCATGTCAGGGCCGGCCCTTATACTAAGCCGGATTGGAAGCTGTACGGTGATAATTAGCCAGACAAGGAGAGGGTAAAGATGAAGATACGGATATGTTTAGGAACCTGCTGTCATCTGATGGGTGGATCGGACCTGTACAGTTATTTTGAAGAACATTGTGAGAAAAATGGCCGGGATTTTGAGCTGGAAACACCCAGTTGTCTGGATTATTGCAACAGGGCTGATTATGAGGCCCCTATTGTTGAGGTTGATGGCGAAATTTATGATCGAGTTACAGTTGAAAAATTTAAAAAAATACTCGAGCAAGGATAAAGATTTATGGCTTATATAACTGAAATTGAGATAATTAAACGGAAAATACTGACGCTTCTTTCAAAAAAGATGTTTGAGGGAACTCTGAGAGAAGAGATCCGAGATATTTCTGAAAAAATCTCACCGGATAGAGCACAACCGTTTAGATGTTGTGTGTACCATGATCGGGAGATAACAAATGATCGTATTAAAATTGTATTAAATCTTGATCATAAGAAATATAAGAATGTTTCCTGGGCTGAAACATATGATGATTTTTTTGAGGGACAAACCGACAATTTACCGATATTATCGGTTCTTGAAGAGGCCTGTAACGGCTGTCCTCAGCAGCGTTATTATGTGACTGAGGCCTGCCAGCACTGTCTGGCCCACCCCTGCGCTTTGAACTGCCCGAAAGATGTTATCACAATTGAAAATGGCAGGGCTAAAATTGATCAAGATGAGTGTATAGAATGTGGTCTGTGTGTGAAAAACTGTCCTTTTAATGCAATTATTCAGGTGAATAGACCCTGCGAGAATGCCTGTCCGGTTGATGCTATTCAGACTGATGAGCAGGGTATTGCGAGAATAGATTATGATCGATGTATCTTATGTGGCCGCTGTTTAACGGGCTGTCCGTTCGGGGCGGTGGTCGAGCGTTCTGATATGTTAAAGGTGATTCGGGAGTTGACCGAGGGGAAAAAGCTGACCGCGCTGTTAGCTCCGTCGATTGTGGCACAGTTTTCGGTGAAAGCAACAGTTCCTGAACTCACTACTGCTCTCAAGCAGATTGGATTTGATAAGGTGTATGAACTGGCCAGTTACGCCGCTATAACCGCCGAGCAGGAAGCTCGAGAATTGGAAGGGAAAAAGGGAAAGCTACTGTCCTCCTGCTGCCCGTCCTGGGTTTATTATATTGAAAAGATTTTGCCGGATTTTAGAGAAAATATTTCGTTAACTCCCAGTCCAATGAAAGTAGCGGGAGCGGATAAAAAGTCGGATGAACTGCTGGTCTTTATTGGCCCCTGCATAAGTAAGAAACAGGAGGCGGAGGAAAGTAATATTGATTATGTTCTGACCTATGAAGAACTTGCCAGTATGCTGGCCGCCAGGGATATCGATGTATCTTTATGTGAGGAGACTGTCCCTGATATGGCGGGTGATTACCGGGGGTGGCTATTTGCAAAATCCGGGGGATTGACAGAAGCCGTGCAAAATTTTCTGGCTGCTCCAGAGGAGTTTGATGTGGATAAGGTTGACGGAATAGACAGTGGGTTAGAACGGCGACTTGGGAAGCTGGTTAACGACGTTGATTTTATTGAAGGAATGGCCTGTGAAAACGGTTGTATTGGGGGGCCATGTACAGTTACCAATCCACGAATTACCAAGAAAAAACTGGCTGATTTTATTGAGAAGATCCGTTAGACAGCTGTGGCGGGAGTAGAAAACAGTCAAATTCTCCTGATTTTATCAATCTGTAAGTTGCAGATCGAGGGCATGGTATAGTTTAACTGGTAATGTTTCATGGTTAAGAGAGTTTGTTTTGAAAATGTTTCAGTGAAAAGATATTATTAGGTCTGGCTGTGGCTGGTTGGTGGGAAGAGGGGTGGGCGGACAGGACAAACCAAGGGAGGTGTGGGATTGCAAGGTTGCTGCGGAGTGGCTGGCGGTCATCCTTCAATCTGGGCAGCACAATGATACTTAGAGATAAAACGGCGATTTTTTTAGCAACTTTTTGTCTGGTTAATCTGCTGATCACCGCTCCTTTTCAGCTGAAAAAAATCAATTGTGCTGTCCCGGGTAATGGTTATCAGTTTGTAGATGGCTCAGCGGTTGCCAATCACTCAGCGGTGGGACTGTCAGGCTATCGATTTGCTGTTTATTTTGATCAAAGTTATGAACAGGTATATTCACCGTTTAATACCAGTTTTACGGGGATGTCAGAGTTCGCGAAATTTATTATTAGGCAGGGAGGATTTGTCTCAAGTAATTCAGAACCGCTCAGGGATTTTCTGCCTGCCATCAGTCAACCCGGTAACGTTATTGTACTGGGGGTGGCGATGTTACAGCGCTATTCGGATGATGATATTGAGGCCATTTGAAGTTTTTTGGGAAAGGGAGGTGGGGTTTTAATTTTTGTAGAGCATGACAATACGGCGGGCAATGCTGAGTTTCAAAATCAATTAATTAAAGAATATGGAGTTGTAGCTGACTTCAGTACCAACCGGACCAGGCTGCCCGCGTTAAGTGAGTACTGGACGTGGTTACAGGTTCCAGAGTGGGGGGTTGAGCGGGCACAATTTTTTATGCCAGCGCCACTTAAAATTGAAGACAGGGGAGCTTTTCAGATAATTGGGGAGATTTCTGAACCGGAAGATGAATCGAAAGCGATTGTGGTGGCCGGTAAAAAAGTTAACCATCATGTTAATTTTATTGTGATGGGCGATGCTGAGATGGTCTGGAACGGGAAACCATTCATTGGGATTGAGACAGGAGATAACCAGCGGTTGATGGAGAAGGCTGTGGTCACTCTTGCCGGAGTTGAACATTTAGCCGAGCCGTTGCGGATTGAGTCAATAGTCAACAAGAAAGCCGCCACAGCCGGGGGCGATAGAGTCCTGTTTGTTAGAGATGGATATTCACTTGTTCCGCGGACAGAAAACTGTCAACTATTGGAATTAACCGAACAGCTTATTAACAGAAATTATACAGTTGATGTGGCCTATGTTGAAGAAGTATCGATAGAGGATTATTGTCTGGTGTTTGTTTTTAATCCGCTGGTTAAAATTGAGCAGTTAAGTTTGGAAAAATTAACTGAGGCAAATCGGTTAGTCGTGCTTGTTGATGGTCAGACAGATTTCTTCAAAGCGGAGCCCGTGGCGCTGGAGGTAATGGAAGAGCTTGCCGGCCGTGAGTTTTTGCATGCGACTGAAATACCGGCTAATGCAGTTATTTCGGGGAAAGGGTTGCGGTTTAATTCTTCGACCCTGGTCGGTCCGGGTGAGGAAAATAATTTCCTTGTCACCCGCGGTCTTTTTACAGATTCAAATAAAGCTGTCACTTTGAATAGAGCCGGGACGATTGAGATAGAGGAGGGTTTAAAAGAGTCAGGTGAGTTGAAAGTTGTTATGCGATCAGAGCCACAAGCAAGTTGGCCTATGAAGAGCCTCACACCGATAATTGTGAAGGGAGAACCATTAAATCATTTTGCTCCTCCAGAGGATTTAGAAAGCCGCGAAACAGGTTATCCGGTCGTGGTTAAAACTGAACGGCTAATTGCCATGGCTGATGTAAGCCTTCTATTTAACCCAACAGTGAGAAGTAAAGCCGGCCCCGAATTGCTCCGGATGATAATCGACTGACGCGTTTTGCGATTGTGTAAAATCCGCTGCCAGACCACGCATCCTTCAAATGACGACCAATCTGTTTTTGGTGGGTGGGAGGTTTAGCATCGACTGGTTGTGAGAAAAAGTGGACAGGCGCGGACTCGAACCGCGGACACCCGCCTTTTCAGGGCGGTGCTCTACCTCCTGAGCTACCTGTCCAGAACTGTAAAACCTTCCAATCAATTTAACAAGCAATAGTTTAACAGAACGGGGGGATATTAATCAAGATTTATTCACGCTATCGGTGTAATTTAAAGCGGTCAAGGTGAGTAATCTTAAACAGTTTGCTAACCAGAGTTGATAAAATTAATCATGTTCCAGGTTGAAAGTGGATGGTCGGGGGTTATGTTGGGGTGGGCGAGTAAATTATCTGAGGGGTGATTTTGATTACATCCGTAGGGTTTATTTGATAGCATAAATAGCATAAATAAAAATATTTCAGATGGGAAAATAGTGATAAAATGGTTGAAAATAAGTTGATCAAAAAAGAGTCTAAGTAATGGATAAAAATATTGTCTATGGTCCGGTTTCATCCTGGCGGTTTGGTCGATCGTTGGGAATCGATATTATCTGTGGTAATAAGGTGTGTAATTTTAACTGTATATATTGCCAGTTAGGTCAAAGTGAGGCAGCTCCCTCCGAAAGGAAAGTTTTTGTGGCGACGGAGAAGGTACTGGAAGCTGTCGCTGGGACTTTGCCTGAAGTGGAGGCCGAAGCGTTAACTTTATCCGGCATGGGAGAGCCGACCCTGGCGAAAAACATGGGAGAAATAATTGATGGGTTACATGAAATATCCTCGCTGCCGGTGGTGGTTCTGACCAATGGTTCTACGATGACCAGCCGTGAGGTACGGCAGGAACTTAATAAAGCTGACGTTGTAAAGGCCAAGCTGGATGCTCCAGACCAGGAGACCTTCAGTAAATTGAACAATCCCCATGCTGCCCTGGAACTGGAGGCAGTCGTCAGTGCTATGCATCGGTTTGCCCACCAGACTGACAGTTATTTTGTGCTGGAAATAATGTTTACTCCGCAGAATATGGCCGGTGACAGGGAGCTTGCTTTATGGGCTGAAGCTATTGAACCGGATGAGATTCAGATAAATACACCGCGCCGGGGGGCCGGTGTGGAGCGGCTAACAGATAGAGAGCTGGATCTGGTGGTGCAGCCATTTGAACAGCGTAAATTGATTTATCGGGCTGTTCATCGTGAGAAAAAGCCGCCGGTTGGCAGAAAGTTTGGCAAGGAAAAATTTAAAAGATTACAAAGATTTAGTGATGAACTGGAGTGAGTGAAATGGTAGAAGCGTTGAGGGTCGCCCCGGAAAAATTGAGAAGAGTCTGTGAGTTTGCAAAATTTGATTTTAAATCGACTGCTGAGTTGTCTGCACTGAATGAGGTTATCGGTCAGGAACGGGCCGTAGAGGCTGTTGCGTTTGGGATTGATATTGAAAGCCCGGGATATCATATTTTTGCCCTCGGTCCTTCCGGAACTGGCAAATCAACCACAGTTCGCAAGTTTTTGGAAAATCATGCACCCTCCCGGCAGACACCGGATGAATGGGTATATGTAAATAATTTTTCCAGTCCAGATAAGCCCCGGGCTTTGAAACTGGCTCCCGGCAAGGGCTGTGAGTTGCGGGATGATATGAAAGAGTTGATTAAAAAGCTGAAAACGGAGGTGCCCCAGGCTTTTCGCTCGGAAGATTATCAGAAAGAACAGGAAAATATTAAAAATCAGTTTCAGCAAAAACAGCAGAAGATTTTGCAGGAACTGGAGAAAAAAGCCCGAAAAGAGGGATTTACGGTAATCAAAAAACCGCGCGGCCTGCTGTTGGCGCCGGTGATAGAGGGGGAGGTAATGTCGCCGGAGCAGTTGAACAAGCTAGACAAAAAGAAACGAAAGAAATTGGGGGAAAAGCGTGATAAATTGAAAGAAGATCTTCGTGAAGCACTCTATAATTTACGAAAAATCAAGGAAAAATCCCAGGAACGGATACAGAAGTTGGATCAGGAAGTAGTAGAGTTTTCAGTCAGTTATATAGTAAAAAAACTGAAGGAAAAATATGCCGATCATCCTGAAGTTAAAGAGTATCTTGAACTGGTAGAAAAGGATGTTCTTGATCGGGTCGGTGAGTTCAAAAAGTTAAATCAACCCGACCAGCAGCAACCCCCTGGTTTTTTTCAGGATCAACGTGAGTTTTTGAAAAACTATGAAGTGAATCTGATGGTAGATAACTGTGAGCAGCAGGGCGCGCCGGTTGTTGTGGAGAGTAATCCCACCTATTACAATCTGCTGGGCCGGATAGAGCATGTTGGAAAGCTGGGAATGATGATGACTGATTTTACTCAGTTAAAACCGGGGGCGCTGCATAGAGCAAATGGTGGATTTTTAATTGTTGAAGCGCGGGAATTACTGACCAAACCATTTGCCTGGGAGAGTTTGAAACGTTCTTTGAAAAACCGTCAGATAAAGACTGAATCGATGGGTATGGAATACCGTCCGGTGCAGATGAAAACTCTTGAACCGGAGCCGATCCCACTGGATTTGAAGGTGGTAATAATTGGTGATCCGTTACTCTATTACCTGTTGTACAGGCTGGATGAAGATTTTCAGGAGTTGTTCAAAGTTAAAGCAGATTTTTCGGTGCAAACTGACTGGGTTAATGAAACCGAAAAGAAATATTTGAATTTGATCGCGGAAGTTTGTGAGGAGGAGCAGCTACTGCATTTTTCCCCGGAGGGAGCCGGCCGGATGATCGAGCACTGCTCGAGACTGGCGGGTGATCAACGGAAGCTTGATATTAAGCTGGGTGATATTGTTGATTTGATCCGTGAAGCCAGCTACTGGGGTAGAAAAGCTAATAAGGAACTGGTAGATTCGGCGGCGGTGGAAACAGCTATAAACAAGCGAATTTATCGATCAAACCGGTTGGAAGAGCGGCAGCAGGAACTGATTGAACAGGGAACGATTTTAATTGACACCGATGGTGCCGAACCAGGTCAGGTTAATGGTATATCGGTGCTGCCCCTGGGGGATTATAGTTTCGGAAAACCGTCGCGGATTACGGCTCGCTCTTTTGTGGGGGATGGGGGTGTGGTGAATATTGATCGTGAAATTGAACTGGGTGGTCCGGTGCACAATAAGGGGGTAATGATTTTAACCGGTTATCTGGGCTCGAAATTTGCCGGAGAAGCTCCTTTGAGTTTGTCGGCCAGTATAACCTTTGAACAGTTGTACAGTGAGGTTGAAGGAGACAGTGCATCTTCAGCCGAGTTATATGCTCTTCTGTCCAGTCTATCCGAGTTGCCCCTGCGCCAGGATCTGGCAGTGACCGGATCGGTGAACCAGCGGGGCCAGATTCAGGCGATCGGTGGAGTGAATGAAAAAATCGAAGGTTTTTTTAAAAGCTGCGAGAACTGTGGATTAACCGGAAAACAGGGGGTAATTATTCCAGAGAGCAATGTGGAAAATCTCATGTTAAACAACCGGGTAACTGAAGCGATAAATCGGGGGGAGTTCAACCTTTATGCAATTTCTGGGGTTACCCAGGGGATAGAGCTTCTCACCGGAAAACCTGCAGGTGAACGGCAGGAAGATGGCAGCTATCCGGAAGGAACAGTTTTTTACCGGGTGCAGAAGCAGCTAATTGAACTGGCAGAGAAAGGTAAAAATTTCAGTAAAGAGACAGAAGACTAATTATTGATTTGGGAGGCTGATCAGCTTGGTTAACGCACTGGTATTATTCACAGTTGAACGAAAAAAGGTTAATGCTGTGGCAGAAAAGCTGGTGACCATGCAGGGAGTGTCAGAGGTTTATTCGGTGGCTGGACGATACGATCTGGCCACTATAGTCCGGGCCAGTGACAATGAACAGTTGGCGACTTTGGTGACGGACAAGATGTTAAAACTCAAGGGGATCAAAAAATCGGAGACACTGTTTGCCTTCAAGGTTTATTCTGATCACGATCTGGAAACGATGTTTTCAATCGGCATGGATGATTAACCGGCGGATTCCGAGGTTTCGCCGGTTAACTCGCTGATCTCCATCCCGCAGGCGATAGCCCCACAGGTTGAGAGAAGTTTGTATAGTTCTATCTGATGCTGCTGAAGATTGCTTCCGACATTTTTTTCGGCCCGGTCAATAAACATCGGGCAGAGATTTTCAGGTGAAAATCCCATCCCTCGGGCGTTAAGGTTTTCAAAATCAGACTGCTTTTTATTGGTCCTTAAAAAGCCTGATATGGGGGTGTGCTCAAGACAATAAAGGACCGGTTCGGCAACCAGACCTTTGACTCGATCACGGGTTCGGATACCCTCTTGAATAATCACACTGGTGTTTTTTTCTCCCCCTTTGCGGCGCAGGAAACTATCCCGCCGATTACGATTGATATTGAGAAACTGTTCCCCTGATTCAAATGAATAGACGTTCATGCCATAGGTACCCCGGTCACTTTTAACAAACACCCTGCAGGGTTCGTCGATATCCAGTTCACGGTATTTTCGGGAGGATTTGTCGAGAATCTCATCGATGGCGTCAGCAACTCTGTCGAATCCTTCCTGGGTTTTAAAATCTACAGCTTTTTCCAGCCGGGTTTCAGCCAGTAAAAACCAGGGATCGATAGCGGCGATTTCAGCCAGCTCGGTGAGGATTTTCTTTTGTTTGACAAAATGGGAGAATTTAGAGCGATTGTACCAGCCCATCTTGACCGGTGGTGCGACCGGTGTCGAGAGGTTGTCGAAGATATCTTTCGGCGGTTGTGAAAAATCATTGTTAGTGATGAGCAGATCGAGTTTCTTCTGATCGGCATAGAGCCTGTCATTTTTTCGGTCAAGTTTGTGTATTGTAATATGGTTGTTCTCGGCAGTTTTCAGCCGGGCAGGCCAAGATTTGATTCGGGGATTGTCAGAGGCAATTATGGTTGGAAAACCGGCACTGTTGAGAAGTTTTTGGAGAGAATAGATATTTTCCAGATAATAGAGATTTTTTGTGTGATATTCAGGATAAAGGGCAATATGTTTTATGGTCGTACCATAGCGTTTAAAGATTATCTGGAGCAACAGGTTGGCGGCCAGCTGGACGCCGTGAGAACAGATATTATTGAAGCCCGCCGGAAAAACATTAGGATCAACCGCGACAGCTTTGAATCCGTTGCAGCGTAGGTCAAAAGAACTATAGAGGGGTGGCTGATGGAGGGTTATCTGTTGACGGATGAAATCCTGGATAGCATGTTGTTTACTGGCCAGTTGTTCGGCAATTTTAGAAAGCATTATGTGGGTCACCAACCGATTATAATAGTCGATCATTCAGGGTTAAAAGTTTATTCTTGAAGCTTAAAAGTGTAGTTTAACTGAGGGATAGTGGCAAGGGAATAGAAACCCAGGTAGGTATTTAAGGGGTTAGAATGATCTCGGAAGAAATAGCTGAGTTGACAGCAACTTTTTATTGACAATGGAAGATAATACAAGTATAGTATTACCCGTTCTGTGACAGCGATATGTTGTAAATGATCGCGGGGTAGAGCAGTCAGGTAGCTCGTCGGGCTCATAACCCGAAGGTCCGGGGTTCGAATCCCCGCCCCGCAACTTTCTGGCGGCGTAGCTCAGTGGTCTAGAGCACTCGGCTCATATCCGAGTTGTCCGGGGTTCGAATCCCCGCGCCGCTACCATTTGTCATCCCATCCCTTATGAAATGAGTTCTAAGTTCAGGGGTTAAGGTCGGATCATCAAAGCAACTTTCCGGCAGTACATACTAAACCTTGTAGCATGCCATTTTAGCTCGATAAATTGGAAGTAAAGATGGATATTCTTGCCCGACTTGAGCGATTTATTCGAGAACATCTTCCCACAACAACTGAAACCACTGTTATGGTTGGTGCTTCTGGCGGCCTGGATTCAATGGTTTTACTGGCAGCCCTGGCTGAGCTGGCTCCTGCAAAGGGTCTGCGGATCTATCCCCTGCATTACAATTATCAGTTTCATCATATGGCTGACGCTGCGGAAGAGACGGTCTATAAATGGGCTAACCAGCGGGGTTTAGTAGTGGTTGGAACGAGGCTGCATAGAGCGGCTGAGGTGGAACAGGGTTCGGGAAGTTTAGAGGCTCGTGCGCGGGAGTTACGGTATCAATTTTTTCAACAGGCGGGTGAGCTCCTGGGAAGCAGGGAATTATTTCTGGCTCATCATCAGGATGATCAGGTGGAAACTGTTTTGTTGAATATAGGAAGAGGTTGTGGTCCCTCCGGTCTGGCCGGTATGCAGCCGGTTTGTAACAGGTCCAATCTACGTTTATTGCGTCCCTTGCTGGATGTTGCTCGGGACGAAATAGTGGAGTTTGCGGCCAGGCGGAAGCTTAGCTATGTGGAAGACCCCACCAATCGTGAGGCAAAGTATGCTCGTAATAGAATCAGATTAGAAATTCTCCCGGCCTGGAGGCGGGCTCAGCCTGATCCTGATTCGGCTCTGATCGGGTTAAGTCGTCGGACAGGCCTGGAAAACAGTTTCTGGAAGGAATACCTGGAGCAGTTGAAGTTTTGTTGTTGGCCGCAGGAGATCCAGATTGAAGTGGAGCAGTTTACAACTCTCCATGGGGCGGTTCAGATGCGGTTGCTCCATTACCTGGTTAATAAATTGACCGGTGGGCAGCGGTTTGATGAAGGAAATCTGGTCGATATTAAGGAGTTGTTTGAACCGGACAAATCAGGCAAGCGAATCGATCTTCCGGGTAATAGTGCAGCGGTCCGCGAATATGACAGAGTGGCTATCTATCTGCATCAATCGGGTGACCGGCCCGGAAAGAGCGGATGTGGGGAACAGCTGGAGGGAAAGTTTGACTGGGGTAATTATGGAAAGATTATCAGCCACTATGGGGGGGATGATTCGAGCGACAATTTCTGCTGTTGTATATCAGAAGAGCAGTGGAAAAAATCGTTGTTGCGCTGCTGGGAGCCAGGGGATAAAATTAGGGTTCGAGGTAAAAATCGTAAATTAAAAGAGCTTTTTGAACGTCACAAGATACCTTTCCGGGCCCGACGTGTATGGCCGCTGGTTGTTTGTGAAGGTGAACTGCTGGCGATCCCGGGAGTGGCGGTTAGGGATGGTGTTTTACAGGGGGAAGGTGTTATAATAAAATTTCTACCTGTGCATCCGATGTTCGATCAAATAGTAAACTGGAGGCCCAATTAATGGAGCTATCTGAGAGTTCAGGCGAGCAGCCGGTGATTGTTGAAAAAATTGTTTTTAGTGAGCAGGATATTAAGAACAAAGTGGAAAGATTGGGGAAGCAGATAACTGAGGATTTTTGGGGTAAAGAGTTACTGGTGATTGGTGTGCTCCGTGGTGCCTTTATTTTCATGGCTGATTTAATCCGAGAAATAAAACTTGATATAGCGGTTGATTTTATGTTGGTCTCCTCGTATGAAAATAGTAAGGAAAGTTCTGGAATTGTGCGGATTGTGAAGGATGCCAAGGAAAATATTTATCACCGTCACGTGTTGATAGTTGAGGATATAATCGATACCGGTCTGACATATTACAATCTAAAAAAGACCCTGGAAACACGTGATCCGGCTTCCCTGTCGATATGTACTTTATTGAGCAAGGACCGCCCGCGTACTGTGGAGGTTCCCATTGATTATTATGGATTTGAGGCACCGGATGAGTTTCTGGTTGGGTACGGTCTTGATTACCAGGAAAACTACCGGCATTGCAAATATATTTTTAAGCCAACCAAAATGGCTCTTGAGGAGATTGAGTAGTTTTGATTGAGCAGAGGTTGGAGGTCTCATCTCCACAGATCATGGGTATACTCAATTTAACTCCTGATTCTTTTTATGATGGAGGACGTTATTCAGAAGTTGATGAAATATTAAAGCGAATTGCGCAGATGGTTGATCAGGGGGCTGAAATAGTTGATATGGGTGGTATGTCTTCCCGGCCCGGGGCACCGGAAATAGCGGTTGAAGAGGAGCTACAAAGAGTTCGGCCTGTTCTACAGGAACTGTCCCGGTTGGAACTTGACTGTGAATTTTCGATTGATTCATATCGGGCCCCGGTGGTGGATGAGGCGCTGCAGGCGGGGATTGGTATGATTAATGATATAACTGCTCTACGTGGGGATACCGGCCTGGCTGAGCTGGTGGCCGATGCGGGGGCAAAAATCGTTCTCATGCATATGCAGGGGCAACCTCGAACAATGCAAAATAACCCTCGGTAAAATGATGTTGTGGAAGATATATATGATTTTTTTGCAGAGCGGGTTGAGTTCGCAGTTTCCCGGGGGATTGATGTGGAAAAGATAATTCTTGATCCGGGAATCGGGTTTGGAAAAGAACTATCCCATAATCAGCAGATTTTTCAGGGTATTAAGCGGCTAAAAGAACTTGGTTGTCCTCTGCTGGTCGGCCATAGTCGGAAGTCTTATCTAGCTGAGATACTGGATAAACCGGTAGAACGGCGGCTGGTAGGAACACTGGCAACATCGATTTATTTGATTGAAGGCGGGGTTGATATTCTACGTGTGCATGATGTTGCTGAGCATCGAGAGTTGTTGAAGACGTGGGGTTGGCTCAAGGGTCAGAGGGTGAGCGAGAGTGGCTGATATAAGGTATGTTGAGCCCCGGCTGGGAAAGGGCCAGAGACTTGAGTTGCGGATTCATGAGGGACCGTTCAAAGGCAAATACCGGACAGTTATTGATGAACTTACCGACCGGATGATGCTGGTTGAGGTGCCCAGTGTAAAAAAACTTTATCTACCGGTTGGCAAAGGTCAGCCGCTGTTTGTTGAATACCGGGAGGCGGGGGCAAGATATCAGTTTGAAACTGTGCTGATAGAACGGGATGATCTTGCTGAACCACCATTGCTGACCCTGGAGACTCCGTCCCGGGTAAAGCGTATTCAACTACGTGATTTTTTACGGGTTCCCTGTGAGATTTCCGGGTTGCTGGTGGTCGAATCGGGACGTAAAAAATTGAATCTACCCCGGGTTATAAAGGGAACCATTGTTGATATCAGTGCCGGGGGGGTCAAATTTCGCTCGCCGCTGGAGGTGCCGCCTAACACACCGGTTTCGCTTCATTTTGAGATTCCTGAGGTAAAGATGAGGTTTGATGAGGTTCAGGGAGTTATCATCCGGTCTGAAAAAAAACAGCTGGAGGAAGCTGCTTATCTGGCTGTAGAGTTCGAAGGATTACTGGATGAATATAAGAAGGTGTTGTTAAGATATACGTATCGTCGCCAGGTGGAACTTAAAAAAAGAAATGAGAATGATTCCAGATGATTGATATCTTGCGTTATATAACCTGGACAGATTTACTGGATATCATTATAACCTTTTTGATCTTTTACGGTATTTATCTAACTATCAGGGGAACCAGGGCGCTGCAGATTTTGTTGGGTGTGGGGCTGTTTATTCTTTTCCGCGGCCTTGGTGAGCTGCTCAACCTGCATATGTTGAATTTTTTGTTTGGCCGGTTTTTCGAGGTAGGATTAATTTTTCTGATTATTCTTTTCCAGCCGGAGCTGCGGGCCGGGTTTACCAATCTGGGCCGGCGACGATTCTGGTCTTTTTTTGAGGAGTTGGAAAGCGAGGAGCTGATCGATCGGATTGTTAAAGCCTGCAAAAAGTTTTCTCGCCGGGAGGTCGGGGGGCTGATCGTTCTGGAAAAGGATGTTGGATTAAAAAACCTTCTGGACACCGGAACTGAAATAAATTCGCTTGTCACAACAGAGCTGTTAACGACGATTTTTATGTCAAAAGGACCGTTACATGATGGTGCGGTAATAATTAAGGATAATAAGATTGTTGCGGCTGGATGTGTGTTACCGCTGAGCGATAGGACTGATTTACCAGCTAATTTTGGCACACGGCATCGTGCTGCCGTGGGGCTGGCGGAAGAATCTGATGCAGTAATAGTTTCAATATCGGAAGAAACTGGAGAGATTACTTTGACCCATAAGAATAATATTCATATCGGGATCGATCTGGAACAGCTTGAAGATTATCTCTACACATATATGAGCCTATGAAAATAAATAGTCTTCTTCGAAAATATCTGTTGAGCAACTGGTTTTCCAAACTGTGCTGTTTACTGCTTGCATTCAGTTTATGGATCTGGATAGCCTATCAGCAGATCGGGGTTGATGAGTTCGATGTTGAGGTTGAATTTGCCGAAATTCCGGAAGAATACCTGGTTGAAGAAGATGTAGAACGGATAGTGACTGTTGGTTTGCGTGGGCCCAAAACAGTGTTGGAAAATCTTTCGTCAGATGATCTCGATCTGGTTATTTCGCTGGCGTCGGTTGATTTGGAAAAGGGGTCGGTGGAAATTCCGGTTGACCGGTGGCAAATCAGTTACCCGCGGGGGTTGGAGCTGCTGGATGTAGTTCCGGAAAGGATTGAAGTTAGACTGAATGGGCAGGCTGAGCGGGAGGTGGGAGTTGTGCCTGATCTGGTGGGTGAGCAGCTAGCGGGGTTTGATTATCACAGCGAAATTGAGCCGTCGACCGCGATAATTTCCGGTCCGGAAAAACTGATCGAGACAGTGGAAAATTTACGTTTAGAAAGACATAATTGGCCGGATCCTGATGAATCTCCCGTTAGTTATCAGCTGTCAGCGGTTAGTGATCCCGGGGTCCGGGTGAAAGAGCCAGAAAACAATCAGTTTGAATTGAGATTATCCGTGACTCCCTCCTATGTGGTCAAAAGAGTTACTGATGTTCCTGTGGAGGTTGAAGAAACAGATGATAGAAAATTTGAGATCGATCCGGCACTGCTGAATTTTGCTGTACAGGGCCCGCCTCAACTGTTAGAAGGACTTTCGGTAGAAGATATTCAGGTTGTGGTTGAGTTGCCTGAAGAACCCGGTGTTTCGATTGAAGAAGCGCGGATTTTACTGCCAGAGGATGTGGAGCTTGTGGAAGGTTACAGTGAATATAAAATGGTCGAGGTAATAGTGGAGGAAATCGAATGAAAAGATTATTTGGCACTGATGGAATCAGGGGGCGTGTTAATCATCCTCCTCTTGTTCCTGAAAAAGTTTTGCGGATTGCGCAGGGTATAGCCAGTTACTGGCAGCAGACAACTGATGAGCGATTGGTAATAATCGGGCATGATGGAAGAACAAGTGGAGATTACCTGGTCAATCTTGTGGCGGCCGGGTTGCAAAGCGGCGGTTTTAAGGTTGCCCGGCTGGGCCTCTGTTCGACACCTTCGCTGGCCTTCGCCACGCGAGGACGCGAAACGGCCGGTGGAGTGATGATCTCAGCTTCCCACAACCCCTATCATGATAATGGTATTAAGCTGTTTAACTCTTCGGGGGCTAAACTGTTGCAAGCTGAGGAGGAGAAAATCGAACAGTTGATAGATGCGAGTGATTTTCACCTGGTTGAGGCGGTAGAGATTACCAGCAGTCTGGAGGCCGACAAATGGCTTGCTGAATATCTTGAGGTGCTGGCCGATCGCTCGGTATTTTATCCGGGCAGGATATTGGTTGACTGTGCGAATGGTGGTGCGTCAAGGCTGGTCGAACCGGTTCTGGAAGATAGTTGTAACGCGTTGATCACGGTTAATACTGAGCCTGATGGAACTAATATTAATTTAAATTGTGGAAGTCTTAATCTTAAAAATTTGCGGCAGGAGATGGAGAAGTGGGATGTTGATATTGGGTTTGCCCTGGATGGTGATGCCGATAGATTGCTGGCGATCGATGAAAAAGGGGAGGTGGTTGATGGTGATCTGTTGCTCTACATGCTGGCCAGCCATCGGGCTGCCGGGCAGTCAGAAGAGGGGGTTGTGCTGACGGTTATGACCAATTTAGCTCTGCTGAACAAATTAAAAAGTCAGCAGATTGATTATCGGCTCGTCGATGTGGGGGATCGCCAGGTTTATCATAAGCTGATAGAACAGGGCTGGTCGATTGGAGGGGAACAGTCCGGACATATCATTGATCGAAACTGGCTGCCGACCGGTGACGGGTTGCATAGTATTTTATTGATTCTGCAGATTCTTTCGGAGGCTAAGACGAAACTCTATGAATGGAATCGTCAGCTGGTTAAATATCCTCAGGTGCTGAAAAATTTTGAGGTTAGTTTCAAACCGGAGTTGAACCGTCTGGAGTCGACGACCCAGTTGATTGAAAAGATTGAAAAGAGATTAGGCGACGAAGGTAGGCTGTTTGTGAGATATTCAGGGACTGAGCCGCTGGTGCGGGTCATGCTGGAAGGTAAAAATAAGGATCTCCTTGAGGAATATGCCGATCAGGTCGGTTTAAAAATACAGCAGGAAATTGCTGATCTGGAGCAGTGAAAATGATGACCATTGATGAGTTGACGAGTGAGCAAGTAAATTTATGGCAGGTGAGAACAATTGATCAAATTAGGTGTTAATGTTGATCATGTGGCCACCTTAAGAGAAGCGAGAGGGATTGCTATACCTGACCCTGTTTTCGCCGCGGCGCAGGCTGAAATTAATGGTGCTGATCTGATTACGGTGCACCGGCGGCTGGACCAGCGACATATTCATGACCGCGATGTGGAGATTTTAAAACAAACTTTAAAAACACCACTCAATCTGGAAATGGCGGTTAATCAGCAACTGATTGAGAAAGCAGTTGATTGGAAGCCAGAGAAGGTTACGCTTGTCCCGGAAAACAGGCAGGAGATTACGACTGAAGGTGGATTGGATCTCTGTGGTGCTGTTGAGAAGATCAAACAGGTTACGGCGGTTTTACAGAAGTCAGGGATCGAGGTGGCAGCCTTTATTGATCCGGACAAACAGCAGATCGAAGCAGCCGCGGCAATAGGGGTTGAAGGTGTGGAGCTACATACAGGAGATTATGCGGAAACTGCCGTGGGAACCGAACAACGTGCTGCGGCATTGAGGCGGTTGGAAAATGCTGCTGAGGCGGCAGACAGGCTGGAGCTGGAGGTTTATGCCGGCCATGGTTTGAACTATCATAACGTGGTAGAAGTGGCAATGATTCCCCGGGTGATAGAGCTTAATATAGGACATGCAATAATTGCACGAGCTGTGAGTGTGGGTATTGGTGAGGCAACGCATCAGATGAAAAAGTTGATAGTGGAGGCGGATCGTTTAACATGTGTGGAATAGCAGGCTATACAGGAGAAGCCCGGGCCTTACCGGTTATTTTGGAGTCATTGTACAGGCTGGAATATCGAGGGTATGATTCGGCTGGCATAGCAGTTGAAGAGGAGGGTGAGTTTTTCCTCAAAAAAGTTAAAGGTAAAATATCTCGATTGGAAGATGCATTGATGGAAACCATGGTACATGGAACCAGCGGTATAGGTCACACTCGCTGGGCAACTCATGGTGAACCGTCGAAAGCTAATGCTCACCCCCATTTTTCTGAGGATAAAAGTCTCATGCTGGTACATAATGGAATTATTGAAAACCATGAACAACTCCGGCAGAAACTCACAACCAATCCAGAATTTAAGTCGCAAACCGATACTGAAGTTCTGGTTCATCGGTTAGCAGAAAATTACGAAGGTGATTTAACCGAAGCTCTTAGACTAACATTGCAGGAGGTGGAAGGTTCTTATGCTGTGGCTGCGATGCATCTGAATGAACCGGGGAAACTGGTGGCAGCTCGCTCTGGTAGTCCCTTGATTATCGGCTGCAGCGGCGATGGGAATTATATTGCGTCCGACCTTCCGGCTCTGCTGGATTTCACCCGCGAGGTTATTTTTCTGGATGAAGATGAAATAGCCACCTTAACTCCCGATGAAATTACCGTTCAGACGATCCAGGGAGAAAAACGGAAAAAATCGATTAATAGTATAAGCTGGGATGCTGTTCAGGCTCAGAAGGGTGGCTATAAACATTTTATGCTGAAAGAGATTGCCGAGCAGCCGCAGGTGTTGAGACAGGCAATGCAGGGGAGAGTTGATGGTTCTCGGGTAGTTTTCCCAAACCTTGAGCTGGACGAAGAGGTTTTAAAAAATCTAAAAAAACTTACCCTGATAGCCTGTGGAACATCACATCATGCCTGTATGGTGGCTCGGTACTGGTTGGAAGAAATGACTGATTTACACGTTGAGGTAGATATTGGTTCGGAATATAGATACCGTTCTCTCAACTATGATGCTGGGACTGAAATGTTGATAGCCGTCAGTCAGAGTGGTGAAACGGCTGATACTCTGGCAGCCATGCGTAAAGTTTCAGCTCAGGGTGTACCGGTTTTGACGATCTGTAATGTGTTGGGTTCGACCATGGCCCGAGAAGCAGATGATGTGATCTATACCCACGCCGGGCCGGAGATCGGTGTTGCTTCAACTAAATCTTTTACAACCCAGCTGCTGGTACTGTTTCTTTTTTCCTATTTTCTGGGAAGATTACGGGGGAGTTATGGTGAACAACCTGATCTACTGGAAAAGTTAATTGAACTGCCGGATCAGGTAGATAGTCTTATTCGGGACAGGAGTCTCTATAAAAAGATCGCCAGGGAACAGTTCAAAAAGGAAGATTTTTTATTTTTGGGCAGGCATCTTAACTATCCGATTGCAATGGAAGGGGCTTTGAAACTTAAAGAAATATCCTATATACATGCCGAAGGTTATCCGGCCGGTGAGATGAAACATGGGCCGATCGCGCTGATTGATGAGGAGATACCGGTTGTAGTTCTGGGGCCTACCAGTCGGGTTTATAGTAAAATGTTAAGTAATGTTGAGGAGGTTAAAGCCCGGGGTGGGATAGTTTTTGGCGTTTCCATGGTTGATGATCGCTCGGGATTGGCGGAGGTCTGTGACTACCAGATAGCGATACCACAGACAGCTGAACTTTTAACCCCATTTTTAACCACGCCACCGATGCAGATTCTTTCCTATGAGCTGGCGGTGCGGCGGGGTTGTGATGTTGATCAACCACGAAACCTTGCTAAATCAGTTACTGTTGAGTAGGTTTAATAAAACAATATAATAAGATTATAAGTTATTGATAGAATTTATGAGTATAGTTTTCTAGGAGTTTTTAATGACTAAAAAATTGCATTTTTTTCTTTTTTTGTCCGTTTATAT
>PWOD01000177.1 GCA_003557545.1 bacterium | reverse complement strand
GACTCATTAACAACCTGAACTGTTGGTTTTCTATTGAACCCATGATTTATAGTGGTTTCTATTTTATTTTCTATAGTTATAGATAAATACTCTTGATCTGAAGGCGATACAGATACTTCTTTCCAATCATCATTTGAAACTCCTCCTACTAATCTATAAGTCTTTTGCTCACTTATAACATAGCAGAGCATCCCTTCTCTTCTTCTATTTGATTCTGGAAGATCAGACTCCATTTCTTCGTCAAATGGAGGGATATTATCTCGATCTTCTAGAGTATCTACAACGTGGTATCCTCCTCTAAGATAGTTAGCAGAAGCCATAGCATAAGCATCTGACTTACTTCCAGGACGCAGAGGAGCCCCTATTATTGTATAATTACCACTATAATTTGTCATATTATATAGACATCAGTATTAATTCTGTTCTGTCTTAGACCACTAAAATAGACTCTATACACAATTCCCTCATATACTTGAGTTCCTTCAAAACTTAACCCAAAAGGCTGCCCACCTAATTGATAAGTTACTTGAAGATAATCTCCAGTGTACCAATCTTCAGGGTGTGCTATTACTATATACTCGCTATCAAAAGACCCTACAAAACTTGAAACTACTTGGTTAGGATGTGAGATATTTTGCTGAGTAGTCCCAGTACTTTGTAATTCATCTAAATCAAGATTTTCATCCTTAGAACTAGCTGCTCCATAATACATATTTATTGTAGGTGGAGGATTGACATGAGCTATTATACTTACATCATTGTCAGGCATTTCAAAGAATGTAGGATTACTCTCAGTATCATCCAATTCAGCTCCACCGTGTTCTACAGTCCAGTGACTAAAGGTATAACCACTAGCTAAGCTAGTAAGTTCAATATCTACTGTCTCTTCGTGTGCAAAAACTGATCCACTACTGAAACTAAAGCTAGAGCTTACAGATCCTCCTCCAATAACACTAGTTCCTAAAAACACTTGATGAGGTTCTTTAAGAACTGCTCTAATTTCCACAGGCAATTCTCCTATATAAAACGTACAATTAGGTTCATGCGGTGTAGCTAAATCTACTCCTCCTGACACCACATACCAATTTAAGAAACTATATTTAGGATCAATATCAAAAATGTTGATAGTGACTTTGTCCCCTGCTTCGTAATTACCCTGTCCAGAAAAACTAGCAGTTACCCCACTTGGTATTGTTCCCAGAGTTACAGGATAAGTATCTGGAGGTAATGGAGCTATCCATCTTATTCTACAAGCTCTATTCAAAGGATTACCATAAATATCCATTCCAGATATTGTAAAGAAGTAATTATCTCCCTCTTCTCCCTCAATCTCAGGTAATCCTGTTATAGTTTCACTTCCTGTTGCTTCACTAGAACCTACATAAATGATTTCTTCAGTCTGATCATCTCTTATAGTTATATCATGTTCTGGATCTAATAGATGCCCATTATTAACTTGCCAAGAGAATGTATAAGACGAAGAAGAAGTTTGCCCTTCGTGTAAAGTTAGTATAGATGTACCATTAATTCTGAATCTATCAAACTTAACTTCAAGCTCTGGATATAGAAGTTTATCCCACATTTTCTGAAGAGGAACTTCATTGAAGCTCTCCCCATGATTTACTCCCCCTAAATCTTGAGGAACAGGAGTGAGATTGGTGTAATACATTTCTTCTATATCCCCTACTGAAACTTCTTGCCAATCATCTTCTATCGGATAACCTACAAAATATTCATCAAACCTTTCGGCGGGCCAGTCTGAAGGATCGGAAACAAATCTATAAGTTTTATTCGTTTCTAAAATAAAACACAACAACCCCTTTTTGAGAACCTGTGAATCAGGTCTCGTTGATTCTTGCATAATATTAAAGGGAATATTTAGCCTAGCACTTTCATTATCATAAATATGATAACCACCTCTAATATCCTTATCTCTAACAACAGAGAAAATGGCATTAGCCCTTAAAGGTCCTCCTACAATTCCATATAAAGATGAGTCGTACGTCATACTATTTGTAATGAGTGTGTCCCTGTGACATCTGATGCTGTTCTATAAATTCTATAAGTAACCCCATTATGCTCTCTTTCTTCTACAAAAATAAAATCTAACGCCGGAGGGGTATCTGGGTACTGGTATTTAGGTGTTCCTAAGAACCAACTAAGAGGGTATGCAATTAAAATAAAAGATGCTTCTAAGATATCCTCTATTGTAAAAATCCCGTCTGGAAAAACTTCTTTGGGATGATTTGTACCTGAATCCCCTTCTGCGGTATCAAAGACTGCCCCGTCACTTAAATCTATAAAATCAAAGGTCTCTACAGGAGACGGAGGCCATCCGCTAAAAAACTGGTTAGCAACCTCTGCTCCATAATATAGGTATTCAGGTGGTGGATCAGTTAAATGAGGTTTAATAATTACATTATTATGTGGCATATCAAATGATGCAGTTTCTGAGTTAGGATTATCTATTACTACTGTATTACTAGCATCTTCTTCAACCTCCCAATAATCAAAAGTGTAGCCACTAGGCAAAGAAACTACACCTAAAGTTACTAATTGATCTTCAGCATATGTTCCTGCTCCACTGAAATCAGACCCTGGAGGCAAATGATTAGTATTTATTTGAACATCATGCGGTACTCTAAAATGAGCAGTTATCTCTACTTTATTATTAGGCATAGAAAATTCATTGCCTAAAGGTTCTTCTATATTAGGTATTACCACTGTACCACTTTCATCATCGGTTACTTCCCAGTAATCAAAAGTGTATTGAGCATCAAAGATGTGATCTAAATAAAAACTAACATTATCACCTTCTTTATATGTGCCTTGCCCTCCAAATGAAGCTACTCCACCAGCTGATGGAGGACTTACAACAATTGAAAATTGGTTTGGGGATTGCAAATTAAGTTGAAGAGACACATTATTATTAGGCATAATGAAATTGAACGATTTAGAACTATAAGTGTCTTCAACAGTTCCTGCTACGATTCTTTTTACGTCTATGAATATGTATTTATCATCCGTCACGAATACTTGACAATTAACTTGCGAACTCACTCTTACTTCTTCTGCAGTATTAGTATTAGTTTCTCCTTCTGATTCTATAACAATATGCGAATGATTCTGATGGGTAGGAGTAGGCCAAACTGTGTCTACTTCACTAGGTGGCTGAACTATCGCATTTATTCCTACATTTGTCGCTGGCATTACAAATGTTTGTTGCTCGTTTTCTGGATCAGTGAAACTTATTCCTCCACTTTGGACATCCCAATTAAGAAAATTTACCTTATCGTTAGGAAATACATTAATAGCAACTTCATCACCTTCTTCATAAGAACCGTCTCCTTCAAAACTTGCAAACCCTTCAGGAGTTGAATTAAGAAATACTTGATAGAATACTGTTGCAGCTTCGTTCCATTGTATACCTACTATTTTGGTATATGTATTTCCTTGTGTATCTTGAATTGATATCTCAAAAACTTCACTAGTTACTTCGTTATGAGTTATAGGGTCATGCGTAATTTCTACTTGAGAAATTCCACTGTCAATATGTTCTTCGTTAGTATCTTCAAACCATATTTCTAATTCATTTTTTCTTGTTATTTTAAGACTGCCTGGAGTTACGTTTTGAATATTACTTATATTCCATGAAAATACGGTTGGTGAATTAAATGTGTCTCCTTCTATTAAATTAGTATTTTCATCCTCTATAGAAAATGTATTTATTTCAGGAGTTAAATATTTCTCCCAAGTTATTTTTATATCCCTATAAAACACTCTGTCTGTGACATCCCAGCCTCTTATTCTGATTGTTTTCGTATCTCCCTCTACTCCTGATATCGGACTTAAGTTGCTCGAGTATGAATAACCTTCTAATCCACTGGCCACAATTTGATTAGGTAGTACTTTTATTTCAAAACTCTCATTAAAATCTATATAATCTTCATTATCAACTTCCCATTCAAAAAGTGGGTTGCTTGGGGTAGATTCTGATTCATCTAATTCATATGAACTTTCCCCATCCATTGTGAATTTAGTGATTTTTGGGAGAGTTGGGTAATCGTTCCACCTTATTACAAGATCTCTATGAATAGGTTCCCCTTGAGTTGTTTCTCCTTCTAATCTAAATCTATAAGTAGCTTCCCAATAAGGCATTTCGATAGGAGCCCCTAAATCTACTAACTTAATTCTTGGTTCTTCATCATTTATATTTTCTGCAAGAATAGAATTAGTTTCTTGGTCTTTAATAACTAAAGATCCAGGTTGTATGCTTTCTGAATTAACTGTTGACCACTCAAAATTAATTACTTGAGGTATAGGATTTTCCCAACCTAAACTGTTTCCTGATATTTCTTGAATTGAAAATGATGAAAAATTGGGTGAAAGATAAGGATACAGAAGTTTAGTCCACATATCCAATTGTTCTGGATCTGATAATGGGACTTCATTAAAAGTCTCCCCAGCTTTAATCCCACCTACATTATAAGGAACTTCTTGATCATTGGTATAAAAAACATTGTGAACACTACCTGAGTGGAGTTCTTCCCAATCATCAGGGATAGGATAAGCTTGCCAGTTTTCATCAAATCTTTCTAAATCCCATTCAGAAGGTTCAGTTATTAACCTATAACTTTTGTTAATTGAAATGATGTAACATATCATCCCTTTTTTAAGGATTTGTGATTCAGGTATTAGAGAATTTTGCTGCAAATCAAATAAAATCCCATCCCTCTCCTCTATAGTTTTGTAAACATGATACCCACCTTTAATGTGGGTATCCATAACTACTGAGTAAGTAGAATTAACTTCCCTAGGTCTAATAGGACCATCTACTACGATATATTTGTTAGTGCTATATGAGCCCATTATACTAATTTTGCAATATATTCTTCAGTACTAAAATTTGAACCAGTTCTTAATATCCTATATGTCAATCCATTGTGATCCCTTTCCTCCACTTCTACTAAGTCTACAGTGAAATTTGACCCAGGAGCCTGTACAGCTACCGTTCCTGAAAACCAATTCTTAGGAAAAGCTACTATAACATAAGAAGGTCCGGGACTACAATCAACTGTAAAATAATCATTGGGAATTGTTTCTGAAGGATGATTTGTATTTTCACTACCTTCAAAAGCAGTATATTTTTCTTCGTTATCCAGATCAATAAAACTATAGTCCTCAACTGGCTCAAATGCAGGAGGACCTTGAGTAAACTGATTGGAAGCTTCTGCTCCGCAGTACAAATATTGAGGGGGAGGAGGCGATAAATTGGCTTTAATAGTAACATTATTTTCAGGCATGGTAAAACTAATAGTTGTGGTAGTTAATCCATGTATCTGTCCTGATAACCCTGATACTTCTTCCCAATCATCGAATGAGTAACTTCCTAAATTTGATATAGCTACATTGGCTGTTTGCCCACCTTTAACTTGATTATTAGTTCCTGTAGAACCATTGATAGTAATTGTGCCTTGTGAATGACTTCTTTGCACAGTTAGCGTATAAGGATCTTTATATATTGCTTTAACTTCAACATCATTTCCTGGCATTGTAAAAAATGTTTCTTGAGAATTGGGGTTATCTAAAGTTACTCCGCCACTTATTACTTGCCACTCTATAAATTCATATAAAGGGTCTATGTCACTAACTGATATATTTACTATATTGTCTTCTTTAAATAGACCTCCTCCTTCTAAAATACCTACTCCAATAGCAGATTCTGATAAAGTAACTACGCCAGGGGATATCATAAATAAATCATAATGAATGTCTTGATTGTTTTCACTAGGACTTCCCCACGATGTGTTCTCTTGGTATTCTGATAAATCAAACTCACTATGGTAAACTCCGTCATAATACACATCTACTTTATCAAGAAGAAAGAGAGAGTCTAGTATTTCAGGAGTGAAAAGAATAGGATAGAGAGCTGGCGCCTGTCCATTATTATAGAAAGATCCCCCTCCCAAAGCCTGCCAAGCTGCTTTTATTCTACCTTTGTTTTGAGGGAAAACATTTGTTGTTACGGTTATTGGTGGGATAAACAGCGCATGTATTTCGACTGCATTTGCAGGCATTATAAAATAAGTGTGGGTGCTATCTACATCATTTATTTCTGCTCCCCCGCTAATAACTTCCCACTTATCGAATTGCGATAACTCTTCAGAAGAAGCCTGTATATTTACCTCTGAGTTTTGTTCGTAATGACCTCCCCCGCTTACCTGGCCTGCGTCGGAAGGAACTGCATTTAATGTGACTAAGTTAGTAACTAAGTTTAGCTCTTTCCATTCAATGCTTACAAGTTTTGTAACTACGTCTCCTTTCTTGTCTATCACCCTTAACTGAAAAACTTCTGTGTACGGCTCGTTGTGAACAATAGGGTCATGACTTATTTCCTGCGAAGAAGAACTAGATTCGTGATGGCTGTCTGTTTGTGCTGCATACCACACTTGATCAGTTTCTCCTTTTTTAATTATTTCAAAAGTGTGAGGTTCGACATTATGTATATTTAATATATTCCAAGAAAAAATTGTAGGAGAAGCTAGCGCATCTCCTTCCTCTAATCTAGGTGCATCAGTTTCTAGTATCTCAATTACTGGTTTATCAAACGCCTCCCAGCTAATGGTTATATCTCTTTTAAATGTTCTACCTATTTCATCCTTTCCTGAAATTCTTATTATCTCATCCGCAGCTGAAGAACCTGATATAGGATCTAAATCACTTTGGTACTGGTACACCTCTAAGTTAGATTTAATAATTTTACTAGGCAGGTGTTTGATTGTGAAACCTTCGTTAAAATTAATATGAGTAT
>PWOD01000068.1 GCA_003557545.1 bacterium | reverse complement strand
GATCTTCGATGTCCAGGGTGAACAGTGACGACTCTGTTGGTCTTGTTGAAACCCGGAGCTGGTCCTTTGCCGCTCCTCCAGATCAATTGAGGCTGTATAGTGGCGAAAGGCTGGGACCGGTTGAAGTTGCATACGAGACTTATGGTGAGCTGTCAGAACAGCGGGATAATGCTGTGTTGATCTGTCACGCCTTAACCGGTGATGCCCACGTGGCTGGTTGGCATGCACCAACCGATCGTAAACCGGGTTGGTGGGAGATTATGGTGGGTCCCGGGAAACCGATTGATACTGATAAATATTTTGTTATCTGTTCTAACTGTCTGGGCGGCTGCCAGGGAACCACCGGTCCGGCCTCATTGAATCCTTCCACCGGTCAGCCCTATGGATTAGATTTTCCCATGGTGACTGTTGAAGATATGGTTAAGGTTCAACATGCTCTGGTTACCCGGCATCTTGAGCTGGATAGTTTACTGGCCGTTATTGGGGGATCTTTTGGTGGTATGCAGGTTCTTCAGTGGACGATCGATTATCCAGAAATGGTTCGCTCGGCCCTCCCGATAGCCTCGGCGGCACGGTTGAGTGCCCAGGCAATTGCTTTTGATGAGGTGGGACGCCAGGCGATTTACAGTGATCCTGACTGGAGTGATGGCGATTATTATGGTGCTCAACCTCCTGACCGGGGGCTGGCAGTGGCCCGGATGATTGGTCACATAACCTACCTCAGTGATCAGTCAATGCGTGATAAATTTGGTCGTTCTCTGCAGGATAAGGACAGCCTGGGATATGATTTTGGCCCGCCAGATTTTCAGGTTGAAAGCTATTTGCGATACCAGGGTGATAGTTTTGTTGAAAGATTTGATGCCAACAGTTATCTTTATTTGACTAAAGCAATGGACTATTTTGATCTGGTTGACCAGCATGGTTCCCTGGTGGAGGCCTTTAAAAGGGCTCGGAGCCGGTTTATGTTGATCTCCTTCAGTGGTGATTGGTTATTTCCTACCTATCAATCTAAAGAGATAGTCAAGGCGCTCCATGCAAATGCTGTTGAGGTTAGTTTCTGTGAGATAGAATCGAGTTACGGACATGATGTGTTCCTTCTGGAAAATCCGGCTTTGAATAGTGTGATAGGGGAGTTTTTAGAAAATAGCTACAGAAAAAATAGCTAGTCAGTCCGGCTGTTTTTGTTAGGACGGTCGGCTTGATCGGTAGAGGAAGATCCAGATGACAGTTAGAGTGGATTATCGATTTATTGAACAACATGTTCCGCCCGGTTCTCGGGTGCTGGATTTGGGCTGTGGCGATGGCAGTCTGCTGGAACGGTTGATCGATGAACAACAGGTTGATGGGCTGGGGATAGAACATGATGAGAGAGCTGTCCGTAACTGTATAGGCCGGGGTGTCCCGGTTTATCATGGTGATATGTATGAAGGAATAAAGATCTTCGATAGTGATGCGTTTGACTGTGTGATTCTCAGCCGTACTCTTCAACAGGCCCTTAAACCGGGAGAAATAGTTAAACAGATGTTAAAAGTCGGCCGCCGCTGTATTATTAGTTTTCCTAATTTTGGACATTGGAGGAACCGGCTAAAACTATTATTAAGCGGGCGAAGGCCGCTCACCGGCGAGGCTAATTTGAGCTGGTATAATACACCTGATCTACATCCTTTAACAGTAAAAGATTTTTTTGATTTTTGTGATAATTTTCAGCTGCAAATAATTGATACAGCATTTTATACGGGAAACTATTACCGAATACCTGGCTTTCTGGCAAATCTCTTTGCCGATCATGCTGTGCTGGTTTTCAGGGGAACAGCCGGTTAAAATCCGGATCAGTCTCTGGGGGCTCCTACCGGCATAATTAGCCTTGGTTTGACGCTGTTCGGGAGATCGAATAGGCTGCTCACCCTATTTTCATCGAAGGCCCCAACACTCACTGTTCCTAAATTACTGGCTACAGACTGCAGGTAGACATTCTGGGCTGCATGTCCGATTTCCATGTCAGTATAGCGTTTTGCCCGTTCTCCATAGCGCGGCTCAATCCTCTCTAAAACAGCCCCGAACAGTAGATTGATCGGAGCTTCTTCGACCCATCGCTGTCCTAGCGCAGCGCGGGCAAGGTCAGTTTGAAAAGAGCCGCTGATCAGCCGGTCGAGTTCGTTATCTTCGGGATTATAACGATAAAATCCGGCTTTTAAATCTGTTACATTCTCAATCGTAACAAAGATTTCCAGAGGGTAGATAGCTCCGGCTGAGGGTGCTGTTCTAAATCCCCGGGGATCGGTAATACCCTGGGCCGCCCAGAGTAGTTGGGATAGTTCCTGTTGCGTGAGGGGGCGGTTGTCAAACTCTCTTATTGAACGTCGTTCCTCCAGGGCTGTTTCGAGGGAAATTGAGTCCTCCCCTATATTGTCCGGTGAGGGTAGCTGAATCACCTCCTCTGGTTGGATAAAATCCCTGTTAAGTTGATAATTTTCAACCCGGTTACAGCTCAAGGGAATTATTACTAAAATTATCAGGCCGACAGCGGTAAAGATTTGATAGTTGATAGTCAGTCACCTCCTGAGGAATTTTAACTTCAATTTTAAGGTAAGACATTTTGAACTGTCTGTCAAACTCTCCAGGAGGATAGTGACTTCAAATTAGTTTCTGAAGAGCATAGAATATTCAGTGACCGGGAGAGTTTCTAACAAGGAGTGGTGAGCATGGGAAATTCCGTTGACAGTCTCCGGAAAATGACGCAGCCCGCCAGCAAGCAGTTGAGTCGAAAAGAGGAGCAGGGCCAGGTGCAGTGTCTCTGTTGCGCTCATCACTGTCGGATCTCCCCCGGAGAAGCCGGGATCTGTGGAATCCGCTGGAATCATCAGGGCCAGCTATATGTGCCCTATGGATATATTTCTAGCTGTCAGCTTGACCCACTTGAAAAAAAACCTTTCTATCATGTATATCCCGGACAGCAGGCGTTATCCCTGGGTAATTTAGGTTGTAATCTAAGCTGTCCTTACTGTCAAAACTGGACTATATCCCAGGTCCCAACCGACCCTGCTGCAGCTGTGCGATACCGGCAGATAGAGCCCGAGGAGATTGTCGGGTTGGCTGAACAAACCGCGGCACGGGCTGTGATCGCGACCTATAATGAACCGTTGATAAGCAGTGAGTGGTGGAGACAGATCTTCCGACTGGTGAAGCAGGAGGGTTATCTTACCGGGTATGTTTCAAACGGTTATGTAACAGCTCAAACGGTAGATTATTTACGTCCCTTTACCGATCTGTTCAACCTTGATTTTAAAGGTTGGAGTCCGGGTAGCTATCAGCGGCTGGGCGGACGGGTTGAACCGGTCAAACAGGCGCTTAAAATTATTTACCAACAGGAGTTCCATCTTGAGGTTATTACATTGCTGATCCCCCGGGTAAACGATGATGCGGAAGAGCTGACCCGGATGGCGGATTTTTTAGCAAATATATCAGTAGATATTCCCTGGCATCTGACAGCATTCCAGGGGGCTTATCGCTGGAAAGATCATCCGTCGACACCGGCAAAAACTTTGCAGAAGGCCTATGATATAGCCCGAAGCCGGGGGATGAAATATGTTTATTGTGGAAATCTTCCGGGCCAGGTAGGGGAGGCGGAAAAGACCTGTTGCCCGGGCTGTCGAAAAGTTCTGGTCGACCGGCGGGGATATGAGCTGCAGCAGGTTGAACTAACGGGCGATAGCTGTCCTGGCTGTGGAGAGATTATTTATGGAATTTATGGGGAATGAAAACAAATCTCCGGTAGCGGCTTATTTCGCTGTAACCCCGTTGCTGGTAAAATTTACGAGCCCCATTATTTTTTTTATTAACCCGGAGATTGATCTGCCTGGCCTGGTTGCTTTTTAACCAGGCTTCTCCCCGGTGGAGTAGCAAATTTCCTAAACCGGCACCCTGGTGGGAGTCTTTTATTTGTAAGAAAAGTAGCTGGCCGGTTGGGCGCTTCGACTGCTTTTTGGAACCGGTCAGATCAACCAGAATAATACCGACAAGTTCACTTCTGCAGGTTAAACCTATAAGCTTTCCCCGTTCTCTGGAAAATCTCTGCTGGATCCAGGCCTGAAAAATTTTTTGGGTGTCGGAACTGTTGTAGGGCCCGTTGGTGTGTAACCGGCTCTGGTTGTATTCGGCAATCAGGTCGGTAAGCTGTTTGCGCTTTAGATCGGCTCCTGTGACCGTAAAGTATTGGTCCGATGAGAAAGTTTTTTTCAGGGGTAAACCGGGATTGGATTTAGACATATAAATATCGCAACCATTGTCGGATAATTGTGGTTGCTGTTGATAAAAATTTATAGTTTTTTTACAGTCGGCCGGTTGTGAGAAGAAAATGAAACTGTTTGAGTGCTGTTTGATGATTTCTTTTAAAACTGAATTTCTCAGTTGAACTGAATTGTTTTGCAGGAGTTCTTCAGTGACGTAGAAGACCGGTTTGCCCAGCTGATTGCTGTGGAGGGGGTTGGCTGTTAGTTCGATCCAGGTTGCTAACCGTTGATTGATAAATCCACCCAACCAAAGTTTTTTCCTCCTGTTTTGTCGATTTGTTAGTGGCCGGGAGGAAGATTTATATTGGTTTGTAGTAATGCTTGCGCCGGGAGTACTGGCCAGTGCTGTTAGCTGATCATCTAACTGCCGATCGGTTGTTTCATACCAGTGGAAGTTGATCATTTTAGAACTGTCCAGCTGGCCGGAAATCCACGCTGGTCAATATGCAGGTAGGGGGTTTGAATACGATTTTTGACGTCATGATGATCGTACAGGCCGATCCCACCCTGAATCCCACTTTCCCGGCGTATAGTTCTGATGGTTTCAGCTAATATTTTTGCATCCTCAACTGTTATCTGCCCGTCACCGGTTAAATCATCCAGACGGCCATCACCGGTACTGTCGACGATTAGATCTACAGCGTCTCCATACTGGTGCCGGCTAAAGATGGCCTTGAGGTTTCCCGGTTGTCCAATCCCGGCAAGATTATAGGCAGGGTTTCGAGATCCGGCGAGTAGTGTTAACTGGTGAGGAAGGTTTTGCTCCAGTAGTTTTTCTCGGAGATCGTTAAGTTCGGTAATTAATCGCCGTTCGACTGGTATATATCGGGTTATCGAACTATCTTCAGTTTGCCTGACATAGCTGTCATGATCAAACTGTTCCCACCGAAGACCAGGTATTACATAACCGGTTCTGTTTTCCGCTGTCACCGGATAAAACCATTCCGGTTGATCATACTGATGGGGATGCAGTCTGATGCTGTTCGGATTTAATACAGCCTGTTCAGGAAGCCAGCCGGTAATATCGTTAATCTCTATAGCTATATGTTGATTATTAATCTGAAGCGCTCCGGTTTGATCAACAAGAGGGTTGAGTAGCTGGCCAAAAAATACAGTTCCCAGGGGGCTATCCCCGGTGGTTGACCGGTAGTAAGAATAACCGGCATTGGTGACCAGTAGTTGATTTTGATAGATACAGTGGCGTCCGCTCGCGTCGGGCAAATGACCGATTTCAAAGCCGTTTATCGCTGATTGGTCCGGTTTTCGTCGAACTGCCGGAGCCAGGTGTATATCAATAGATTGATGGTTTTGAACCAGCTTCCGTCGCTCTCCAGGAGCTTTCCAGCTGGTCTGATGACCGGCAGTGATCTTTACCGGTTGTGGTCCAACGGTAAATTCCAGGCTGTTACCCTCCGCTGTTTTGAGAGGAGTCCCATCTTTTAACCAGAACCAGGTTGTCTGTTTTTTCTGATACTCGATCTCCGTGGGCGGCAGAAGAGTTAATTTTAAACTGATAGTCTCACCGGGAAGTTGTGGTTGAGTGATTGGGCCGCGGTTAAAGTGGATATCGTTTAATTGTAAAAAAAGTTGTGAGGAAATATCAGCTTCGATAATTTCATGACTACAGCCGCTGACCGGCAAAAAAATTATAGTGACGATTGTTAGAAGCCAAAAAATTTCCAGTGGCATTTTAGATCTTAACATTAACTGTTCACTCCTGCCGGTTTGATTGTCGATGGCAACCCTGTCATAGGACTATTTAAGAATACATTTTGAGCAATAGATTGCCAACGATTTAGATCAATATTATTGAAAAATCTCTGTTAGTAGAATATAATTTTTAGAATAGTTCTAAAAGGTTAAAAAACCTGTTAAAGATTATTAGTAGTTAACAGATTAATTTACTGGGAGGTAATATGTATGGGAACAAAAGAAAATTTAGAAGCCGCTTTTAGTGGTGAAAGTCAGGCCAATCGTAAGTATCTGGCCTTTGCTGACAGAGCGGAGTCGGAGGGATTTGAGCAGATCGCTTATCTGTTCAGAGGGATTGCTGAGGCCGAAACAATTCACGCCCACAATCATCTTCGGGCTATGGGTAAGGTTGGGGATACAGAGGAAAATCTCAAGTCGGCGATTGCCGGTGAGGATTATGAATATAAGGATATGTATCCTGAATTTTTAGTAGAATCTGAAGCTGAGGGTGAGACCCAGGCCAGCACAGGGTTTAGATTTGCCCTGGAAGCTGAGCAGGTTCACAGCACTCTGTACAGTGAAGCTTTACGGATGGCTGAAGCTGGTGAGGATATGCCGGTTCAGGATCTTTACCTGTGTGAAGTGTGTGGTCATACAGTACTGGGATCTATTCCTGAAAGATGTCCGATTTGCGGTAGTAAGCAGGAAAAATATTTCAAAGTAGAACGCTAACCAGATTTCTGCGGGCTGCCTCAAAGCAGCCCGCAGAAAATCATTTATGATATTTAACTGTCAGGCAGGCAAACTGTGAAAACCTATATTCATCTCCCACAAAAAATTAAG
>PWOD01000010.1 GCA_003557545.1 bacterium | reverse complement strand
TATCTTGAAATTCGTCAACCATCAGGTGATGGTACTGGCAGCTCTGTCGGACAGCTCTATTTTCTGCCAGAAGAACGTAGGCAAACATCATTAAAAAACTGAAGTTAAGATAGTTTTCCCGGAGACAAAAGCGGATATACCCGCTGTATAGCTGGTGCAGGAACTGCTTGAGCTCCTGTCGGTCCTGTTGGAAAGCCTCTCTTAACAGAGCCGGGTCGACTGTTTTCCCCGTGGGGTCAGGCAGTTGATAGCGGGTCGGTGCCTCCGGGGGAAGACAGCGGTTTTTCCAGCTGCTTTTAATCTTTTTCAAAAAATTTCCCTGGACCGGGCCGGTTTTACCCTGTCCCGCACGGTTCTGTCGAGTTGCCAGTTTAAGAAATTTTTCTGGATCGCCGTCCAGGTACTTTTCACCGGCTCCATACCAGGAGGCCGCTCTTTGATTGGCCAGGGGAAAGATGCCTTTGGCTGCCAGAGAATGGAACAGCCAGAGAAGATCGGTTTTGTCGGACAGTAGCTTGAGAAATTTTGTTTCCGGTCGGTTAGTCTGCTGGAACCGTTTTAAAAAGCTGCGGAAGTAGTTCTGTTCGAGGAGGGAGTTATCTAAAATATTTATTGACCCGCTTAAATTTTCTCTGAACCCGAGATATTTCGGGGCGGTAAAACCATGTTCGTCAAGTATCCGGTGACAGAGGCTGTGAAAGGTCAAAATCGGTGCATCCTGTAGTGTCAGGGAATCGATCCTCTCGCTGCAGATGGTCATAACCCGCTCTTTCATTTCCTCGGCGGCGTTTTTAGTAAAAGTGATGAATAGCAGATCCCACGGTTCGACCCCGGTTGTTTCCAGCAGGTTAGCATACCGTCTGACCAGGGCGAAGGTCTTGCCGGTTCCTGCCCCGGCGTCGACAAGTTGAATTCCTCTGGTCGATTCGATTAATTCTTTCTGGGCTTTATTCGGTTTCATGGTTATCACTCAAAAGTAAATCCCGGTTGGGAAGATCGTCAATCTCAAACTGTTCCAGTTCCCCCCGGACCGGAAAACGTGATCGGTTATACTGATTTAGTTTTTCCAGTGAGACCTCTAAAAATTTGGAAAAGTTCTCTAAATCGGCCGGGAAAAAGTTGATTTCACGAAACTCTGTTAGCCGTTTAAAAATACCCTTCGCTCCCCGGCTGACATATTTGTGATTCCCCACCTGGTTTTCACAAAACTCGACGAACTCCCGGTAGATATCATTTTCTTCGATCTTTTCAATCATCTGTTCCGGCCATTGTTTCTCCTGAAAAAACTGTTTGAAACCGTTAAACTCCAGCCGGTTGAGTAGTTTGAGCCGGTTAGTTGAGGAACCGGCGTTATTAATCAGATGCCGATAAAGCTCTTCACTGGTCAGTAACTTTGAAAAGTTAACCGGAAAATAGTTGACTGTTTCAATCACCGGTTCCGGTTGGTTACCGTGAGCTGTCAGCTGCTCGTTTAGCTCTTCTAGAAAATAAAAAAAGCTGAACTCTAATTTTTTATCGGGGAGGAGACTCTGTAGATAGAACAGATAGAGAATCGGCTGAAAATCGACCGCATCTTCTAACAGATTAACCTTCGCCAGTCGGGCTGATTGTCTGACTGTTCGCCGTCTCCCACTCTTGTAATCAACTATATGTCGGGGTGACAGCAGCAGGTCGATTTTTCCCGTAACACCCAGCTTTTCCTCATGAAAGGATAGTTCTGTGTAGTTGCGCATCAGTGGCAGGTTGTACTGGTTCGCAAAATAGTTTGTATGCCGATCAGGATTTTCGGGCTGAATTATGGCTGCTGTAGTTGACCGTTTAATCCTTTCCAACCGGGCATCCAGAAAGCTCATGATGGTTTCCATGCCGAGCTGTAGTTTGCTGAGAACAATAGGTTTTTCTAGCGGGTCGTAATAGGCCGCCAGCGGCTGGTAAGCTGTTTCGGTCAGTTTAGTTAGTCCGCTGTTTTTTACAAACTCTGGATGTTCTAGGTAGAATTCGGCAAACTCGTGGTAGATCGTCCCAGTCTTTAAATACCGGTTCTGATAGGTGGGGGTTAGTCGTTCGAACAGGTAGTTGCGGGGAGATTCTACAAACCGGTTGAGCGCTGATTGACTGAAGCTGGTACTGGTTTTCGGCGGGACTGTGAACTCCCGGCTGAAAGGTTTTTCCGTTATCGACTCAGTTTTTTTAACTAATCTCTGTTGGGCAGAAAAATCGGAGAATTTTTCTGCTCTGTCTGAGCTCAGTAGATTTAAATAGGGGGATGGTTTAACCGGTTTGTTCTGAATAAAATTCTGCACGAGGAAATGTTGTTGGATACCGTTTTGCAATAGTAGACAAAAATCTTTAAGATTCCTCTGCCGGTTTTTATCGGCCTGTCTCCAGGGCCGGTTCGGCTCTTTTCCACTCCAGGATTGATCCAGTCCGAGATAGAAAATTACCGGCCGGTCAATAAATGATGACCCGGTCGGGGAGACCAGCAGAACTCCCGGTCTGTCGGTGATTTCAACCGACGGATTGAAACTCTCCATATAAAACTCAAAAAACCTAATCCGTTTTTCGGTGATTTTTTTATCCAGTAGCTGGAGTTCGGCAAAAATTTCAGCTGTTTTAGTCAGGTCAACTCCAGCCATTTTTTCAAACCGCTGGAGGGCGGTTTCAAACCGGGTTTCCTGCAGCTCATTTAATAGCTTTAAAAACTGCTTTATCCGGGAATCATCAAGCTCCGTGATCAGTTCATTCTGATACTGTCCTGAGGGGACAAGGGCAAGACTGTGAATCATCGGCGAGACGGTCCGATAATCAAGTTCAGTACCTTCAAGAGAAAGTTTGAGCAGACCGATAAAACTGCGAAATTCAGTTGATTCACTGACCAGGAGGCTGGGGTAATAGGGAATTTTTTCTGCCTGCAATTCAGCCTCCAGAAGGGCCTGGTAGCTACTTTTAGGATCAACTACCACGGCAATTTCGGTCGCCGAGTAACTTTTTAAAGAGGCCAGCACCGTGTCGGTTATTTCCCGGGCTGATGAATAGAGGTTGAATTCAGGTAGTTGCCAGCGGCTGTCCAACAGTGGATCCAGCCGGGGATAGTTATCACATAATGTTGATCTGTCCAGGGTTTTAAACTGGTATGGAGCAATTATACAGCAGTTGGCCGTCGGGTCCGGTTGAAACTCCTCCAGGTGACGGAAGATATTGTCGGTTCCCCTGAGGTAGTCCAGCAGCTGTTTGAAAGAGTGGCTGTTATAGCCTTTAAATTTTAGAATATTTTCTGCGCTCCCGGTTTCCTGCCAGCAATCCAGAATATTTTCCAGCTGGTAAAGCAGCTTATTGGGCTCCAGGGGAAACTCCCTTAATAACTGTAAAAAAAGTTCTCGTCGATCCATCAAGCTGCCGCTTGCCGGGAGATTTTCATAGACCAGTCCCCGGGGAGTGTAGGCGAATTTACCGAGGCGGGGATTTTCAATCCGGTTGTTTAGAGCTTCAGCCAGCGGGGTGTCAGCAGTGATTATATAGTCATACTGGCGGGTGGCAGCGAATATTTCATCAATCGATAGGGCCCGGTTAATTCTGGTGGTCATCGGTTTTACCACCAGGAATTAATCTGTTGCCCGGCCGTAGAGAAAAAAGCGGAGGGCCCGGGATTCGAACCCGGACATCCCATTTGCATGGGACTTCACCGGATTTCAAGTCCGGCCCCTTGCCGTTCGGACAGCCCTCCATATTCAGTAATTATTCCTTTCAGCAGTCTTTTGCAGGTAGATGATCAGGGTGTGGAACTCTGGTCATTTTCCGCTGTCACTTCAGGACTGTGGATTTTTTTCTGGAGATCTTTTATTTCATCCCGTAGCTCTGCCGCCTGTTCAAAATCTTCCTCTTCCACAGCTCGTTTCAATCGGTGTTGAAGCAGTTTTAAACGTTTGTTATCTTCGCTTTCAGAATCCTTTGACTGGGCTGGAATAGAGGCTTCTTCCATTACCTTTTCTGAAACATAGATATCCGAACCTGCCCGTAAGGCCAGGGCGATTGAATCGCTGGGACGTGCATCAATAATAATCTCCTGTTCTGAATTTTGCGGTTGAACTACTATATTTGCATAAAAAGTCCCGTCACGCAGATCATTAACTTCGATCCGCTTTATTTCCACCTCAAGCTCCGTTAGAAGTTTGGCAATCAAATCATGTGTCATCGGCCTGGGCGGCTGAAAATCATCGAGCTCCATAGCAATCGCCTGGGCCTCGAATGAACCGATATAGATGGGTAGCCATTTGTTGAAGGTATCATCCATCAGCAGCGCAATAAATCCCTGGTTATGTGGACTCATGCCAACGCCGTGGACCCTTACAGGTATCATCGCTAACCATGCCTCCTATCGGCAAAAAAACACCGGAAATTAGTTATCAAAAATATTACCCAGCTGCATTAATTACAGGTGAACTTCTGCCACCTGCTATAAGTTTAAACTAAAAGTTGAAAAAATTTAATCCTTAAATGTGGGAAAACTATCATTAATAGCAGGAAAATTCTGTGGGGGAGCCGGTGAAGTCTCGCTGCTATTTCGAGAACCATCTGTTTCCAGCTGTATTGTCGGAGGGTCCAGCCAGAGTCTTTTCTCCCCGGGGACCACCAACCCCAATCTCCGCCGGGCAATTTTTCGAATCAAATAGGGATCTCCTCTTAGCTGTCGTTTGCGGCGGGAGAGGGTTTCTTTTCGGGCTTTGAGTTCGGCCTGCTCAGCCTCCAGGCGGGCCTTTTCTTCACGTAGTTCATAAAACTGTCCCCCGCGTTGACGCAGGACAAATATTACCGTAAATCCAGCCAGTAAGATAAGCAGAAAAAATACTGTCTTCTGCCGCGGTTGATGATCAAAAATCAAGTTTTTTTACCTCCGGGTTTCAGGTTAACAGACGGGCCAGGTCTTCGCCCCAGTCCACTAGGTTTTTCTCAGTTTCTTTGATGCTTTCCTCTAAACTCATTGGACGTCTTGGCAGGCCGATCAGGAGATCAAAACTTTCATACAGTTCCCGGTATCCCTCGCCTTGAGCTCCCGCCAGCCCAATAATTATTTTGACATTATTCGCCTGGGCTATTTCAGCTACCACCTGGGGAGTTTTACCAAAGGCTGTCTGGCCGTCCATCTTCCCCTCCCCTGTTATTAAGAGATCGGCTTTTTTGGTTGCAGAGTTTAATCCGGTTAAGCCTGCCACCAGCTCTGCCCCCCCGGTGAGTTCCGCTCCTAATAGTCCCATAAGCCCAAATCCCAGCCCTCCAGCAGCGCCCGCACCGGGCCGGTTACGTAGTTTCTTTCCAGCAAAATCTTCCACCAGATTTGCCCAGTTCTCCATGTTCTCTTCTAACTGGGGAACCTGCTCGGGGGAGGCACCTTTCTGTGGTCCGTAGATCTTTGCTGCTCCCTGATCTCCGAGTAGAGGGTTGGTGACATCACAGGCGATTTCTATCTGCAGCTGTTTGATGGTCTGCTCAACCTGTGAGTCATCGATTGTAGTAACATTTTTCAGTGAAGCGCCCGCCGGTTGAACAGTCTGTCCGCGGGAATCTTTTAGTTGATATCCAAGGGCCAGTGCGGCACCCAGACCGCCATCAACTGTCGCTGATCCACCGATTCCCAGGAGGATTTCTTGAGCACCGGCCTGACTGGCCTTTTTTAACAGTTGACCTGTCCCATAGGTTGAGGTCTGGAAGGGGTCCTGCTCCTCCGGTTTTAGCAGCGCGAGTCCTGATGCGGCGGCCATTTCAATTACGGCTGCGTCGGGTTGATTGTCCCTCCGGATAAGCCCCCATCTGGCTTCGACCGGGTTACCACGGGGGCCCCGGACAGAATCTGTTCGGTATTCTCCGCCCAGCGCATTTACGACGGCGTCAACTGTGCCTTCGCCACCATCGGCCTGTGGAAGTTCGATTATTTCCCAGTCAGCTGCAATTTTTTTAAAACCTCTCGCCAGGTAGGAGCAGACTTCCGGAGAGGAGGCGGCACCTTTGTATTTATCCGATGCTATGACTAAAGTTCCTGCTGCCATTTTTTATATACCTCCATGTGAGATTGGGGATCCAGCTGGTGTGGTCTAACAGTTGGTGACCAGCCCTGGTCATCAAAAAACTTTAACCAGACCGTCCGCTCGATCGACAGAGCTTTCAGGTTATTTAGCAGAGTTTTTCGTGGTTGATGGAAAGCTAATCGTACAAAACGGGCAATTTTTTTAAAATCTTTCAGTTGAGTTTTTACTTGAAAATTTATCCAGGCCGAATCAACTTCCGGTTGGGGGCTGAAAGCTCCTGCCGGAATTTTGAAGCCGTATTCGACATTGCCGATCAGTCGGAATAATACTGAAATAGATGAATAGGCTGAGTCCCCGGGAGCGGCGGTTATTCGCTCGGCAACCTCCTGCTGGATCAATCCCTGGAAACTGGAAATCTGTCTGGCTTCAGCAAGAATTTTTATTAGGAGCGGACCGGTTATGTGATAGGGCAGGTTACCCACCAGGGGATAGGTTCTATCTAATCGGGGCAGAGGAAAGTCTAAAATGTCGGTACGGATCAGCCAGAATTGCCGGTTGATAAACCGTTTTTTTAGCTGTTTGCAGAACCTTCGGTCCAGTTCCATACCAACTGTCTTTTCCCATCGACCCAGCAGTCCTTCTGTTAATGCTCCCTTACCACAGGCCCATTCTATACCGAAAGGAGCCGGTTTGATTTCAGCAAGACAGCGTTCCTGCCAGAATTTATTGGTCAGTAGAACCTGGCTCATTCTTGTTCCCATCAGTCTGTTGCGGTCCTCCATTGTCGTAGTTTTACCAGACAGTTTACTGTGCTGAGAGGATTGATTTTTCCGGTTCCGGCCAGGCTTGCGGCAGTTCCATGAGAAGGGCTGACCCGTAAAACTGGAAGTCCCATTGAAACCTGAATACCGCTCAGTAGACTGGACAGTTTAAAGGGGATCAGCCCTTGGTCGTGGTAACAGGCAATCACACAATCGGTTGTTGCGGCCTGTATCGGAAGAAAACTGTCGGCCGGATGGGGACCGGAGATATTAATTCCCCGGTCGGTCAACTGCTGGATCGCCGGTTTTAGCAGCTGTTCCTCCTCACATCCCAGCAGCCCCTTTTCCCCTGAATGGGGATTCAGTCCAAGCAAGGCCAGTCGGGGTGATTTGTTCTCATATTTTTCAAAAAACCGGTTAATCGTAACTGTGCGATTGATAACCCGGGACAGGGTCAACTCCTGACAGACTTCGTTGAGAGGAATATGGCGGGTTAGAAGGGCACAGTTGAACTGTTCGCCAAAAAAACTCATGACCGCCGGTTGGTTCCAGTGGGCTTCTAAAAATTCAGTATGGCCGGTGAAGGATTTTTCGCCACCAGCCTGCACCGCCGCTTTGTTAAGTGGCAGGGTCAACAGTCCGTCAGCCTTGCTCTGATCTACCAGATTCAGCGCTTGCTTCAGTGATTTTATAGCAACTCGTCCTGAGTTTTTATTCGGCTTTCCAGAGAGAATTTGCTCAGGAGAAATCTCTCCCACAGACCACCAGTAGGCCCCGCTCGATGTCGGTATCTTATTGATTACGGGTAGTTTTAATTTGAGCTGCTTGATTAGTTCCGCAGGGCCAACAAATATGAGCTGTTCAGGGGCCTGTCTGGCCTGCAGTAGTGGAACAATCAGCTCCGGGCTGCAGCCGGCTGGATCGCCGGTTGAAACAATCCATCTTCTCTTTGTTGCCCTGATTGCTGGGTTATTCATCGGGGAGGCTGTAAATCTATTTCAAGCGAGGCTGGAATTTTAACCTTGTAATGTTCCCAGAGTTTCGCCAGCAGTTTTTCTTTGTGATGTTGAAAACGGTATTGTTCCCAGCGCTGCAATGTGCGCATATCAACCTCGGTCCAGGGGGGGATAAGCCGGGTTCCGGTCTTTTGGACAATCGCATAAAACCCGCGAAATTCAAACGGTTGACTGATTCCATAAAGGGGAAGTTTGAACAGGGTGTATTCCATCTCTTCAGCGTAATTACCCCAGGCGAACCAGCCGAGGTCTCCGTAGTCGCCCATGAATGCCAGTTTACGGGAATATTCATTAAATACCTTTCGCCAGTTTTTTTCCCGGTCCAGCTGTCGGTAGGCTGTGTCAGCCATCTGTTGATCGGGAAATAGCATTAACCGCCCCCGTATTTTGGATGGTCTTGAGCCGACCGTGGGAGTATCAGCTGGTCGTAGTTCAGGAAAAACAGTAACCAGGACTGTCTGTAGTTTTTGCTGGCTGATAGTTTGTTCAACCAGCAGGCGGGTAAAATCCTCTTTAGAAATCCCCTGCTGGTTGAGGTAGCGGGAAAACTCTGCTGTTCCCACCGCATTTTTCATCTGTTCAACCTGGTCCTTTATAACCCGTTCAATCTCCCGTTGATCGAGCTGTATTTCCAGTTCATCAAGGGCCAGTAACAGCAGTTTTTCTTCGATCAAAGAACGTAATTTATTCTCCTCCAGTTTACTGGTTCCGTAGCTTTCTCGGTAGTCTGCCAGACTGATCACACGGTTACCAACATGGGCAAAGATACGATTTAGCATGCCATCGCCCGGCGGTTCGTCAGCCTCCGGGCGTGGCTCGATCACGTCGGGAACGGGCAGTTGATCAAATTCGGACTGCAGCTGTCCGAAAACGGGGTTTTGGCAGGGTATGAAAAATAATATAGTAATCATTAAACAGCTAAATAGTAGCTTTACCATCGTCAAATCTCCTGTGTTTTATAGTGGTATTATAACCATACTGTGATAACTCTAATCAGAGGCTCGTAAACCGGCAGAAGTCTAATAAATCCGATGCATCGATTCAGTCATTGCCTGTTCGATTTTATCGACCTTTTCCCAGGTAAAATTTACCTGAGGATTCTGTTCTACTATGTAATCGGTGATCTCGCCTAATCTGAAAACCTGCTCCAGCTCAGTGGCTGATCCCGACAGGTTGTGTTTCATCAGTACCACGCAGTTTTCCGGCGGTATGTCGATCTGTAACCCCTGCCTGCTAAATCTTTTTTGCAGCTGATCAATTTTTTTTCTGTTCAGCTCCAGCGGATTGGGGATTTTGTTTACTTCACCATCCGGAGCTGTATGTTTCCAGCTGCTCTTTTTGTCAGTTACATTTATTTCTCCCGAAAGGTCAACTTTATCGATAACAAACAGTCCTCCGGGGCCGGCCACAAAGGTTGCTATTTTACCATCATCTGGCAGCTCATAGTTAAGTGCTACGAACCAGTCTGGATTTAGCTGAGTTTTTAGCCGAAACAGTAATCTATCCTCGGGATAAGCTGATTTTTTTTTATTCTCTCCGGAAAATTTTGTCTGAGTTAGTCTGAAAATTCCCATCCCCACAAAAAGCAGTCCGGCAATAATAAAACTGGCCGATTCGATATAGCGCAGAACAAACCCTCCTATTGCCATTAAAATACTACCGAAAATAATCTCTCCGCGAATGAACTTTTGTAAAAGCTCTTCGTCATAAACTGGTTTGACCGGTGCCCCGGGAGCGTAAACCTTCGGGGATAGACTGGCTGTGCCAGAGGATTTTTTAGTACCTTGAGGATTGTTTCGGTTAATCACGTAGTTCACCAAATTTTCGGCCTATAGGGTATTCAATAGTTCGGGTTTGACCGGCTTCAATCTCCAGGTTGAGTTTCAGGCGCCGGGCGGTTTGTCTTTTGAACTCAGGGAGTTCTGTTAAAAGTTCCCAGTGGGGATCGGGGAAATCCTGGTAAAAATGCAGAGTTATTGGAACCGGTTTGAAGTTTTTTACTTTGACCTCGAAGGTGAGCTTTTCATACCATCCACGAAGTCGACCTTCATCGTTGAACTTATGGTCGCTGCTCACCTGTTTTTGAAGGGTTGGACTAACACGAATATGGCGGTCCCTGTCCAGTTCAAGTTCAGCAGTTCCACCGACTGGAAGATAGTCAAGGGTAACCCCCCCAAGGGCTAATAGATGGCCGGCCCGGTTTGTTTCCAACAGCTGTAGTTGGCCCCCGGGCAGGGGGATCTCCTCTTGATCGGTGGCTGTCTCATTGGTAAATTTCAATAAACGTCGTGGTGATCTGTTTGTACCGGTTCCCATCAGACTGTAAACCGTGGTAACCGGGAGTTTGACCCGGGGTAGAAAGGTCAGCTGTTTTTGCTGGTCGTCAGCCAGGTTGATTGCCGGTTCTAAACTCAGAAGATAATGTTCCGCACGTCTTTCCATAGTGGTTGTTTCTACGGTCGCCGCCGGTGCCATCAGGGCGCGGGCTGACTCCCGTCTTAACATCTGCTGGGGCTGTTCCGCAAAGTAGTCCATTACGACAGGGGGACTTGCTTCGCCAACCAGTTTTTGGCGCCACTGGCGGATCGAGTTGGCCAGCTTTTCCAGCAGCTCAACTTCTCCAATAAACAGGTGAACCGAGCTGTTTTCAAAGCTGGTTCCACTGGTATTTTTCACAGTTACTTTGCCGGACAACTGGAGAGTTTCTTCAGTCGGATCAAGTTTTCCCATGTATTCTGCCGACCAGTTCAATCCCAGCATGAAATAACTTATTTCCACTTGAACTGTTTGGGCTTCCTGAGAGAATATTTTCCAGCTTACAGCTGTGGGATTGGCGGATGTGAAAATCTGCTCTTCAACCGTCACACCGGGCAGGTCGTCAACTGTAGTAAGATATAGCGAGGCGGGATCGATCATCTTATTATCCCAGGTCAGACTCAGCTGGTTTGTACCTTCGGTCAGGTTGACCGACCGTATTTCTCGAACAAATGTTAGATCCTGTCGGGAGTAAATTGTTAGATCGGTCCGTTCAATAGTGGCAGTTGTTCCCAGGGAAACTCCGGCCAGCAGGTTTGCTGGAAATAACAGAGTAGCAATCAGCGTTAGTAACAGGAGTTTCATCGTAATCGTCTCCCCCTGTGTTTGATGATATAACTCAGCTCAACTGGAATTTCGGTGGTTGGTGGCAGTTCCAGCTTGAATCGGATTAACCTGGCGTTGATCCGTTTGGTCGGGTGTGAGCTGTCGACAATCTCCCATTCACCCTCCATTGGTTTGTCCAGCTGTAAAGTTACTGTGTCCGGTCGAAAATTTTCAATTTCAAATCGCCAGCTTTTTTTACTGTTATAAAGTTGTATAATACCGTCTTCATCACGAAAAACATCCATCCGTTCCTCCTCTAAAAGCCTTTCTTCTATAGCAATATCACGGCTTTTTCCTGCCGAAAGATTGACCGTATCACCGGCAGGAAACGCCGCAAGCTTAGTTTCGGAGAGAAAAACCTTTCCCTGGTCATTCTTTTCAAATAGCTGGAGCTTCCCCGCCGGCATCAGGCTGCTGGCAGCTTCAGGATCACCAGGATTATGGAAACCGTAGCTGACTTTTAGTGGTTGTTCCTGGTCCCTTCTACCCGGGTGTTCGCCGGCAGTATAGTGATAGGTTAGCCAGTAGGGGATCGCCTCCTGCCGCAGTGACAAAAATCTGCGGGACTCACCATCGCGCAGAGTCTGTTGCTCGATCAGCTGTTCATCCAGAACAACTGTTGCATCAACAAAATCCTCCCCGGAGTTATTAAACAGGCTCGTATACTGGTATAGATCGACTAATTTCGAGTCAGGTTGAAGTACAGCCCGGTAGGAAGTTTCTCGGTTAAGGTTTTCTACCTGGTATAGCAGCTGCAGATTGAAACTAACGCGCTGGGCAGAGTCTAAGCTCCAGGTTAGAGCCGGGACATCTAAAAATCGTTCGGTTTCTATAAGTTCGATAGCTTTTTCCGGTGGAAGATAGAGTTCGATTAAACGGGGATTGATTGTTACCCTGTTCCAGCGAAATTCAAGCTGGTTAATACCACTGTCCAGGCGGACCTGTCGGGTTTCCCGGACAACCGGTGGATGATTTTCAGTAAAACTAATTTCGATTGATGAACGAGGCGGTAAAGCTGACATATTGACCTGGCTGTAGGATAGCGCTGGTAGACAGATCATAAGGAGGAGGGAAAAGCAGCTTAACAGTTTAAACATATTCATAAACCTCCCGGCTAAAATGGTGGTTCTTAATTTTCATCCGTAGTTTCATCATCCGAATCATCCGGCGGGGGCTGTTTTTCAAAGTTAAGGCTGTTATCCTCATATGTAACAAGGATTTTTCCGCCCGCTTTAAACTGTCCCCGTAAGATTGCTTCGGCCAGTGAATCTTCGATTTTACGCTCAATTGTACGGCGCAGCGGTCGGGCTCCGTAGTCTGGATCATAGCCCCTTTCAATCAGGTATTCGCGGGCAGCCTGGTCGACCTCCAGAGTAAATCCCTGTTCCTTTAACCGCTCGTTGACTTCGCCCAGCATCAGTTCGATTATTCCCTGCAGATCCTCTTTTGTCAGTGATTTGAAGACAATTATTTCATCCAGCCGGTTAATAAACTCAGGATTGAATTTTCGTTTTAATTCGGTCATCGCCCGGTCTTTAATATCGACATAATCAAGTGATTGTTCATCCCCGGTTCGAAACCCCATGGAACCGGCATTGGTAATCTCCCGGGCCCCCACGTTTGAGGTCATAATGATGATTGTGTTGCGAAAATCGACATTATGGCCCAGATTATCACTCAGCACCCCATCCTCAAATATCTGCAGCAGGATGTTATAAACCTCATTGTGGGCTTTTTCAATCTCATCCAGCAGTACAACCGAGTAGGGGTTACGTCGGACCTGTTCGGTCAGTTGACCTCCCTCTTCATATCCGACATATCCAGGAGGTGCTCCCACCAGCCGGGAGACAGAATGTTTTTCCATAAACTCGCTCATATCTACCCGGATCATGTGCTGTTCATCACCAAACAACAGTTCGGCCAGGGCCCGGGCACATTCGGTTTTACCTACTCCGGTGGGTCCCAGGAACATAAAACTGCCGACCGGCCGGCTGGGATCTTTAAGTCCTGTCCGAGCTCTGCGGATGGCCCGGCTGACTGCACTGACTGCATCAGCCTGGTCAACCAGTCTTTTGTGAATATCCTCCTCCAGCCGGAGGAGCTTGGCCTGCTCTTTTTCGGTTAGTTTGAATACCGGAATTCCTGACATGTCGCTGACCAGTTTGGCTATCTCTTCTTCACCTATATCGGGCCGCTCCGGGTCATTCTTCTCCCATTCTGTCTTGACTTTATCCAGCTCTTCTTTCAGTTTGCTTTCTTTGTCTCGCAGGGCTGCGGCTTTTTCAAATTCCTGTGATGAAACTGCCTCACTTTTTTGATTTTGGAGGTTGTCCAGCTCATGCTCCAGTTCACGTATCTCACGGGGTGGCATGGAAAATTCTAGTTTGGCCCGGCTGCCTGCTTCGTCGATTACGTCGATGGCGATATCCGGTAGATAGCTGTTGGAAAGATAACGGTGAGAAAGTTTTACCGCCGCCTCGATCGCTTCATCTGAATAGTTGACGTTATGATGGTTTTGATAGTTGGGTTTTAGGCCCTGCAAAATATTAATCGCTTCTTCAGTAGATGGTTCGTCGATGTTAATCAGCTGGAACCGTCTTTCCAGAGCGGAGTCCTTCTCAATATGCTGTCGATATTCATCCAGCGTAGTTGCTCCTATACATTGAATCTCTCCCCGGGCCAGGGCCGGCTTGAGAATGCTGGCAGCGTCGATTGCACCTTCTGCCGACCCGGCTCCCACCAGTGAATGTATCTCATCAATAAATAGGATTATCTCCTGGGACTGTTGGATCTCTTCCAGGAGTTTTTTCATCCGCTGTTCAAACCCTCCCCGGTATTTTGTTCCGGCAACAACCAGTGCCAGATCCAGTGCCATTAGCCGTTTGTTGTAAAGAGCCTGAGGAACGTCAACATTAACGATCTGTTTGGCCAGCCCCTCAACAATGGCTGTTTTACCGGTTCCCGGTTCACCGATTAAAACGGGGTTGTTCTTTTTTCGGCGCGATAGAATCTGGGTAACCCGTTCAATCTCTTTTTTACGACCGATTACCGGGTCCAGCAGGTCGTTTCGAGCCAGTTCGGTAAGATCCCGGCAAAAAGCATCAAGGGTTGGAGTTTTAGACTTATTTTTTTTCCGTTTACCCGTTCCTTCCTCGGATGATTTTTTCCCCGACGAGACAACAAAACCGTATTCCAGACCATATTCCTCGTTGAGAATTTCGATCAGTAGTTTTTTGACCTGGCCGGCTGTGACCTTGTAACTGTCAAACAGTTCAGCCACAGGGCCACTCTTGCTTGCTGCCAGTCCGATAAGTAGATGCTCTGTTCCAACATAATTATGGCCCAGTTCCCGGGCTGTTTTTTCCGCCAGCGACAGAGTTCTCTGGAGGGCTTGAGAATAATCCGGCTGCTGGGGAGTCTTTTCCTCGGCCTCGGTCTCTGTGCTGACGTCGATGAGGTCGGTAAGTTTGGTCAGCAGTTTTTGTGGTTCGATCCCCAGTTCCTGGAGAATATCGACTGCGATTCCGCTGCCAATCTCCAGTAAAGCTATCAGCAGATGTTCCGGTTCGACTTCCTGGCTGCCGGTGCGGCGGGAGATATTTTTTGATTTACGCAGTGATTTACGAGCCCGATCTGTGTAATTTTCAAACATTTTAACGCTTCACCTCAGAAGGATTGTTGAATAGATTTATAGTCAACTTGATGATTCAATAATCTGCAAAAACATCTTAATAATACCATTTTTATCTGGAAATGGTATCTTCTACCAGAGGATAAGATACTCAGGACGGGGTTGTGGAAAACTCTTTCTCCACCAGCCGGGCTCTGTAGGACTCACGCTCTTCGCTGGTCAGTTCGGTGCCAACGCTCTGCTGTAGATGGGCTGGTTGAAGAAGTTGTAAAAAACCGTCCAGTTTTTTTATTTTTAATTCGGGAAGGAGCTTTCTGTCCGCTCCAAGACGACACATTGAGAGCAGCTCGATCGCTTCCTCAGATTCTATCTGATGGGCATATTTTAAAATACCGAAAGCTCGGCCAATCTTATCTTTTAACCCTAAATCACGTTTTTTTAACAGCTGCTCCCGGGCGGCTCGTTCGTGCGAAATAATTTTCTCTCCAACCCGTTTTAAACTGGCCAGGAAATCCTCGGTAGAACGTCCCAGTGTGATCTGGTTAGAAAGTTGAAAATAAAATCCTCGTGTCTCGCTGCCTTCTCCATAAAATCCCCGTACGGTTAGACCCAGGTTAGAGATGGCGTTCAGAACTCGGTTTAGTTTTTCAGTGATCACCAGGCCCGGTAGATGCAGCAGGATGGAGCCTCTGAATCCAGTCCCGAGGTTGGTTGGGCAGGAGGTAAGGTAACCCCATTTTTCATCGTAGGCAAACTCGAACCTGGTATCAAAAAAACGTTCCAGATCTGTTGCTTGTGCGAGGGCCAGATCCAGATCATTACCGGCGGTTATCGCCTGAATTCGCAGGTGATCCTCTTCATTAATCATTACTCCCAGGGTTTCCTCTGGAATAAAGGCTGTTCCGCCGGCTGGTTCCGTTAACAGCTGTTTGCTTATGAGATTTCTTTCGGCCAGCAGGTTCTTCTCGATTGAGCTTAACTCTTCCAGCCGGCTGGTAATCCAGTTTGCTCCCGGGGGATATTCCTGGATAACAGAAAAAATCTCATCAAGTAGCTTTTCCCTGTTTTCCCGGCTGTTTTTACTGGCAAACGGATAGTTTTGCAGATTTCTGGCAAACCGCACCCTGCTGCTGATAACAACGTCGGAATCCGGCCCTTCAGTTCTCAGCCAGGTTGAGGGTGTATGGGGGTCAATTGGTATTGTCATCTGAATCCTGTTCTTTCAGTTTAAAGATTTCATCTCGCAAAAGGGCCGCTTCTTCATAATCCTCCAGGGCGACTGCTTTTTCCAGCTGTTTTTCCAGCAGCTGGAGTTGTTGGTTTTCCGGTAGTGCGGAGCTTGTTGTCAGACTGCTACCCTTACCGGCATGCCTGTCGCTCCCATGGATTCTTTTGATCAACGGTTCAATATCTTCAGCAAAGGAACTGTAACAGTCCGCACAGCCAAACCGGCCGGAGCTGAGAAAATCTGTCAGTTCCGCCTCGCAGTTCGAACAGTTGGCGGTTGAGGCCAGTTCATCATCGTCCTGTAGCCCGGCCAGGGCGGCTCCAATCGGATTGGCTTTATCAAACCCCTGGGCCTGTTTGAGTTTTTTCGCACAGGCTTCGCAGAGGTGGTGATGCAGTACCTTGTTATCTTTCACCAGAACATGATGCAGCGTTGCTTCGGCTGATTTGCAATGTTCACACTTCATAGTGAATCAATCCATTTATAAGAAATTAACCCTGTTCCCTGACAGGTTATTTTTAGTAGCTCCTATAAGAACAGGCTGAACCCTGGTTTTATTCCGTCAGATATTGGTTATCTGTTTCTGGATGGAAAAACCCTTATATTGGTGTGCCGTAATCACAGACAGAATTACGGAACTTGTCGATCAACTCCCGGGTTAGTGGTCCCGGTTTGCCGCCGTTGATCTCCCGTCCATCTATTTCAATAACCGGGAGAGCCTCAGCGGCCGTGCCGGTTACAAAACATTCGTCGGCAACATATAAATCGTACCGGTTGAGTGGTTCTTCAATCACGTCAAAACCACTGGCTTCGGCTATATCCATTAAGGTCTGCCTGGTTATGCCCTCCAGGGCTCCCATGTAGGGTGGGGGGGTGCGCAGTTTTTTAAGGGATTCGATAATAAAGATGTTGTCCCCTGTGCATTCCACCACATAACCCTGGTCGTTTAACATGATACCCTCTTTGGCCCCGGCCTGATGAGCTTCCATCTTGGCCATAATATTGTTGAGGTAGTTAAGAGATTTAATTCGTGGATTGACCGATTCAGCAAGATTTCGCCGGGTAGGGACAGTAACCAGTTTTAAGCCTTTGGTGTAGGCCTCTTCGGGATATAGTTCGATATCGGCGGCAATGATGAAGATGGTCGGTTTGGGACATTTCTGGGGATCCAGACCCAAATCACCCCGGCCCCGGGTGACGACCAGTCTGATATAGCCGTTTTCCACCTGGTTGCGCCGGCAGGATTCAAGTACTGCCTCGGTCATTTCGTCCGGTGAAAGAGGAATTTTTAGTTTAATAACCCGGGCTGATTTGTACAGTCTGTCGATATGTTCTTTGAGTTTGAAAACAGTTCCTCCATAGGCTCTGATTCCTTCAAATACACCATCTCCGTAAAGTAAACCGTGGTCAAAGATACTAATTTTTGCATCTTCTTCAGGAACAAACTTACCGTCTAACCAGATTGATAGTGACGACATGGTAGTCAGTCACTCCTTTCTTTAGTTTGGATGTTAGAAGATTTTAATAAAGTTTCTTCAAGTACGTAAAGATTTTTAATTGAGTTTGCCATCACCGGGTCGTGAGTGGCGATAATCATCCCCACCTGCTGCTGTTGGACCAGTGGGGTTAACAGGTCGATCAGCTGTGAACTTGCCCGGTGATCAAGATTACCGGTTGGTTCGTCAGCAATTAGCAGCCGGGGTTTGTGGATCAGGGCCCGGACAATGGCTATCCGCTGTCTTTCGCCGGTGGAGAACTGGGCTGGATAATCAGCTCGTCGCTCTGGATTTAATCCCAGTAAACTGATCAGTTCTTCAAACCGGGCGTAGATCTGTTTACTACTCCAGTGCCGTCCGGCCAGGTCCACCGCCAGACGGCAGTTTTCCCAGATGGTCAGGTCCGGCAGCAGAAGTGCTTCCTGGAAAACAAAGCCTAACCAGTTCCCGCGGATCAATGCCTGCTGGCGACGATCACCGGCATAAACATTTTCTCCCATGATTTTCACCTGGCCGCTGCTGGGTGAGCGCATTGTTCCAAGGATTTCCAGCAGGGTTGTCTTGCCGACTCCTGATGGTCCCTGGATGGCTATCGCTTCACCCTGGTTAAGCGTTAGATTTATCTCCTGGAGTATCGGTCTGTCGGGGCGATATGAATGGTTTATATTTTCTGCCCTAAGAATAGTTTTATCCATATCTTAAGACCTCTGCCGGATCGATTCGTGCGGCCGCCCAGGCTGGATACAGGGAGCTGATGAATCCCAGGATAAAGGTTACTACACCGATGGCCAGCAGGTGGAACTGATCAACCTGGACAGGAAGACTGTCCATTGGATACACCGGCGGCAGATCAATCACAAAAATATTGTCCATCAGGTAGCATCCGCTCAGTCCGATCCCGAACCCGGCCACCAGTCCTGCGGTCGTAATTAGCATCCCCGCTGCCAGGAACAATACCAGGATTGTCCGTGGTGTGGCGCCCATCGACATCATCATGGCAATCTGTCGTCGTCGCTGGAGGATCGATAGAATTAACATGCTTAAAATATTTATTGCTGCCACCAGCACGATCAGCACCAGGACGATAAAGGTGACAGTTCTTTCCAGCTGTAGAGCTTCGAACAGGGCAGGATTTGCCTCTGACCAGGTGACCAGCCGGTATTCACCGTCCAGCAGCTTCTCCAGCTGGGTTTTTAACTGATCGGCTCGGAATCTATCAGCAATCCAGATTTCGGCATAGTTAGTGAGATTTTCTTCAAGGTTGAAAAGTCGCCGCGCCTGTTCTTCGGAAACCAGTCCCAGGGCTGAATCAACATCCTGGAAGCCGCTTCTAAAATGCCCTTTAACAGCCACTTTTTGTCCGGCTGGTAGCAGGCCGAACGGAGTCCGCTGGGCATCCGGTCGAATAATTGTTAGTTCATCCTCTTCTCCTACCCAGAGGCTGCGGGCCAGCTCACTGCCCAGATGAATCCCCTCACCGGTTGGTTGGTCGACCGGCAGTCGATCTGTCCGCCAGTCTGTGTAGGCTAAAATTTTCCCTCCGGAATATGAGGCAGGACCCGATTGGAAGAGAACTTCTCCTTCAATTACTCCGATAACCTGTGTGACCTGTGGCTGCTCCTTAAGCTGTTCTTTAAGGCTGTCCAGTCGGAGAGATCGCGCGCCGCGAGGATAGACACGTATGGGACTGTATATCCCGACAAGCTGGTCCTGTAATGTTGTGGAAAAACCGTTCATCACTGACAGCACAATGATCAGAGTTGCAACCCCAATGGTGATGCTGATGAACGCGAACAGTGTGAGATAGGGGAGTACTCCGACATTCTGGGAACGAAACAAAAACCGCGTAATCATTCGAAACAGGAAAAACACCCGTTCCCCACGGTTACGCAGGCTGGGTTTCTTTTTCGAGGCCATTCAGTCCTCCCGGGATAGCGGTTGCAGGAGTGGGAAAAGAATGACATCCCGGATGCTGGCAGAATTGGTTAACAGCATCACCAGTCGGTCAATACCCAGGCCCAGCCCGCCGGCCGGGGGCATTCCGTATTCGAGGGCTTCAATATAATCGCTGTCGATTTTACTGCTATCCTCCGTCTGCCGGAGAAAGTTTTCTTTTTGTTCCCGGGGGTCGTTTAACTCAGAGTAGGCGTTGCCCACTTCCAGCCCCCCGGCAAACAGTTCGAACCGTTCGGCCCGTTCGGGAGCATTGCGGTGCCGTTTAGCCAGCGGGGAGAGGCTGGCCGGAAAATCAATAATGAAGGTGGGATCGATCAGTTGTTTTTCTACGGCTGTTTCAAACAGCTCAAAGATCTGCGCCTCACTGCTGTCAGCCGGTTCCAGCTGATAACCGTTAGTTTCAGCCAGTTTTCTGATCTCTTCCACCGACATCTCAGAATTGAGTTCTATCCCGGTGTGCCGTTCAATAGCCTGTTCAATGGTTAATCTTTCCCAGGGAGTGTTCCAGTCAATCGAGTTTTCCTGGTACTCGGTGATCAACTCCGGGTTGAACTGTTCTATGACCGAGCTGAGCAGCTGTTCGGTGAGGACCATGATCTCCTTGTAGTCAGCATAGGCCCAGTACAGTTCAAGCATCGTAAATTCCGGGTTGTGCCGGGTTGAGATACCTTCGTTACGGAAGTTACGGTTGATCTCATAAACTTTTTCAAATCCCCCGACCAGCAGCCGTTTGAGAAACAGTTCGGGGGCGATTCGCAGGTAGAGATCAAGATCCAGTGTATTGTGATGAGTAATAAACGGTTCGGCCTCAGCTCCCCCGGCCAGCGTCTGCATCATTGGTGTCTCAACTTCGATGAAATTACGGTTTTCCAGCCAGTTTCTCAAGCCGGAAACAAATTGACTGCGCTGCAGAAAAAGTTCTCTAACCTCGGGATTATCCAGCAGGTCAAGGTATCTTTTACGGTAACGAAGTTCTGTATCTTTTAATCCGTGGAACTTCTCGGGCAGTGGTCGAAGACCCTTGCTGAGAATTTTAAAATTTCGCACAACAACCGATATTTCACCTTCATTGGTTTTAAAAAGCTCCCCCTGGACACCGATAAAATCGCCAATATCAAGCAGTTCGTTGAATAGATCAAACTGCTCCGAGTCGTCCAGATAACGGGCCGATAGGTAGAGCTGTATCTGTCCGCTGTGATCAACCAGGTCGGCAAAGGCAGCTTTGCCGTGCAGCCGCCGCCGTCTTATACGTCCGGCGACCTTGACGGTTTCTCCCAGCTCCTCATCCGGGTCGTCGACAAACAGATCGACGGCCTCCGCAACTGTCTGAATTTTATTGAAATTATGGGGGTACGGATCAATTCCCCGTTGTTCAAGTTTTTCTAATTTCTCCTGGCGTATCTGATACTCCTCTGATTCACTGTAACTATCCGGCATTTTAACCGTCCTTTCTATCTGTTCGAAAATAGATAAAATAACACCCGCATAAGTTTACCCAATTTTTCCAATTTTCGCACCTTCTCTCCCCCAAATCACGGGGGACGGAGGTTGATTATTGACTAACTGGCTTCAAATTCGCGGGCCCAGGCTGCTCTTAATTTGTGATTTTTTTCTTTGAAACGTTTGATCATCCGTGAGACCCCGGATGGTGATACGGACAATTTTTCTGCAATATCTTTGATCGGCAAATGTCCGTATTTCCGGCAGGCATAGGCCAGAGCTGCACGGTGTTGAACTTTCTTCTTGCTGCGCCCCGGGGTTAAAATTGTTTTCTCTGATAGCCCCGATAGTTTAACTGCAATTTTAAGTAAATCATCCCACGGTATGGGAGTTTTTTTCCGTAGTTTTTTCCTGACAGCTCTTTTTCGGATCTGCATATATTTTTCAATGAATGTTTTATCAGCCAAAAATCTCTGGCCTCTGTAGAGTTCGTGAGGGAACGCTTCTTTGCTCGGCCAGCTCTGTTCAATTCCCTGTTTTTTGAGCAGTCTTTTCGCACTATGTCCCTGGCCGACGTCCAGTTCATTCAGCGCTTCCTGCCAATCTATCCAGTGATAGCGGGAATTCAGATTTAAATATACTCGTGCACTGCTCCAGGGGTCATCAGCTGCCGATTGATATTTTCCACTTTTTACCTCTTGATGCTGGGAGTATCTCCAGACCGCTTGAAAATAATTTTCAGAATCAACCAGCGAACTATAATACCGTTCATCGTAAAGCGCTCCCGTGCGATTAAAACGTTTGTTATACCAGCTTCCATATCGACCGTTAACCCTGCGGTAAAAGATTCCCATTGATTGATTATTCCGCCGGACAAACTGGTGCACATGCTCATCCATAAAACCGATCGTATATATACTTATATCATGTGTGGTTTTAACGTCTTTCATTATATTTATGTACTGTTCTTTTTTTTCGTCACTATCAAAAATCGGTAGGCCATCAACCCCTCGAACTACGACATGATGGTATGTATGTTGGAAATCCGGACGCGGTAATCGTGGCATCTATAACCCTCCCTTTTTCTTTTGAGGATACCTTCCAGTTAGTCAATAATCAACCTCCGTCCCTCCAGGATACCCTAAGGCAAGCGCTGGTTGAGGCTCTTAAGTGGATTGGCGGCGGTGCCAAAACAGCTGTTGAATATGGTCGTTTTATGGAGGGAAATTTTTCAACTTAGGACAGAAAATAGAAACAAACTCTGGATGTATTATGGAATTTTTAATTTTAGTGTGATATGGTCAGATTGAAAAAAAGATGAACTGGTTATTTGACTTGATTAAAAAAAGAGGTGTTTTTTTATGAATGAAAGCGGAGTTGATCTGTTTACTTTCCTGGGAACCGGGAAATATAAAGAAACAACGTATTTCATTGAGAAACCAAATGAAACCAAAGAATACTCAACCAATTTAATAGCGCTGGCTTTAAATGAATTTTTTTCACCCCAAAAAGTTTATGCATTTGTCACAGAAAAGTCGGCTAAAACGGAGCACATGGATAAGCTCAAGCAGGAATTGGGTGATTCACTTGAACCGGTAAGAATTCCAAATGTGGATTCTGAAGATAGTTTGTGGGAAGTTTTTGCCATCATTACCGCAACAGTTCAGGAACGTCCTCAAAATCGAAAAATATTGTTCGATATTACTCACGCTTTCCGTTCACTTCCTTTTGTGGTTTTCACTGTTCTTGCTTATATCCGCCAGGTTAAGGAGATTCCCCTGGAGGGTGTGTGGTATGGTGCATTTGAAGTTGGTGGTGAACAGCGGAGCCCTGTGATAGATTTATGTCCCCTGGTTGATATGCTGGACTGGATTCATGGTGCCACCTGCTTAGAGGAGTATGGAGACGGTCAGCCACTCGGTAATAAATTGCAGCAGATTCATAATCAGTCCTGGAGAGGGTCAAGTGGCCACGAAGGCGCAAAATTTTTGCAGCAGTTAGGTGAGGCGGCAAAAAATTTCAGACGAGCGTTCAACCTTTCTCGTCCACTGGAGTTAATGAAACAGGCCCATGTTTTTAATGAAAACCTTGTTAAAACTGAGGAAGAGGTCAAGAAATGGGCACCTCCCTTTGAGTATGTAACCTCGGATGTGCGACAGGAACTGGAACAGGTAATCTCCGGCGATATTACAACAGAAGCAGAAAATCCCATTCTTTCCAGACAGATGTTGTCCAAACAACTTGGACTGATAAAATACTGGATTGACCGCGATATGGTGATGCAGGGTATCTCTCTCATGAAAGAATGGATGATTAATTGGTTAATATTCATGAAAAGTGAAATCACAGGCGACCAGGTGTTGAAAGATAATTGGTTGGAGCTCACTACCAGGCATGATGAAACCAAGGAACCCTTTGATAAGATGCTGCATGATTATATAAACAGTTCAGAAAAAAAGAATATACTTGATTTTGTTCCAGATGAACAGGATTGGATTGAGGACATTCCGGATTTGGATGATTTTAGAAGACTGTGGGCAAAAATTTCTCGATACAGAAATAATCTTGCCCACTGCGGATTCAGGGAAGATACAATAAACACAAGTAAAATTTACAACAAAGCCAGGGAGTTTTTAGATGGTCTATATGGTTTGCCGCTAAAAATAGATTAATGCTTAATATCTCCTCCAATTATTTCAAGTTTTTACAGTTTTTCTGTGAAAAACCTGTATAAGGCTGTTGCCATGGTGAGTCTTCTATTGAATTGTTGGTGTGTGCTTCTTTATTCACTGGTCTGACTATTTTAATCATTATGTAGTATTTCTGTAGAAAAAAATAATTTGACAGGTTTGGTTTTGGTTTACCTTGAAAAATTCATCCGACCAGCTGTTCTATTGTTTACATATTGATTAAATGGTAGAAATTTGAGTAAAAACTTTTTAATCAAGTTCATAATGAGGTCAAGTCCGATATATTGTGTAAAAGTGTCCTCCGGCGAAAGCATCATTAAGCTGCTTTCTTTTCTTTTTTAGAATCGTTTTTTCCTTTGTTCTGTTTTGCTTTCCACTGGTAATATTC
>PWOD01000074.1 GCA_003557545.1 bacterium | reverse complement strand
CGAACTATCCGCCGTATCAGTATCACCGGTCCAGCCAGCAAGATGATAGTATTCGGCAGGATCTGCCTGCAATATAACGGTCTCGCCGGCCAGAACCGTTGTCTCGAACTGGGAGCTAATTGTAGTGTCAAAAGCCCCACTAATCGAAACCTCACCGCTGGCGATTACTTCGACAAAAAGCATATAGGTATCCTGGACAAAATTAGCAACAAACTGATAGTCATCATCAACCATTAAATCAAACTGTTCATCGGTTAAAATTGTATCACCGGTCCAACCATCAAAACTCCAGTAACTATCAGAATTAGCGTTAAAATTAATTGTTTCTCCACCAGGAACAGTAAAACTGGTTTCAGTATCAATAATCGTGTTGTACACCCCGGAAACTTCAACTACACCCGCACCGATTAGACTGACCGTTACACTGTAGGTATCCTGAACAAAATGAGCATTGATCTCCATATCATCATCAACAATAAACTCAACAGTCGTGTCCGGTGAATTAAACCCTACCTGCCAGCCCCAGAAGAACCAGAACTCTTCAGGATTTGCCGACAGACCAACCGTGTCACCGCCATCAATCACTGTTTCCAGGTAACTATCCACAGTATCACTAACAGCTCCGGTGACCTCCGCTGTTCCGTCGCCGATAATATTCAATCGGAAACTATGAGTATCTCTAGCAAATTCAGCTGTCAACTGTTGATCTCGATCAGCCAGTAGATGAATTGATGTGTCGGCCAGATCAGTATCCCCTGTCCAACCGGTAAAATGATGATAACTATCTGGAACCGCTGTAGCCACAACTGTTTCACCGCCGGGAATTACGACTGCTCTGGAACTACTGACCGTTGTATCCACACCACCACTCAGCTGAATATTCCCGGAACCTACTATTTCCAGGTCGAGTATAAAACTATCCTGTAGAAAATTAGCCGCAAGCTCTAAATCAGTATCTATATAGAGTTCAACAGTTGTTTCACCAGAACTGATGGTTCCCTGCCAGCTGTCAAAACTCCAGAACTTATCGGGGACAGCTGCGAGTTCCACAGTTTCCCCGCCCAGCAGTATAAACTCCTGATAATCATAGACAGTATCACTAATCGCGCCGCTGGTTATAATCGACCCGCTTCCGACGGTTTCGACCTGTAAAATATGTGTGTCCTGAATAAATTCTGCTGTCAAACTTAGATCCTCATCAACAACTAGCTGAAGGACCGAATCAGCACTGACAAAATCTCCCGACCAACCAGCAAAATGCCAGTGCGTATCTGCAACTGAAGAAAGCTGAACAGTCTCTCCGCCTAAGATAACCGTTGATAACCAGCTATCAACCGTATCATCGATCGCCCCGGTGAGTTCTATTTCGCCCTGACCTGTAACCTGTAGGTTAACCAGATGAGTATCCTGCTGAAAAACCGCCGTCAGATCCCAATCTCGATCAACAAACAGCTCCAACCAGGTATCGGACGTAGCAGTATCCCCCGACCACTCCACAAAATGCCAGTACTGCGCGGCTACTGCCTCCAGAGCAAGAGTTTCACCACCTATAACCTCGGTCACCAATGATGTTTCCACGGTATCACTGAAAGCACCAGAGACCCAGATTTTTCCCGATCCAACAGTATCGATCTCGATCAGATGAGTATCCCGGGCAAAAACAGCTGTTACTGTTTTATCATCATCAACAAATAGCTCGGTTACAGAATCTGTATCCTGTAGATCACCCGTCCAACTGTCAAAGTGCCAGTGAATATCGGCTATAGCCTCAAGAGCTACCGTCTCACCGGCTAAAAACACTAGAGGTTCTACATAAGTATCACCTTCAACTTTAACCAGTCCATCCCCCTCTATCTCAACCACCAGCAACTGGGTATCACGTGTAAAGTTAGCGGTCACCTGTTTAGCAAAATCGACGAACAGATACTCTGTTTCTGCCGTCCCCTGAAGATCGCCGTTCCAACTGTCAAAAGACCAGAACTGATCAGCAATTGCCTGCAGCTCAACGGTCTCCCCAGCTGGCACCATTACCGGTTCGAGATAAATATCGGTATCAACCCGGACATCTCCCTGGCCAACTATGTCAACTGTCAACAGCAGATGATCAACGGCGATATACCAGGTCGGAGTATCCCCGGAAAGATATGGATAACCATCATTTTCATCATATGCTGTACCTTCAATCGACCAGCCGGCAGCGACAAAAGTTGCCAGTTCACGCATTTCTTCAGTCGTTTTCCCGATCCCCCCATCGCTGGTTGTTTGACCTGTTTGATCAATATCCCAAAAACTTGATGTGACACTACTGGGATTGTCACCGACCAATCCTCCAACATCACGATTGCCCGTCACCTGTCCGGCGGCATAAATTTTAGTTAAATTCCCGAAATTATATCCTACCGCACCACCTACATTCTCATCACCGGCCACAGTGGCCCGAGAGCCACTATTTTCTACCAATCCCCTGTTATGGCCGACCAGACCACCTACATCATCAATTCCAGAAACCATTCCGGCGGCCACCACATTAGTTAAACTACCTGCACCCATATTACGCCCAACCACACCCCCCGTAAAACCTTCAGTTCCAATACCGACAACTTCCATATCAGCATAAACATCTTTAATCTCTCCCCGGCTAATACCGACTATCCCACCCACTCTGGACCGGCCGGTAAGTTTTCCTTCAACCTCAACCTGAGAAATCAGTCCACCCCGGTAATCTCCCACCAACCCACCCACATAATTATCTCCAGTAATATCGATATTTTCCAACCTGACATCCTCTATAATACCCCCATCAACATAGCCAAAAAAGCCCACCTCATCTTCTCCCGAACGATCGATAAAAAGATCCTCAATCATCAGGCCGGATTGAATGAAACTTCCGTTAAACAGCCCTTCGAAAGGCTCCGCAGGAGTTCCTATCGGTTCCCATCCATCACCGCCATTGGCCTCCGGCCCGGCCAGTTGATTATAACCTTCACTAAATCTGTCAAGACTGGCGGCCAGTTCAAAATGTTTATCAGGCTGATTTCTCATATTATCAAGATGATGCCAGGTGGTGATCAGATAAGGATCGTTGGAACTCCCGGAACCTCCGGCGAAACCATCGGTTTCTTCCGAAAAATTAGCTATAACTGTTTTACCAGCATCAATGTAAAGGGTTTGAACAGCTTCAATCCCGGAAAGTTCTCCCGACCATTCAGAAAAATAATATCCTGAGCCGGATATTGCCTCAAGCAGATAGGTTTCTCCAGCGATCAACTGCATGGGATCAGTGTAGATTTCTCCGGCCACCTCAACCCCACCAGAACCAACTGTCTCAACAACCAGTGTAAAGGTCTGCTGCTCAAAACCAGCAATGATTGATTTGTCCCCATCTACCAGCAATATCTCAGTTTCTGCAGTAGAAAGCAGATCTCCACTCCACTGCTCAAACAACCAGTATCTATCGGGACGATTCTCCAGCAGAACAGTTTCTCCGGCAGTAATAGAGAGTGGTGCGACATAAGTTTCTCCATCAACCAGAGCCGACCCCTCACCACTAATAGTTATCTCCAGACTATGAATTTTACGAGTAAAATTCAACTCTACAAATTTATCGGTATCAACAAATAACTCGACTGTATCAGCGGTTCCGCTCAGATCACCGCCCCAGCCATCCAATTCCCAGTACTGATCCGGTTGGGCCGCCAGAACAACTGTTTCTCCGGCAGTAACCGTCACCGGAGTGGTATATACCGTTCCCTCGATCAACAGCTCCCCCTCTCCTGAAACACTGGCCTCAATAGTCCGGGTATCCCGTTCAAAAACCGCTGTTACAGATTTATTTTCATCAATAAATAATTCACTTTCAGGATGGTCTACTGTAATATCACCAAGCCACCGATCAAAGTTATAAAATTCAGCAAAAACTGCTTCTAAATGAACGGTTTCTCCCGCCGTCAAACCAAGCGGTTCAATATATGTTTCTCCATCAACTAAAACAACACCTTCTCCCAGAAAATTAACTTCTAATTGATAACTATCCTGTGCAAAGACCCCGGTGGCCTGTTTATCATCATCGACAAACAGGTGATAAACAGTATCACTCCCCACCGCATCGCCTGACCAGCTATCAAATATCCAGAAACGGTCGGCTGCCCCACTCAACTCAACCATTTCACCGGCTTCAACAACAACCGGCTGTTGATAAGTTTCACCATCAAGATAAAGCGTTCCCTCACCAATCTGATCTAAGAGAACCAGATGAGTATCCCGGACAAATTCAGCAGTAATCTGAAGAGTTTCATCTACCAGCAGATCAAATTGATCGGCAGTTATAAGAATATCCCCTGTCCAACCGGAAAAAGACCAGAAAGTTTCAGGCAGAGCCCTAAGAGTTACAGTATCACCACCCGGTACATCAACCGGCTGCTGATAGGTTTCACCGTCAACAGTAACCGAACCCTGACCGTCCACGTCGATCTCCAGACTATAAATATCACGCTCGAAAACTCCTGTTACTGATTTATCACCATTAACAAATAGCTCCTGCTGACGTGTTGTCCCTGTTAAATCCCCGGTCCATTCGATAAATGACCAGAAGGCGGCCGGTTCAGCCTCCAACTGAACTGTCTCTCCAGCAGTTAAACTGATCGAACCCGCAAGATAGGTCTCACCGTCAACTTCAATATATCCTTCCCCCTGGGTCGCCACGGTCAAGCTATGTGTGTCTCGCTGAAAAATTGCCGTAGAAAATTTATCATCATCAAGAAGAACCTGCTCAACAGCTGTATTACCCGCGAAATCTCCCAACCACGAATCAAAATGCCAGAACTCCTCAGCTATTGCCTCAACTGTCGCTGTTTCACCGGCAGGCAGCTGAAGCGGAGCCAGATAACTGTCACCATTAACCAGAATTTGCCCGGCTCCCTGCTGGGCTATCTCCAGAATGTAAGATTTTTGGAGAAAAATTGCTGTACAGAGTTTATCTTCATTCAGAAACAGGGAGATTTCTGTATCAAACCCACTGGCTGCTCCGGCCCAGCGATCGAACTCCCAATAAAGTTGTGGAATAGCCTGAAGCTCAACCGTCTCCCCGGCAAACAGTTCTAGTGGCTCAACATAGGTTTCACCATCTACCAGCACAGATCCCAAACCGGCCGTATCAACAGTCAAAATCTGAGTGTTCCGTTGAAAAATAGCCGTGCAAACAATATCCCGGTCAACCAATAAAATCTCCGACGTATCAGTTCCAGTTAATTCGCCGGTCCATTCAGAAAAATGCCAGAACTGGGCGGGTTCCGCCAGGAAACTAACAGTTTCCCCACCCGGGATTACCAGCTGTTGTTCATAGGTTTCACCATCAACCAGGACGGAGCCATTCCCTACTCTGTTTACCGTTAATAGATGGGTGTCACGAGCGAACACCGCCGTGCAATACTTATCACCATCAATATAAAGCTGAACTGTTGTATCACTGCCGGTTAAATCACCCTCCCAGTAAGAAAAATGATGGAAAGAACCGGGGACTGCCTCAAGAGTTACAGTTTCTCCCGAAGTAATTTCCAGCGGTACATCATAAGTTTCTCCATCAACCAACACTACTCCTTGAGAAATCTGATCGACTGTTAAGCTATAAATATTTCGTGCAAAGCTGACTGTACAGTTTTTATCGCTATCGATAAATAGTTCCACAGTAGAATTTGTATCTGTAAGATCTCCGCTCCAGTTATCAAAATGCCATAGCGGGGCGGCAACCCCCTCAAGAACTACTGTTTCACCACCCTGAACGACCATCGGCTGGAGATAGGTTTCGCCATCGACAAACACAGTACCTTCTCCCTGGATATCAATTGACAGACTATAACTATCGGCAAAAATAGCCCTGACTGTCATATCCTCATCAACCTGGAACTGAGTACTAACATCAGTTCCCGAATGATCTTCATCCCACTCAACAAAATACCAGTAATCGTCCGGTAAAGCCTCCAGAGTAACGGTCTCACCCGGCGTAACTGCCACCGGTTCTAGATAGGTTTCACCCTCAACCAGCAGTTCCCCTTCACCAACCGTCTCAATCGTCAGAAGAATCGATTTATGCCAGACTGGTGTGGTTTCACCAGACAGGTAGGGATAACCATCATTTTTCTTGATACCGGTTCCCTCAATATCCCAACCAGCCCCCAGATAAGTCGCCAGTCGACGCATTTCCTGGCTCTCAAGACCGGTTCCACCTTCACTTGTTGGCTGATTGGAGCTATCCAGATCCCAGAAACTATGCTCAACAGTGCTGGATTCATCAATCCCTACAAGACCACCGGTGAAATCATTACCGGCCACCTGGGCGGTACTGTAACTGGTAAACAGTTCCCCTTCAAAATTTTCACCAATAAGACCTCCAACAGCAGAATTACCGGTAATCTGACCACGCACATAACTATTGACGATTGTTCCACGATTTCTACCGGCAACTCCTCCCACTCTTATTTCACCGTAAAGTTCACCCTGAAAAGCCACTCTCTTCAGGATTCCATGATTATAAGCAACAACAGCTCCAACATAGTTGGCACCAGCGATTTCAGCTCCGGCCAGTTCCAGATCTTTAACAACTCCCTGATCAGCCAGCTTTGCAATCAATCCAACATAGTCCTCAGAACTTCGCTGAATAACCAGATCTTTAACTGAATTATTATTTCCACTAAAAGTTCCGGTCAGCGGAGTATCACTACTGCCCAGGGGTTTCCAGCCCTGATTCGAATTTGCAGCTGGCCCGGCATGCTGATGATATCCCTCAGTCGCCTGATCAAGTTGATTAACCAGCATAAAACTGGAATCGGGAAAACATCTCACACGATTTAACTCATACCAATCTGTAATCAGATAGGGCTCCTGCGATGATCCACTACCACCGGCGAAATCAGGGGCGAAAACAGCCGTGGTCATAATATCTCGAT
>PWOD01000179.1 GCA_003557545.1 bacterium | reverse complement strand
GGAGCGTTTTTTTTTCGATAGGTCTGCTGTTTCAACTGATTTTAACGTGTCAAACTGGTTGCAGGAGGGACATCGTCCCAGCCAATCTGGCGAGCGATAGCCACATTCCTGGCATTTATACATTGTAAAAGCTACCTTTCAGGTTATTATACTTCACAACCTTTTGATGATTGATATTACGATTTTATTTTGCCGTTAATATCCCTGTGGAGCCGGTTCATCAGAGCGAGAATCAAATCTCATATATTCTGCGTTGAATACCAGATTGACAGTGCCTGTTGGTCCGTTTCGTTGTTTGCCGATGATTAGTTCGGCCCGTCCCGCGTCCTCTTCGTTTTCTGTGTAATAATAGGGCCGGTAGATAAAACCAACAACGTCGGCATCCTGCTCTATAGCTCCCGATCCCCGGAGATCCGATAGTTGAGGACGTTTATCTCCTCCCCGTCGCTCAACATCACGATTCAACTGGGTTAAAGCAATCACAGGAACCTGCAGTTCCAGCGCCAGCTGTTTAAGTCCCCGGCTTATCTGAGTTAGTGCAACAACCTCACTTTCAGCCGGCCTGACCGGTTCCATCAACTGCAGATAATCTATTAAGATCAGGGAGATTTCATTTTCCACCTTTAACCTGCGGGCTTTCGCCTTCAGATCAAGGACATTCTGATTGCCGGTGTCTTCGATGAAAATCGGGGTTTCTCCCAGGCTGTGAAAGCCGTTACTCAACCTCTGCCAGTCACTATCTGAGAATTTTCCACTCCGCAGTTTACCAAAGGGAACCCTTGCTTGAGCAGATAAAAACCGCATAGCCAGATCCTGTTTGAGCATCTCCATACTGAATATAGCGACCGATTTTTTTTCCTGAGTACCAACGTTCTGGGCAATATTAAGGGCCAGACTGGTTTTACCCATCCCCGGCCGTGAAGCAATGATGATGAGCTGACCATCATGCAGACCGGAGGTCATATTGTCAAATTTAGTATAGCCAGTTTTTAAACCGGAGATAACACCCTCTGATTTCGAGGCTTGCTCCAGACTTTCCATGGTACCCAATAAAATACTACTGAGAGGTTCCAGCCGCCCGGTAACCTGATCATCTTTGAGTGAGAAAATCCGTTGTTCCGCGTTATCAACCAGCCCGTCAATATCTCTGTCACCGTCATAACATAGCTTGATAATGTCGGTACAGGTATTGATCAGTTCCCGCAGTTGATAATATCTTTTGACAATATTGGCATAATGCTCAATGTTTGCCGATGATGGAACTGCGTTGACCAGCTCAGCGATATACTGTACCCCCTGAATATCAGCAAGCTGTTTCCTCGCCTCCAGCTCCTCGGCGACTGTTACAGCGTCTACTTCTCTGTCCTTCTCAAACATATCACAGAGAACCTCATAGAGGATTCTGTGTGATTTCCGGTAGAAAAGGTTCGGCGATTTTAATATTTCAATCGCCGTGGGAATCGCTTCTCGGGAAATAAACATCGATCCCAGTACAGCCTTTTCTGATTCCAGACTATAGGGTGGTTTCCGGGTTATTGTAGATCCCCCGGAGCCGGATTTGCTATCAGCTAAATCAGGCGGGCACAATTTCGATTGCTATCTCCGCTTCAATGTTTCCCACAAGTCCAATTCTAATCGAATGTTCTCCGAGCTCCCGGATAGCTTCATCCATTATAACCTGTTTTGTTTCAACAGAATCATAGCCTTCTTCGGCCAGGGCTTCGGTAATATCCGAGGGGGAAACTGAGCCATAGAGAGTGCCTTCTTCTGAAGCTGCCTTGGCGATCTTAAGGTTAAGTGTTCCCAGGGCATCGGCTAATTCCTGTGCCTCTTCCAGCCGGCGCTTTTTCTGGACCTCAAGTTCTTCCTGTTTGAGCCGGTATTGTTCCTTGTTGGCTGCAGTCGCTCGAACTGCCAGACCCTGGGGGAATAGGTAGTTACGGGCATAGCCGGCTGCCACATCAACTAATTCCCCTTCAAATCCTAAACTTTTTACTTCATTGGTTAAAATAACTTCCAAATCTCTGGTCCTCCTCTGTCAGATTTAAAATCACTGCTAAAACTCCCTACTGTTTCGTATAGGGGATTAATGCCAGAAAGCGGGCGCGTTTAATCTCCTTGGACAACTGTCGTTGCGCCGGAGAGTTCAAACGGGTTCGTCGTCTGGAGTTAATCTTAAAGTTATCATCAATGTACCCTTTTAACAGATCGGGCCGGCGGTAGATTACCTTCTCAGGCAGTGCTGTGCCGCCTTTTTTCTTGGGTCTTCCGTAATAAGCCACTATTTTCTTCCTCCTCGTCTATAAAAATCTCTGCTTCTGAGTCAGTTCTGAAAAGCTCCCCGCGGAAAAATCGCAGGTAGTTTCAGAACGGAATATCATCATCGGTGCCATCAGCTTCACTTAACAGATCATCGGCCGTCGCGTTGTCCGGCATACTGTTGTCGCTGTTGCCAAAATCGTTGCCAGCCGGTTTGAAAGCCCCGGCCGGTTCCTGGTTTCTGGGTCCACCTAAAAAATCAACGCGTCGAGCTGTAACTGAGAGTTTATTGCGCCGTTGACCTTCCTGGTTTTCCCAACTGTCAAACTTTAACCGACCCTCAATAAATACAGGACTACCTTTACTAAGGTACTGGCTGCAGTTTTCAGCAGCTCGATCCCAGACAGTAACATCGACAAAAACGACATCTTCCTGTGTTTCACCGCTGGCATTTCTGTAAGTTCGACTAACAGCCAGGCCGAGATCGGCAACCGCTGTATTACTTGGAGTGTAGCGCAGTTCCGGATCACGGGTCAAGTTACCGATTAATAAGACTTTGTTAAATCCTCTGACCATTGTGAAATCCCCTTTTTTGAGAAGTAATTTCAATCACTCTCGTCGGATTATTAATAAATTACAGCTCAGCAGATTCAGCCTCTTCGATCGGTTCTTCCTCGGCTTCTTCCGGCTCTTCAGCAGCAGCTCGCTCCTCCATATTGACCAGCAGATAGCGAACGATATCATCGCGGAAATTTAACCTCTCCTGCAGTTCTTCGCAGCGGGTTGGCTCGATCTGGAAACTGATTAACCGGTAGTCACCCCGTTTCACACCCTTGATTTGATAGGCAAGGTCGCGCTCGTCATACTGTGTAGAAGAATCAATCTCAGCATCAAGGTCGATCAGTTCACGTTCGACTGCGTTGACTATCTCCCGGCGATCATCTTCGGTAAGAGTAACATCCAAAATAAACATTAACTCGTATTCTCTCAACTAAACTCACCTCCCTTCGGTCTTTACAATCTGGTAAAGGTCCGGTTTGACCGGACAGGTAGGAGATTAATCATACAATAAAAAAGCTGTTTAGAAAAGAGAAAATAGCAGCCAGATGACAATTACCAGCAGAAAAATACCGATAGCGATGGTGGATAAATATTTCAGCCAGGTGGTCAGCAGGTTAGCAGGACTGTTTTCCGCTCGTTTTTGGAGCGTTTCGGCCGGGGTTAACAGTTTTACATCACGCCCGCAGAGGGCACGACCATTAATTTCGTTGGTAATTTTGAAAGTTAATAAAACCTTCCCTGAATCCTGGGCTTTTCCCGAGAGAAGTTTCACTGTTAAATAACGGCTGTCCTCATCAGCTTGCTCTTTGACTTTATTGTGAAGCATCCTTAATTCGGCATTATCAGCTGATTCCTCAGTTAGCTCACCGGGTCGGGCAAAAATTAAATCTCCCCGGTTTAATTGATTTATTGACAGCCCTTTAACTGGATTAATGATAATTTCACAGGGGACAAATAACTGTTTTGAGTCCGGTTCTTTATCTTCCTCGTCCGACCTCGTAATTTCTATCTTTCGACGCAGGGTATAATGTATATCGCTATCAGTCAGCTCAACTTCTAGCGTATCCCGCAGGACTGTTTTATGTATCGGGGCTATCCCGTCGAAACTTTCTTCCTCAATCAACCTGTTGATTCTGGATTGAGGATCTTCCCAGAGCTCAGCAAATTTCAATTTTAAAGCCTGCTCAATTCCTGCTCGTCTTCCGGATGACCGGGCGATCTTATTGAATTTGTCTTTGAATCCCTGGGGTGATAACCGTGGAGCAGCACCTTTGACCCTATTTTTGTTTAATACAATACAGTCATTTTCTACTAATTCTTGACTCTGTAAATCCCATTCAATTAGGAAGATGCCGCCAATCTCGCCGCCAAAAAATCTTCCTTTAATCCAGATAATAGCTGGTTCTAGTAGCTCCTGGGCACCTTCGGGTTCCCCGTTGCTTTCTTCCCAGGCCATCTCCGCCAGCGAAGCTTTAACCGGTTGATTTTCGATGAACTGTTGTTTGTTCACAGCTTCCCTCCTCTGTCCATGAGGTTGGGGTGAATTTGTTTATAATCTAACATGGAATTAATATTAACCGGTTAAATCTGTAATCGATCAGTCGATTACAGGTTCTCCTACCCCATCCGGCTCTTCTTCAATATTTTGCCCACAGGGTCGACAGAGGTTTTTTTTCACAGTTTTGATCAGCATAAAATAACCTGTCATTGGAATGATTACAAATAATAATAAAGATAACCAGTAGGGAAATGGAATCAACTGGGTAGAGAAGGTGTCTAAATTTAGGATCATTAATATAACTGCTGTATAAATAATGGAAAAGTTAGTTCGCGGATCGCTGGCACTGAACAGTTCCAGTCCTTCGGTTCGGGGTTTTAACAGTGGCCAGAAAAGTGAACCTCCTATATGGCCAGTCATATCCTCAGTGATGTGGACTGCGAAACCAAGAATAGAGACCACCCCATAAAGCCACCAGTTGGTGAGATTAAGGAGATAGGGAATAATAAAGGCGGGCAGTGCCAGTATTGCTCCTAATACATAGCTATGGCTCCAGGTACGATGCCAGGGCAACCAGTTCAAATAAACCTCGCCATCAGATTCTTTCTGAAAAGCAAACTGGGTTCCACTCAAAATATCGATTGTTGAGGGTTTCATCCCACCCTCTTTGTCGGGCCCTTTGATTTTTTGACGGGTCCAGCGAACAAAGCGGTTTAACCAGTCAAGGTCAACTGTCCGGCCCTTCAAAGTTGCCTCTTTCAAGGTGGCCCGTCCAACCCGTTGAAAATCCGGTTCGGTTCTGGGTACCGGTAGCTGTGATGTAGTAACAACTTCATCAAACTGAATTGTCACTTCTTTTTTATCAAATAATACATGATATCGTCGCCATTCGTTGGCTCCAAGCTGTGTTGGATAAAACTGCACCTTGATCTGTTCTCCGGTTCGGTCTGCTTCATCAATCGCACTCGCCAGAGTCTCAGCCATCTGTTGGGGATCGGGATTTCTTGGGTCCGGATCAATCTGATATTCAGCGACTGAGAAGAACTGGCCCAATTTGAAATCCATGGTGTCGGGAAGGACGGCATAGAGTCCGGCCAGGCAGATAATAAAGGAGTCTGAAACAGCGCTTCCGGTGCCGACCCTGCCTGAAGCTGACATTCTTACAACTTCAGGAATAAATGTTGCCGCTGCAACCCCGGAAACAAAATGTGTTAAACCTTTCATATATTAATCACCTTAAACCAATCCTAACAGTTGACCTATTTGATCGCCATATCCCGCCATATTTAAAGCAATTGGGACAAGTAAAACAGCCATACAATGGCTTCTACGGCAGTTGAAAAAGACCGGGACCATACCGATACAGGTTGTGATAGCAGTAACTATCAGCCCGGGTATTCCGGTCATTCCATAAATTATTAAAGTTACGACAACAAGGGCAAAATAATGGAGATATACGGCATTAAACCGGTGAATATATTTGACACAGAGTTGGGTGAAAAAGCAAAGAATTAAAAAAGCAACTGATCCGCTTAATAGAATTGAACTGGCAATAACCCAGTAATCTCCTGGTTCTGGAGCAAAGGCCGGACGAAGAATAAAATTCAGACCTCCCCGGCCCATTCCATGGGGAGTCATATCGGTTAAAACAAACAATAATAGAAAAGCACCAACATAGTAAAATATTTTGCCGACCCCACCTGAAATTAGAAAGTTACGTTCCTGACGATAGGCCATCTCTGGCATCAAATATTCGATGGCCAATTCAGAATTTTCACCAGCCGGTTGCATTTTAGCTCGATCCAGTGCCCGGTGGTTGGTTGCATGTCCGGCGAAAAGAGCCCCAATACCGGCTGTTACTGCCGGTAAATAGGCAGCCATAAGTCCGCCCACAGCACCCACTGATCCGCCATAAGCAAAATCTTTCCAATCAGCATTAAGTTCACTGTTATCATGCTGTTTCGGGACTTTAAATTCTGAAATAATACTTTGAATAATTGCCGGAAAGGCAAACATTCCCACAAAGACCGGCATGATATTTTGAAAAGCAACCTCGATTGGGATTATGCTGTGTGTGGTGAAAATCAGACCAAAAATTGCAGCGGCAGCAAAGGTAAACAGTCCGGCGAAAATGTTGCGCCAGGCATCTTTAAACTTTTTCCAGGGGGTTAAACCTCTGCCCGCTCCCTTGGGCCATTCGCTCATTATATAAAAGACAATTACAACTCCCAGAACCCAGTGTAGATGTGCTCCGACAATAGCATAAATATAAGGCCAGATAAAATAGAAGAACGGGGTGAGAATGATCAGCAGAACTGCACCCAGCAGAGTACCGGCTCCGGTTAATAAAGAGGCATCTTTGCCTTTTCCCTGGGCGACCATCGCATTAGAGGGAAGCAAAGTTGCTCCGGCCGATTCATCAAAGGCCCCCAGAAAAGTCATGGGAATTGTATTCATAAAGGAAAAAGCCACCACCATCGACATGAAAAAAGGGGCCAGTGCGTAATAGGGGACCAGCCCTCTAACACCCAACCAGATCAGAAAAACTATTCCTGCCAGATTGTAAATATGTAAGGACGGGATGGCACAGAACATGGAGCCTATAAGAGTTCCCAACAGGGTATAAAAAATTACGGTCCCGGGGCGAAAAAATAGTTCCACTCAGTTCCCCACCCTGATACTATCGTAGTCTCTGATCCTCAACTGTGGTTGGTTTTGAT
>PWOD01000084.1 GCA_003557545.1 bacterium | reverse complement strand
TCCTGATTAGCACGTCTTTCATTCAGTTTATAAAACTGTTCAAGTTGCATATAAGCCTCCCCACGAACTACCAGCTGCTCCGGCAGCTTTTCCAACTGCAGGACCAGAGGGACATCCCGGATAGTTCGTATGTTTTCTGTAATATCCTCGCCGCTATATCCATCCCCCCGGGTGGTGGCTCTCGACAGCTTACCCTGCTGATAGACAAGCTCGACTGACAAACCATCAAATTTCAGTTCCCCCCAGTAACTAAATGGTGCATCCTCCAGCCGTTCACGAACAAATCTATCAAAATCAATAATCTTCCCCTTATCCAGGGTTCCGGTAAGGCTTAACATCGGTTCAACATGCTCCACCGTTTCAAACTGGTCCAGAGGCGGTGCTCCTACCCGCTTGGTTGGTGAGTTTTCAGCTCTGTACTGAGGATAAAATTCCTCCAGCTCCTGCAGCCGGTTAAACAGCCGATCATAGGTTCCATCCGAGATCACCGGACTACCTTCATTATAATACTTCCTATCATGAAAGCGGAGCGCCTCTTCCAACTCCCTCATTTCAGATCGAGCCGCCGTTTCATCAAGTTCTTCGGCAGGAGATAATCTAACCGGGGGATCTTCTATGAAACGATTATCTTTTGATTCCATAATACAAACACCTTTAATCTCTCTATTTTTTTCTAATTTTTATTGGTTAAATCAATCACTCTTAGAAAAATCGCTAACAAACCAGAACAACTGCTGAAATATTAATATATCTGTGCCAATTATTAAACAGTTAACAATCATCAAAAACAATCTGTTTCTATCTTATAATCAACCATTCCAACAAAACAATTGTTAAATTACCACTATTAAAAACCATAGTTCTTCCCCCTTAAATCTGCTAAACTAATAGATCATTAATAGCAATCTTCAAGGGAGAATCGATCGATGACCGAAAAAACAATTGTCAGTCAGATTTTAACGGCTACCACCGAAAAAAAACTTGAACTTCCACTGGCTGAAGCCTCCTGCCCCGCCGGATTTCCCTCCCCGGCTGAAGATTATATAGAAGCTCAGCTTGATTTAAACGATCATCTAATTAAAAATCCCGCGGCCACCTTTTTTGTTAGAGTATCCGGCGATTCAATGCAGAATGCCGGTATCCATGATCAGGACATTCTTGTCGTAGACCGCTCTTTAGAAGCCCGCGATGGTAAAATAGTGATCGCTGTTATAGACGGAGAGCTCAGCGTCAAACGTCTCCGTATCAAACATGGTAAACCTTCTCTTCAACCGGAAAATTCTAACTACGAACCTATTACAATCGATCAACAGAACGATTTTCGAATCTGGGGAGTTGTCACCAGCGTTATCCATGCAGTCTAATAACCAGAACAAACTGCTGGCCCTGATAGACTGTGATAATTTCTATGTTTCATGTGAGCGAGTCTTCCAACCAGCTCTTCAGAATCGTCCCGCCGTAGTCCTTTCCAACAACGATGGCTGCATCATCTCCCGCTCTAACGAAGCTAAACAGCTTGGTTTAAAGATGGGTACCCCCTATTTCAAAGCTAAAAAGACAATACAACAAAAAAATATTACTGTCCGGTCCAGTAATTATACCCTGTATGGTGATATGGCTCGACGAATGCAGACACTGCTTTCTGAATATTTTCCCCGGGTTGAGCAATACTCAATCGATGAATATTTTGTTGAACTCCCCAAAAAATCCCCCGATCAGCTTCAAAAACAGCTCCGGAGGCTTAAGTTTCAAATAAAAAAATTCCTCGGACTTCCAGTCTCCATTGGTGTCGGACCGACCAAAACTCTCACTAAAATAGCCATGCATATTGCCAAAAAAACAGACCATGACCCGATTCAAAACACTGAGACCTGGGCAGATATTGACACTATCCTGTCAAAAATTAAAATCGATCAGGTCTGGGGTATCGGGCCTGCTTATAGCAAAAAATCTATTGGCGCCGGGTACAGCTCTGCCCTGGCATTTAAAAATGCTCCCCCGGGCTGGGTGAGAAAAAATCTTACTGTAGATGGTCTTGGCTGCCAGCAAGAACTCAAAGGGGTCCGCTGTTTCCCCCTTGAACAGAGCAAACTCCCACCCCGTCAGATCATCTGTTCTCGAATGTTTTGCCGGCCCAGCTCTAACTATTCAGATTTAAAACAAGCAGTTATCCACTATGCCAGTGACGCGGGACACCGACTGAGAAAACTCAACATGTTCACCGGGAAACTTGAACTGTTTATCCAAAACAAAAAGTTTTTCAATTCCACAGAACATAACTTTCTTGACCCGGTCCGGGCCGATCATCAACTGGCCTCTGGAGCAATCAACTGCTTAAAAAAAATCTATCTGCCAGATATTTCCTATGGAAAATGTGGTGTGATTCTTCGTCAACTTATCAGCGATGATGCTCTACAAAAAAATCTCCTGACAGATAGTTCCAAAAACCATCAACAGATCTCCCGCCTGGTCGACACAATCAATGGCGACATGGGAAAAAATACTATCAAACTGCTGGGGGAAGGAATCGACCCGGACTGGCGAATGAAACGCCAGTACCTTTCTAATCGCTATACCACCTCCTGGCAACAACTACCGGTAGCCAACTCCCACTAACAGTTCCCTACAAATTCCTCACTTGTTATAAATCTAGCGGTCCAGATAGCTGAACAGTAATCACTTCAGCTTGTCCGCACAAATTCCTGATTATACTTGAAAGAACTCCTGTTATTTTGCTATAGTAGTACTATTCTGATGAATAAATTGTTGTTTAATCATAGTTGCCGATTAAATTGAATTCTGTCAGTATTATCAACAATCTTTTGATTTATCTAATTATTCGCCACCGATCGGAGTTCAACTATATTCGAAACTAAAAATCAATCCAATATCCATCAGCGGTTTCAGGCTGTTTCTGATAAAAATCAGGAAAATAAATCGAAATTTATCCGGGAGGAATACTCATGACGTTAAAAAAATATTTCGAACAAACCGCTGGCACAGGAGTACTATCCACAGCTGATAATCACGGACAGGTAAATTCAGCCATTTATGCTCGACCCCATTTTCCTGAAGAAGATGATACTGTTCTGGCCTTTATTATGACCAGCCGTTTGAGCTACAATAATATTCAATCCAACCCTCATGCTGCCTACCTTTTCATTGAGGACGGACAGGGTTACCGTGGGAAAAGACTTTATCTCAAGAAAACCGCCGAAGATAGCTCGCCCGCGACGATTAAGCAGCTACGTCGTAAATCTAATGAGGATTCAGAAGATTTCACCAACAAACAGGTTGTCTACTTTAAACTGGAAAAACAACGGCCACTGGTAGGAGATGCCTGAGCTGGATGCCGATAATCCCCGACCCCCTGAACTTTAATCATACCGAATTTTTCAGGACAGTCTTCTGGCTTCTTGTAAAACCTCAACATCCCTCCGACATGCCCCGCCGACACACGGTCTGTTTAATAATCTGAAACAGTTAATTTTTCTCCGACCAGTTCCCGATAAGCTCAATAAACTGCTCTCCATAACTGGCTAATTTCACCTCCCCTACTCCATTTATTTCAGCAAATTCATCTAAATTTTGAGGTTTAACGGTCGCCATCTCTCGCAGACTACGATCTGGAAAAATCATATAGGCGGGGAGATTTTTTTCAGTTGCCAGCTCCATCCGCAACTGTCTGAGCTTTTCAAACAATTCTCTCTCTTCTTCTTCCAGAACAGCTGGCTTTTTACTGGAAGTTTTTCGGCCGGTTGTTTTCTCAACAGTTTTCATCAGCACAGGAGTTTCCTCCCCGCGCAGCACCCGCCAGCTCTTTGGCGTTAGTTTCAATACCGGATGCTCCCCAATTTTCAATAAATAATCCTGTCCTACCAACTGATCGATCATATGAACAATAAACTTCTGGCTCCTGTCAGAAAGTAATCCATGAGTTGACAGCCGATCATGGCCAGATTTTTTAATCCGGCTCCGGGTTGATCCCAGTAAAACATCTGCAGTATATACAGAACCATATCTCTCTCCCAAACGGGCCACACAGGAAATAATCTTCTGTGCCAGAACAAGCGGTTGCTCCACCATTTCCAGTTCACCCAGGCAGTAATCACAACTATCACAGCTATCCTGCCCATAATTCTGCCCGAAATATTCGGTAAGAAATCGGTGCCGGCAGAACGGTTCATAGCAAAAGCTATAGACATTGCTCAACTTTTTCAACATGACTTCCCGATGTGACGAGTCAGATAACAGATTCTTCCAGGTATAGTAATCATTCCCGCCAAAAAACAGCACAGCCTCTGCCGGCTCCCCATCACGACCGGCCCGGCCTGTTTCCTGTTGATAATGTTCCATGGTCTTGGGCATGGCGGCATGGATCACAAAACGAATGTTTGCCCGATCTATACCCATACCAAAGGCAACAGTCGCAACTATAATATCAACCTTTTCTTTCTGAAACTGTTCCTGATTATAATGGCGTACATCATCCGCCAAACCCGCATGATAAGGCAGCACATTATAACCGGCATTCTCTATCATTTCACTAATTTTATCGACATCCCGACGGCGCAAACAATAAATAATCCCCGCCTCACCAGGATGTTGTTTTAAAACTCTTAAAATCTGTTTTTTTAAGTTTTTGCGGGGTTTAACACGATAAGTAAGATTTTCACGATCAACATCACCAACCGTAACAACTGGTTGTTCCAGAGATAACTGATCGATGATGTCCTTCTGTACCGCCGGAGTTGCAGTCGCAGTAAAAGCATGCACAGCTATCTTTGGAAACTGTTTTTTCAAGCGATCTAACCGCCGGTAGGCCTCCCTGAAATCATGTCCCCACTGACTAATGCAATGGGCCTCATCAATCACAAAATATGCCGGGCGAAGCTTCTTCAACCGGTCAATTGTTCCCCGGGAATTAAGCCGTTCAGGAGCAATGTAAAGTAAATCAAGCTTACCCTGTTGAACTTCATACCAGACCAGTTCTCGCTCTCTTTGATCAAGAGTAGAATTAATAAAAGCGCTGTTTATCCCCATCTCCCTCAGCCCCTGGACCTGATCATGCATCAATGAAATAAGTGGCGAAATAACCACTCCAGTCCGCTTTTGAATCACTGCCGGAAGCTGATAACATAACGATTTACCCCCTCCGGTAGAAACCACAGTAACAGTATCACGCCCCGAAACAATTCCCTGGATTACCTGTTTTTGATAGGGATAAAAACTCTCTAATCCCCAATGAGTTTTCAAACAATTTAACATTAGATCTGTTGTCTCAATGTTTGACTGGTCCATCAATAAACCTCCACTATCCGTATTTAATTTCTCGATAAAATAATTACCATGCTGATTATTTTGTCAACTCGAGAAATATCTTAGCCAGTCCAAACAAACCAGTCAAACAGTTTAACTCTTCATACAACTTTCCCCGATAAATTGGCAGCAGAAAATTTTCAAGGATTGATGGACATCAAGGGGCCAGTAGATCATCATTACGAATTATCGCTATCGGGCAAATGACTCAACCGGGTCCAGAAAATTTTTATCACTAAAAAATTTACCTCAGCAAATAAAAACAGCAGAGTTACCGGACTAAGCCCGGGGCTGATTGCTCTTTCCAGCGAATCAACGGATAATCGTCATTGTCTCACTTGATAGTTTGCCCCCACCCTTCAGCAAATAAATATATGTTCCACTGGCCAGCCGGGGAACCCAGCGGATAGCATTATTCGCCGGATCAACTATATCAGCATCGGTCCAGCTTGTAGAATAAACACGCCTGCCGGTAACAGTATAAATCTCAAGCGTTCCTCGATTCCCATAACTATCAGGAATCGCAAAGAATATCTCATCATGTTTCGAGGCCCTGTAAGGGTTAGGCCAGGAATAAACCTTTCCAATCTCATCAGCCACGGTACCAAGTGGCACTGAGCTTAGAATGGTGAGAACTGAAAATTCCCTAACATTCGCACTGACCGTCTTGGCGGCGGTGTCCACATGAAGATGAGTAATGCCTGAATCTGACCACGTTTCATTTTCCATGTCCAGCCGATATATACGAAGATCATCCTCATATCCGGTAAGCCCCGAAGCAACATCCGAATAACTTATCGTGACAGTTCCACCCCCGGCGGTTAAACTCGGAGATTTTATCTCAACCACAGTACTCTCCACCTGATTTTCAATAAATCTACCGGTAGCTTTATCACTCGCCAGGCCAATGATAGATTGATTTGGACCCAGCAATGGATGCAGATCAACAGTAACGGCAGTAGGTTGTGGGAACTGCAACATTACCCTCCCCGCATCAAAACTCATGCTATCCGACCTATCACTGTAAAGTTCAGTCAGCCGAACATTAACCTTTATTTCCCTTGAATCAAGCAACAACCCGTTAGTTAGATATTGAAAACTCAACTGAGCTGCGCCCTCAGTTTCAAACGCCTGGGCGATAGTTTCTCCAAAATTAGTCGCACCAGCTTCAGACGCAACTGTTCCCAGGACCATGGTTCCATCCCTGACCAGCTGTAATGTATCCCCCACACGGCCATAGTAATCAAAATCAATCGTCAATGTCTCCCCGACAAGCGCACCAGAAAATGGTTGATTGATCGCCGTAAAACCGAAGGTATCAAAAACAGCGGTAACCGTTTGATGAGCATTCACATACAGATTAATCGCCGGCTCAATTCCACTCAGATCACCCACCCACTCGTCAAAGTAAGAGTAGGCCCCGGGTATCGCCGCCAGGGCGATAGTTTCACCGGCAACGGAGCTGAACGTATCCCCGTCTCCAACCAGCGTGTCACCCTCGATTTCAACCTGTCCATCGCCGACAATACTGAAGTTTGTCGTGTAAACGATACGGTCAAAGGTGGCACTGATCGCAGTATCCGCATCAATAAACAGCTGCACAACAGGAGCAGTCCCGGAGACGGCTCCTCCCCATTGTTCGAACAACCAGTACTGACCGGGATGGGCCTCAATGAAGGCTGTATCACCAGCTATCACCTGAATGGTATCACCTACAACTTTTTCTGAAACAAGGCCATCGCCAACGTAAAGTTTACCCTCACCAAAAATCTCGACGGTCAGTTCATAAGTGAGATGTTCTGAAAAGCTTGCTGTAAACGATTTATCCTCCTCGACGAACAGTTCAACGGTGGTATCCGATCCACTGAGATCTCCTGTCCAACCGTCAAAAAACCAGGTGTACAGAGGCTCGGCAACTATGGTCACCGTATCATCAGTC
>PWOD01000129.1 GCA_003557545.1 bacterium | reverse complement strand
CTGACAGATGCCCCGATGATTAACCCTTTATCAGGACTGTAATCAACTGTTTTAAAAGCTTCTATCTGTTTTATATCAATTATTCTGTCGGGAGATTTTCGGCCAGCCCTTATATCGACCAGTAGATCGGTTCCACCGGCCAGCAACTCAGTAGATTTTGATTGTTGTTGAAGAAGCTGATGGAGCTCGGGAACTGTTCCCGGAGCAAAATAGCTGAAGTCGGTGTGCATGTTCATCGATCACCTTTTCAATGAATTTAGACTTAGACAAAGACATAACTGATTTTAGCCTATTAATATAACTTGAAGCGACGATATCTTCAAGTACGGGACGAAAGCGGGAGAAGCTTACAGGCGTGATTTGCTGCTCATCCTTATTAGATCGAATAGTAGTGGAGTTCTCTGATAAAACTTGACGTAGATATCTGTTGCCGATCAGAGTAAGTAGTCCGGTGGCTGGTAGAGGCCGCCGGAGATCTCCTTAAGTTCTGTTAGGTCATGTGCGGCCAGTAGTTCAGTCGATATCTGAGCAGGGTCAATAGACAGATCATCCGCTGTTTTGACTTTACCCTGTCGCCGTAATTTTTTGGTTTCTGCTTTACGTTCCCGCTGTCCGATCTCAGTATCACCTGCTACAGCCTGGATAGCCGCCATACGTTCACCACGGGAGCAACAGCGGTCAAGGTAGGCAATCCCCTGTTCGGTGACTATATGGGTGACCTGGTCGGAGTCTATCATTATCGGCGGCACGTCAAAGTAACCGGATTCATAGAGTTCATAAGCATCCAGTTTATCCCGAAAAACCGGGATCTGTTTTTTTTCACTCATAGTGGGGGTGACCTGGACGACCAGTTTGCGCCCAAAATAGTTGTCGTGATGGAACTTACCGGCTTGCATATAGCTTCCGGTCATGTGTCGTCGTCCAGGCGGTGTAGAGCCTAAATTGGGGGCACCACCGAAGCCTGCTATCATTCCTTTGATAGCAGTTGAGCTGTTTCCGTATTTATCTATTTGTAAGGTGGCTCCGGTAAAACAATCTATTCCATAAAGTCCGGCGATATGAGCGTTACAACGGCCCGAGCGCATTAAGCAGTTGCTGTCGGTGGGGAAGATATCAGGTCGGGCCTGAACATAGTTGTCGGTTCCCACTTCACCACCAAACGGGTAAACCTTTTTAACTATGCCGGCTTCGATCGCCGGGATCAATGTGGGATGGGGATTTAACACCCATTGGGAACAACAGTTTTCTGGAAGGGGCAGCTGGGCTCCATAGGTGGGAAGCAGCAGTTCGATCGCTGCTGTTGCAAAGCCAAGACCATGATTGAGAGATTGCAGGTTGTATTCAGCATAAATGCCTTTGATAACCATCATCCCCATCAGGACCTGTAAGTTGGTAATTTTTGCCGGATCACGGGTGAACAGGGCCTGATGATGATAGGGTTCGTTGGTCACTACAATGTAGTCGACCCAGTCGGCGGGGATATCAACCCGTTCGAGCTGCTCTCTTTTTTCCCTCACCTGGGCTATAACAATACCGTTTTTAAAGTTGGTTGCTTCGGTAATCACCGGTGTATCTTCGGTGTTGGATCCAGTATAAAGGTTGCCCTGCTCATCACAGGCGTCAGCGACGACCATGGCTACCCGGGGAGTCAGATCAACAAAATAACGGCCGTAAAGTTCCAGATAGGTGTGGATCGCTCCAATCTCCACAAGCTCATCGGAAACAGCCTCGAACAGGGGGCGGGCCTGGGGGCCGGAAAAGGCAAAATCAAGTTTTTTAGCAATTCCCCGTCGGAAAAGTTCGATATGTTCGTCCAGGACCAGGGAGGACTGTACAAGGTGAAGATTATTTAGCTCCCGGGGATCAATCTGGCAGAGACAGGCCGCCAGAAAATCAGCCTGTTTCTGATTGTTACCCTCAAGACAGACTATATCTCCAGTTTCAATTACCAGTTTCAGCAGTTCGACGGTATCTTCAGTAGCTACGAAAAGCTCTGTCCCCAGCCTGTTTTTGACCCGTTCGCGCCGGTTATTATAATCAGTTAGAAGGTGAGCTTGTTCTGTCATTATAAATCTCCCTGTCAGTTGAAAATTTATCTATCAGCAAAACTGAATTTAAAAAAACATTTTTCAACAGCTTTTTTGCCTGTAAACGGGCTCTTTTAAAGTTCAGTTAAATAGTCACGATAACTTTTGATGTTGCGGTCTTTGAGGTGATTAAAAAGGACCGGGAAGGGAGAATCAATCCCCTCCAGTTCAGTCAATGGTTTAACCGGTGCGGCGATAATCTCCTCGCCAGCCCGGGCAAGATGTAATTTACGTCCGGCCGGTGATACGATCATACTGTGGCCGAAAAATTTTGTTCCAGCAGCGTCGCTGCCGATGGCATTGACAGCCAGATAGTAAAGATCGTTTTCATAGGCGCGCATCCGGTTGCTCATCTCCCAGATTTCATAACTGCGCAGCAGGGCGGCCGGGCGAACTATCAGTTCGGCTCCTTTGAGTGCAAGGATTCTTGAAAGTTCAGGAAAATCACCATCATAGCAGACCGTGATTCCGATTTTTCCCAGTTCAGTATCAAACACGGGAATCTGGTCACCAGCGGTTGACCAGCCCTTCTGGCTGGCTCGTTCGGTTGGGAAAAGGTGGGTTTTACGATAGATCCCTTCAATTTTTCCAGAGGGTCCGCAGAGAAAAGCGCTGTTGTAGATACGATCTTTTTCGGGGGCTCTTTCATAGCTGGAAATGACAGCATAGCTGGAGCTCTCAGCAGTTGCTTCCAAAACCGGTCCCAGGGCAGATTCGATCGATCCGGGGAGTAGTTGGTAAAAATCAGACAGGGACATGTCAGGATTGAATCCGGTGGTTATCGATTCAGGAAAAGCAACAAGTTTAGCGCCAAATTTTTCCACCGCTCGCTGATGAAACTGTTTAACTTTCTGAACGTTCAGATCAAAGGCGTTCGGTTTGACAATCTCAATCTGTGCTGCCGCTGCGATAAATTCTTTCATTTTATTAACTCCTTCTGAGCAGTTAACCGGACAAATAAAAAACTGACAGATATACTGATTAGCCGTAAGATTAAAGATGAAGATAAAGTATACGGTGAGAGCGGAAAAATTTCCAGCCTCACAGTCCTGTGAGTTGGCAGTCGGTGGCTGAACAGTTGGAGTCTGGTTCGATTAGCTGTTAATATATAGGGATTAATAAATTAGCTGGAGTCACCGGGGCCGCTCCTTAGAGCCGAGCTGTAATAGTCAAAAGGTTGATTAGAATAAGCTCTATCCGCCGGGGAAATCTGGAATAATGAGGGATTAAAAGATGGCAGTAATCAATACCAACAACGGAATAAAAACGGTGTCGGTTGTGATTTTAACGAGGAACAGGGAAAATTTACTGAAGGACTGTCTTGAATCGGTTGAAATGCAGGATTTTCCCCATGTGGAGATAGTGGTGGTTGATAACGATAGTAGCGATAATACAGCTTCAATGGTCAAAGGAAATTTTCCCGCTGTAAACTATTTTAAAATGAGGGAAAATATCGGTGTTGCCGCGAGAAATCGGGGGGTCGAGGTGGCCACCGGCGAGTTGATAGTTATGCTGGATGATGACAGCAAGTTGATGCGCTCTAACACTGTAACCAGGATTGTTGAAAAGTTTCGGGCAAATCCGGGGATGGGGGCCGCCGGCTTTAGAATTGTTGATAGCAATTATCAAGCGGAGGAGTGGTTTGTCTGGCCGCGCTGTGGAACTGAACGCCGGGGATATAAAAGTCCCAGCTTTTTAACCTGTGGAGCTGCTATTCGACCGGAGATGTTTGAACGAACCGGTGGTTTCTGGGAACCTTATTTCATCTATGTAGAAGAACGTGATCTGGCCACCAGAATAATTAATAGTGGGGCGGAAATTCGCTATTTTCCTGATATTACAATTTTACATCGAAGGGATAATCGAAATCGGGAGACCAGCCGTCTGTTTTATTATCTGACCCGTAACAGTCTGTGGTATTTCTGGAGAAATTTTGATTTAGGGACAGCCTTCTGGAAAACTTTATTTTTTCTATCCAAACAGCTTTTTAAAGCGCCGACCAAGGAGCGGGGTATTCGCTATTTTATCCACGGCTTGAGCCATGCTATTAATGGGATGGGAGCTGCCTTGAAAAGCAGGGAAGCTGTAAAAACAGAAAATCTTATTCTGGTTGAGGGTAAATATAAACTGTTAGAGGAAAACGACCGGTAGGTTCAACAGCCAGTCGAAGATAGTATGAATATTACCCCGATCGATTTGAGGAGTTAGAAACAATGGATATCATAATCGGTCATCAAAATCTTGATTTTGATTGTGTGGCCTCTATGGTGGCGGCGAAAAAACTTCATTCCCGGGCAAAAATCTATATACAACCTACGGCTGAGGGGGGAGTTCTGGAGTTTTTAAACCTCTACCGGGATCATTTTTCATTTTTTAGATTTTCTGAGTATCGTGATCAGGAGGTTGATACTGTTATTGTCGTGGATACCAACAAGAAGGAACGGTTGGGTCCCTACCAGGAGCTGCTTGAAAAATCTAAAAAGATCTATCTGTATGACCATCATCCCGGTGAACAGGGTGATATAGAAGCAGAACATAAACTTATTGGTGAAGCAGGGTCGCTTATAGCAATGATGGTCGAACAGTTACGCCGGCAGAAAATTTTGATCAGCCCTTTTGAGGCCACTCTGTTTTTACTGGGATTACATCAGGAAACCGGTAGTTTGCAGTTCGGCACCACAACTCCTCTGGATTACCGGGCCGGTCAATATCTGTTAGAATCCGGTGCAGACCTTGATGTGATACAGAATTTTTCTAATCGCAAGCTTACCGAGGAACAGAAAGAGCTGTTGAATGAGTTGTTGAAAAACAGTGAAAATCTCTCTATAAATCATGTTCCGGTAACAGTTTCCTCGGCAGTTCGGGACAGGTATATTCCAGAAGTTGCTCTTATTGCACACAAGTTACGGGATATGGAAAATCTCAACCTGTTGATCTTACTGGTTCAGATGAACAAGCGGATACAGATGGTAATTAGAAATCGCTATCCCCAGGTTGACGCGGGCAAACTTGCTGCAGAGTTTGGGGGTGGAGGGCATAAGAGAGCAGCTTCGGCGACCGTTCCGGGGGTGACCTTAGATGAGGTTAAAAGCTCAATTATTGAGATTATGAACAGACGTTTAAAACCGGAACTGACCGCCCAGCAGATAATGTCCGTTCCGGTAAATTCAATTCGTCAGGACCTATCAATTGAAGAGGCTCATAGAATTATGCTGGAACTGGGGCACCACGGGCTGCCGATTACCGATTATGCCAATAATTTAAAAGGAATTATCACCCGTAGCGATGTTGATAAGGCGGTTCGACATGAACTTACCCATGCGCCGGTGAAGGGGTTCATGTCCCACGAGGTGGTGACTATTACACCGGAAACAGGACTGAAGGAGATACAGAATTTATTGATGGAAAATCAGGTCGGTCGCCTGCCCGTGATAAAAGATTCAAAGCTCCTGGGGATAGTTACCAGGACCGATGTTATAAGGGTTTTACATGAAAGATATCGACCATCCCAGCTTCAGGACTCAGCTCCAGCCTATTCGATGGAGCCGGAAATTGATAATGTCGGCCGGTTATTACGTCAGGTACTGCAGCCTGAGCAGTTGGAGTTGATGCGGAAATGGGGTGAAGTAGCTGAAGAGACAGATGAGCAGTTTTACCTGGTGGGTGGGAGTGTGCGTGATATCCTGATGGAAAACTGTCCGAAGGAGTTAGATTTTGTAGTGAACCGTGATGCTATAGAGTTTGGGCGGGAGATTGCCCGCCGGTTTGATGCGGATCTGAAGATACATAAGAAGTTTCGTACGGCAAATTTACGTTTGAAATCTGGCCGGTCTGTGGATCTTGCCACTGCTCGATCAGAATATTATTCTTCTCCGGCGGCGCTGCCCCAGGTCAATATTGAACAGGCCTCTATTCACCAGGATCTAAAACGGCGTGATTTTACAATTAATAGTATGGCGGTGAATGTTACCCCTGACCGCTTTGGTGAGCTTCTGGACCTGTTTGGTGGACGGCGTGATCTGGAGAAGGGGCTGATAAGAATTCTTTATCCAATGAGTTTTTTGGATGATCCCATTAGAATTCTCCGTGCGCTGCGGTTCGCCGGAAGGTTTGATTTTACCATTGAAAAGGGCAGTTACCGGCAGATGCGTACTGCTTTGTCCGGGGAACTGTTTGATTCGGTGAGTGGCGATCGGGTCCGGGAGGAGTTGGACAAAGTATTTGTTGAACCTGCGCCGTGGGCGGTTATAAAAAAACTATACAGGTTAGAAGTTTTTGTTAAAATCGAGCGTGATTTAAGGCTGGTCCCGGATATGAGTATGTGGTTTGCCCGGGCGGCAAGATTGCTGGAGAGTGAGTCTGGGTTAGATTACCCGGCGATGGTTTATTACTGTCTGATCAGTCGTCCCCTGGAAAGGGGGTCGGCTGAGCGGTTTGCCAGCCGGTTGATGTTTAACCAGCAAAAGCAAAAGATTCTTGAGCAGTTTAAACGGTTTGATGAAATCCGTTCTGAGGTTGAGTTTGCCAGCCGCAGGTCTCGTCTCTATAAGTTACTGAATTTTATCAATCAGCCTGAGGTAATGGTTGCATTGAAAGCCTCTGAATCCTCAAGAATTGTTAAAAATCTCACCTTTTATGAGAAAGAAGTTAAACCGGTAGAACCATTGATTAGTGGTGGCGATTTGAAAGAATGGGGAATTAAACAGGGCCCTCGTATGGGAGATATACTGGATGCTCTGTATGAGTATCAGTTGGACGGGGGAATTGATAGCAAACAGGAACTCAAGCGATATTACGATCAGAAACTGTCGGGAGAGGATACGGTTGAAGCTTAATTACGAGATATACCAGGAGGATTACAGAGGGCCGCTGGAAGGTCTGCTTGACCTGGCGCGCCAGCAAGATCTGCCTTTGAGCAAGATCAGTCTGGCCGGACTGGTAGAGGATTTCACCAATCATCTTGAACATTGTTCCGGCTGGACGGTGGGTGGGGCCTCTGCTTCTCTCTTAATATTTTCCGAGTTATTACGACTTAAAATAAAGGAATTGTTGCCCCGGAGTGAGGAGCCGGGAAAAGAAAAACTATTGAGAGAGATTGGTCCTGAGGAGAAGGAGTTTTTTGTTAAAGTTGGAAAACAGCTGCAGGAAAAGGCCGAGTTAAGAGGCCGGCTTTACGATACCAGCCCTGATTTGCCTGAGTTTGTTAAGGAGGGTGAGAAGGTATATAAGGAGGTTACCCTGTT
>PWOD01000017.1 GCA_003557545.1 bacterium | reverse complement strand
ATTAAGACCGCCGGTATCAGTCAGGCGATCTACCAATATCAGAAGAGAATTATCGATGTTAAGCTGGAGATTGTTACTGACAGCCCGCCGGTTGAACTTTCTCCCCGACAGCTGGTTGCAGTTGATCCCGGGGGACAGCAGATTACCACTGAAGCACTTCATAACTGGTTGATTAAAAAGCTCAGGACAGTTTCCAGGGTGGATTTTTTAATTGGCGGCAAAGCTGGGCTCAGCAGTAAGCAGATAGAGACTGCTGGATGGTCATGGTCACTTGGATCCCTTGTGCTTAACCAGGGGGTTGCTGCGCTGGTCGTGGTCGAACAGCTCTATAGATGTTATGCCCTGAGAACCAACCATCCATATCATTCGGTCGACTGATTTTTTGTTCTATTCCGGTTATAATTAATATTCATCTAAATGCTAATTTTCTTTGTTATCCAGACTGAGTGGTTATAATAATTTTAACTGTTTATTCTGAAGCGGCTTAATTTATACATATACCTGTTGAGGATGCCAATGATTTCTGGGCTGGTCAAAAGTCTATTAAAATATAAACCCGGTCTGATGGCTCTGGCCGGGGGTATTATCTCTGGTCTGGCTTATCCACCCTGGGGATTTTATCTACTGGTTCCTGTTGGTTTTATGCTGCTTTATCTGGCGGTTGACCGGGCTGGCTCCTGGTTAGAAGCCGGGCGATCAGGGCTACTATTTGGAATTGTTTTTTATCTTTTACACACCTACTGGTTTTATTCCTATTCCCCTTTAGTTTTACCTCTGATTCTGTCTGTCCTGGGGTTATATTTTGCCCTCTGGGCGGTTGTTCTGAGGCTGTCAAAAGGGTCACTATATATAGCTGTTGCTGGTTGGATAGGAGTTGAATGGCTGCTTGAGGTTGGTTTATTCGGCCAGCGTTTCGTTGCTTTTCCCTGGAGTAGAATCGCAATGGCCCTGGCAGCTCGAACCGAGTTAATTCAACCGGTTAGGTGGATGGGGGAGTATCTCTGGGGTGGTTTATGGCTGTTTACTGCCCTGGCTTTTGCCGCCTGGTTAACTGATAAATGTCGATTGCGCACCGTTATTCTAAGTGGAACAGTACTATTAATTTTTCTCATAGCAGGGTTTTATGGATTTTACTCAATGCCACCACAGTTAACTGAGCGAGAAGTTTTAATTGTTCAACCTGATGTTAGTTCTGTAGATCCTGCAATAGCTTCTCCGGGAGAGCTACAGCGTCAGAGGCTGGCTGTTTTGACGCTGGCCGGGGCTCAACCGGGAGATCTTGTGGTCTGGCCTGAGACAGTTCTGGTTCGGCCTTCCTTTAGGGTCTCAGATCAGCAGCTTGAATGGCCGGATATTGGGTTTAAAAATTTTATCGAGCAGGTTACTAACCGGCAATTTGATATTTTTTTAGGAGCCACAGTCTATGATCCTAAACCTCGGGAGCTGGATTATTTGAATGCAGCTCTGCTGGTTGATCGAGACCTTGATATAGCCGGTTTCTACACTAAAAGGATTCCTGTCCCGGGAGGGGAGTATTTTCCACTGATGGGCCGTTATGGCTGGTTAGAGCGGCTGGCCCGCCGGACGGGCACGCATGGTTACCGGCCCGGAAAAAAGGGTGGATTGATAGAACTTGAGTCGGCTTCTGAACTTACTAAAATCGGAGTCCAGATATGTTATGAAAGTGCTTTTAACAGTCTGGTTAGAAATCAGGTGAAAGCTGGTGCTGATCTGCTGATTACCATATCTAACGATAGCTGGTCACGCAGCAGAGCTTCCCATGTTCAACATGGCTATCAGGCCCGGATGCGGGCTGTGGAGACAGCCCGCCCGCTACTGCGAGCAGGCAATACCGGTGTTTCTGCTATTATCGGCCCCCGGGGTAGATTTATCAGCTATCTATCGCCTTATCAGCAGGGGACTATTCGGGCTAGATTGCCCGAGCCCCAGCAAATCCCGTTCTACACACGTTATGGTGATTGGGTTACTCTGGCTGCTGTTTTGATATTATTACTGCTGGGAATTATTGAACAGAACTGGATAACCTTAGATAAAAGGAGCCCTGTTGATGTTTAAACTATTTAAAAACAAGAGTTTTACAGCGATGATTATTTCTCAGGCTCTGGGAGCTTTAAACGACAACGCTCTGCGGCAGACCTACTTATTGCTGGCGGTACAGATGGTGGGGGGCGAGCAACAGGCCGGTGCCATGGCCTTTGTTGCCCTGCCGTTTATCTTCTTTTCTCCCCTGGCCGGTCAGTTGACCGATCGTTATAGTAAGCGAACAGTTATTCTCTGGACCAAGGGCGCAGAACTTTTGGTGATGACCGTGGCCGGGTTTGCCGCCTGGCAGGGCAACCTTCATATGCTGCTTCTGATGATCTTCTTTATGTTTGCCCAGAGTGCTTTTTTTAGTCCGGCAAAATATGGAATTATTCCGGAGTTGCTTAATTATGAACAGCTGTCTGAAGGGAACGGTTTGCTTCAGATGTCAAGTTATGCAGCCATTTTGTTGGGGGTGGCCCTGGCAGGAGTTATGCTTGAAATGGCTCCGGCCTATCTGTTGGGGATCTTTTTCTTTGTTATTTCTGCCGTCGGATTGTTCAGTGGTTGGCTAATTCGACCGCTGCCGCCGGCCGCCCCGCAGCTGTCGATTGATTATTCTCCTTTGAACCGTTTTGCCCGCAGTCTTAGCTGGATCCTGCGCGACCGGGTTCTGTTCATCCTAATAATTGGATTTGCCTATGCCTGGATGGCCGGTGGAATTCTTACCATTGTTATCAACGTGTATGGTCTGGAAGTACTGGGGGTTGGTGAACTATTGACCAGCCTGTTGTTTGTGGCGCTGGCCCTGGGGATTGGAATAGGTAGTTTACTGGCCGGTCGCTGGTCCGAAAAAAAGGTTGAACTTGGTCTTATACCTCTGGGAGCATCAGGTCTTACCTTCAGCCAGTTTTTCCTGTCGCTGGTTGATAGCACCCCCGCCGCAGCTTATTTCTGGCTGTTCATCAGTGGAATCTTCTCCGCTCTCTTTTTAATCCCTTTTCAGACGGCATTGCAGGAAAGACCCCCGGCCGACAAAAAGGGAGATTTGCTGGCGACTGCTAATGTTTTTACATTTACCGGGGTTATTCTTTCGGCGGCCGTCTATGTTTTGCTGGTTGAGCTGCTTGGTTATGGTCCCCAGACAGTACTGTTTATCGTGGGAGCGGCAACTCTTGTGGTGACCGGGCTACTGCTGTTTTTTCTTCCCCGTCTCTGGACCCGATTTTTTCTCTGGCTCTATGTTCATCTATTTTATCGATTGGAAAGCAGGCAAACTGATCTGTTACCCTATCGGGGTAGCGGCATCCTGATGATTTCTGGAGAACCATCGGTTGAAAAGCTTTTTTTGCTCAGCTATCTTTTGCCCCGCAAACTTCATTCTTTTTTACCGGAAAAACTGTTTGAAAACTGGTTGTTTGGGAAGATTTTACGGCTGAATGGCTGTTCTCCGGCCGGGGAGTTCCCACAGGAGAAGCTATTGACCACTGTCAACAGGTTAATTGCCAGCGGGCAGGTTGTGTTTCTCTCAGAGGAGTTGCTGTCTGAACTCAGGGAAATTGAAGCGACCTTTGATACAGATGAAATAGTGATAAATTTTCAGGAGAGCCCGGCGGAAAACTGGTTTGAAACCTGCTTTTCCAGAAAATCTCTGGAGGTTAGTTTCAGCTATGTTGAATAATAAATTAGCTTTTCAGCTCAGGAATTGGACCGTTCTTCCTGTTTGATTTTTTCCCAGCTGGTGACTATCTCCTCGGTGCTGGAAAGTTCTAAATCGCCAAACACATGTGGATGGCGTCGGATGATTTTTTGTTTAATTTCATGAATCACATCGGTAATTGTAAACTCGCCTGATTCTGCGGCGATCTGGCTAAAAAATACGACATGTAATAATAGATCCCCCAGCTCTTCCCGGACACTTGATATATCCCCGCTCTGCACGGCTTCAACCACCTCTCGTGCCTCTTCCATCAGGTGGGGACACATTGACTCAAAATCCTGCTGTCGATCCCAGAGACATCCCTCCTCCGATCGTAAAAACTTGATCTTTTCAACAAAACTTTCAAATAGTTTGCCTGTGTTAGAGCTGTCATTAGTATCGGTCATGGTCGTTCCTCCGTTCAGTTATAGTTAAACGTTCAGGGTAATCTTTCGCCCCGTTGTTCTGTTAGGATAAAGGATAGAATAAAGTTTTTAGCTTAACAAGTCAGGCTGTCAATTTTACTGTCCCATCTACGATTCCCTTTAAATTTCTTCGGTTGGAGCTCTTTTAGAGAAAACCCACTGTTTTAAACTATAGAAATAATTTAAAATATGGGGGATAATAACTGACCCTGAATTGTTTGAAAACAGGAGGTTTTTTTAGTGAATAATGGTGAGTATAGGGATCGTTTGGAAAAATTACGGGAAGCATTGATCGAACTGAGTGACTATCTTTGACCTGTCTGAATTAGAGGAAACTCAGCGAGAGTTACAGGCCCGGATGACTCTGCCCGATTTTTGGGACGATCAGCAGGCGGCTCGTCGTATCACAAAGCAGGCCAGCGAGATAGACAGGAAGATAGAAGGAATATCACAGTTAGAGGAAAAGCTGGATGAGCTGGAGCTGATGCTGGAACTCTCAGAAGAAGCAGGAGAGGCTGAATTTGAGGCGGAGTTAAACAGGGGTCTTAAGACGGTTGGAAACCTTCTAAGTAAGTTGCGCTGGCAACTCTACCTGGATGGAGAGTATGATGATCGTCGAGCAATTCTGTCAATCAATCCGGGAGCTGGCGGGACTGAAGCCCACGATTGGGCTGAAATGTTGTTTCGGATGTACAGACGCTGGGCTGAGAGTGAGTCGATTGATTATAAAATTCTCAATATTTCTCCCGGTGAAGAAGCCGGTATCAAAAATCTAACTATGTTGTTGGATGACAGCTATGCCTATGGAAAGTTAAAGGGAGAATCAGGAGTTCATCGGCTGGTTAGAATCTCTCCTTTTGATTCTAACAGTCGGCGTCACACTTCCTTCGCGGCGGTTCAGGTTGCACCTGATCTGGAGATTGATGATGAAGTAGAAATCGATGAATCCGATCTCCGCGTTGATACTTTCCGGTCAAGTGGCCCGGGCGGCCAGCATGCTAACATGACCGATAGTGCTGTGCGAATCACCCACCAGCCGAGCGGGCTGGTAGTGAAATGTCAGAATGAACGGAGTCAACATAAAAATCGTGCTACTGCCATGAAAATCTTGAAATCACGTCTACTGGAGTTGAAAATCCAGCAGCAGAAGGATGATATCAAAGAGATCAAAGGAGCCAAGCAGTCGATAGAGTGGGGCAGCCAGATTCGGTCCTATGTGAACCATCCCTACCAACAGGTTAAGGATCACAGGACCGGATATGAAATAAATAGTTTTGAAAAGGTTCTTGATGGTGAGCTTGACGGATTTATCGAAGCCTATCTAAGTTCGGATGTGAGTTAAAATCAAATTAGCGAAACCCTTACGTTATCTAATTATTGGACTGTTAATTTTTTTCACGGGCAGCCTTTTATTCCATCGGCTGGGTATTGAGAGTTTCGGTCGTCAGGTGGAGATTTATCGGGAGGACAGCCCTCGGATGTTACGTTTGCAGAGGCTGGGAGATCTGGTATCTCGGGGAGAGGTAAGTGTTTTTACCGGGCAGGAGCTGTTTGATTTTTATCGAACCCAACTGCCGCTTAATCCGTTTGTATTTACGCAGTTAAGAGAGATTGATATTAGATCTGAAAAAACCTATATGATTATTGAACAGCGTTCAATCTACCGTCTCGTCAACCATTCTATTCCCGAACTATCGATCTATCGAGACCACCGTGGTCAGCGATTTGACGGCAGCTGGTTTCCTGATGTTTATGTTTTAGAAACCAGCCTGTCGCCTGCTCAACTTTTTGATAAACCGCTGGCAAAACCACAGAGCCCACTGGTCAAGAACAGATCGAGTTTCCTGGTTTTGAATAGTCCTGAGGAGCTTGAGCTGTTTTTGCTGGGACCCGGTCCAGAAACAGAAATGGGAGTTATTTTGCCAGGACCTGACAGCTATTATCCCGATAGATTTGTTGATAAACTGACTGATATATGGCGCCGAGGTGTGGAGGTTGTTGAACTTGAACCAGAGACGGTGCTCGAGGAGAATCAGCGGTATCTGATAGCCGGGAATCTTCCGGCAGAACTGTATAATGGAACCATCGCTCCACTCAGCTCGGTTTTTTACTCGCTGGCATTTATTTTTCTGGGAGCCATTCTGCTTCTGTTAGGAATTACTTATGATGAAACCTTTTACAACTGGATAGTTGCCGGGGTTGCAGTAATATTTTTTGCCCCCTTTGGCTGGAGTCATCCCGTGCTCACGGGAGTTATTATGGCTGGTTTTTTACGTCTAGGCTGGCGTCGTGGAAGCCGTGCCTATGGCTGGTATTTGCTGGCCGGTATGCTGGGAACTGGCCTGATCTATTATCCCTATAGGTTTGCTCCACTGCTCGGTTCAGAGGAACTTTTAATTGGACTGGTCGTTGGGGCTGTGTTGTTTTTTTGGCCCAAAGCAGACTGGAGTGAACAGCCGCTTTATCTTGAGGACCTGATATTTTTTGTTCTCCTGTTGCTGATCATTCCAGGCTTCATTTATTTACCGGAGCTGTTTCCAGCTCTGCCTGAGGGTGGCCGTTTGATTGCGGTTATTTTTCTTCCTGTACTGGGCTGGTTTTTTTCGGTTGAAGGTAAGAAAAGAGATTTTTTGAAACTCCTTGCCGTGGCTGGCTGGTTGGGTTTGTTGAGTTTTGGGGCACCTGCAAGGTTGATTTTTCTGTTTGTAGCTGCTGTGATTTTCTGGAGTTTAGAACAGCTATATTTGAACCCTAAATTTGGTCGAGCAGCAGAATGATCGCCCGGGAGTTTGAAATGAAACTATTTTTTTTAGCACTGGCAATTTTAGTTTTTTTAAATATAACCAGCATTGATGCGGCAGCGGGAATCTATTTGCGCCGCTCTGAGTCTGGTCTAATAGAACTTCTTGACCGACCGGTTGAAGGGGGCCATAAACTGTTCGATCTGGATCTAATTGAGTCTGCTCAGGTTGAGCTGCCATCTTCTGAGGAACTAAGTGATATTATTGCCGACGCCGCCGAACAATTTTCTCTGCCGGAGGCATTGATTTATGCTGTTATGCGGATGGAGTCAGCCGGTGATTCAATGGCGGTCAGTCCGGCCGGTGCCCAGGGCTTAATGCAACTTATGCCGGGGACAGCAGCTGAGATGGGAGTTGAAAATGTTTTT
>PWOD01000163.1 GCA_003557545.1 bacterium | reverse complement strand
GTGGGAATCCTTTATAGTAAAAAAGCCGGCGGAGATGATCCCGCTCTGCCGCACTGACCATAAACAGTGAAAATCGATAAAATCATCCGAAATTAAAGTCCCCAAAAAACAATTATCCACATATCCGCATGTCTGGATACCAGTTGGGGATCGGTTATAATATAAGGGCAGGGGGGGGTGAAAGAAGAATAAAAGCTCGCACTGACCTGGTCACATATTTGTATATGAGGATATGCAGGTATGTGGATATTTGGTAGTGTAAACTGTTAACGAGGAGTTTTTAATAATGGCTGTCAAAGAAACATCGGCGGGGATTATTCCTTATCGGGAGTCTGAAGGGAAGCGGGAGTATCTGCTGCTGTTATATCCCGGCGGGCACTGGAGTTTTCCTAAAGGGCATCTGGAATCCGGCGAAGACCTTGTGGAGACCGTGCTCAGGGAGCTGGAGGAGGAAACATCGATTTCGTCTGCTAGCGTTCAAATCGATGAGGAATTTAAATATAAGTTTAACTACAAATACACCCACGATAATCAGCTGATGGATAAGACGGTCTATTATTTCGCCGGTAAGGTCCCGGATGATGCTGAAGTTACTCTTTCCTTTGAGCATGATGACTATCGCTGGCTGGCTTACCCGGAGGCAAAAACAAAAATAACCTACCAAAACGCCACTAAAATGTTAGAAAAGTTTCATAATTGAAACCCGATCAATTGCCTGGATTTTCTGGAAATAATCCAGATAAAGTCAACAGGAAATTCAGGAGTTGGAACCACGGAGTAAAGCAGATTACACAGCTCAAGGCAAAAAAACGGTTAGATTAAGCGAGTTAGATGTTGTGTGGATATATTTTTTTTAATGGCGAGTGTGGGATACAAAGTATGGGTGTAAGGGGATATAGGTGTATGGGTAACATCAAAGGAAATCCAGTTTGCTGTTGTCAAAGTGCTCAAAAAAATGAAGCTAATCTTGAATTGGCTTGTAATCTGTAAAAATCCGCGTAATCTGTGGTTACTGATATTGTTCCCGATTTTGTTGTATCTGGTTAGCTGGTTTTGATACGATAATATGCACGGGGTTATCGTGACAGGGTACATCTATTATCGTCATACTGGGAACGAATAACGTCCTAGGGCTTGACCTGGTATCCAGTGGTTTTGAATTTTTCGTCATGGACGGAGTGGTAACCATCCCTGTAGTGAGGCTGATTACTAATGGCAAGGTTTAATTTTTTTCTTGAAGATGTTGATTTTGATATGCTTCGCAATGCTTTTGAGCATGACACGTCTGATTTTTGTCTTACCTGGATCTAAAGGAAAATAAAGTGATTGTGCTCTGCGAATATGATACTTTTCCAGAGGATGAGCAGATTCGTTTAAAAATAATGAATGATACGGAGGGCCGGTTTGTTCCCCTGCCTGGTAGCGATACCGGCGAGGACTGGCGGGATATGGAGGATTTCGCTTTTTCACTTGATGATGAAAGTAAACGTGATTGCCTGTTGAACGCTATCCAGGGCAGCGGTGCGTTCAGGTGTTTCAAGGACCTTGTCTTTGAAATGGAAATTCGCGAGGACTGGTTTGAATTTAAAAACCGGCGTATGCGTGGACGTGTTTTCGATTGGCTTCTAAACAAAAAATTAATTATTGAAGAGGAAGCGGAGCAATATAAACAGCACCTTGAGGAAGAAGCAAAACGCTGCTGGCAGCGTCTTCAACGGCGCGAGCGAGATATGAAAAATATGAATCCAGGAGCAACTGTCGAATGCAGTGATCCCCGAGGCTATCCCGGTTTGTCCACGGGAACGCGCTACAGGATCATAGATGAACGCCCCGATGATGGATTGATTAGAGTTAAAGACGATAACATCCGGCAGCGCTGGTATCAAAAAACAGCTTTCGAGGTGAAGTGCAATCAGTAAAAAAATAGGACGAAACGATCCGTGCCCTTGCGCTAGTGGAAAAAAATATAAATATTGCTGTATCAATAAAAAAACCTCTATAATAGGTAGTTTAAAAGATAAGTATAAATCCCGTAGGCTCAAGGGATTGGTGCGAAAAGGATATAAACATTTTGGAAAAAACAATTTTTCTGCTGCAGCAGATTGTTGGTTAGAGGCCTGGGAGTGGATTAAGAAAAATGCAGACTCAAAAATCAATAGTATCCAGGAACTGGACAGAAAATTTTCATTGAATTATTTGCTGCTTAACTGGTCCCAGGAATTTGGCCTCTGTATCAGGAGTGCCGCTGCGGAAAATGAAGAATATTTGGAAAAATTGATTCAGTATGTTGACGAGTATTATGAATTGTTTCCTAAAACAGAAGAATCAATTTTAATCATGCACCGTCGCTATGTGGCTGAAGTCTGTTTTGAGCTTGGCCGGATTGAGGAGGGCGAAGCTCGTTTTAGACAGGCTATCAGCGAATATCCTGACGAACCCTGGCTTTATATCGGTTGGGGCGATATGTATTCGGTGTTTCGACCTAATGAAAAAATACCACATGATCCCGACCGAGCCCGGCAGTTATACGAAAAAGCGCGGCCGCTGGTGAAAGAATACGAGGAAGAGGAACTCAAAAACAGGTTTGCGCAATTAGATAAATGTCACGAATGTAATAATTAATGGTTTTATTGATTTTGTCACTCATAATGAGGGGGACACTTACCAGAATCTGTTAATAGAGTTAGAAGACGAACTGATAGAATCATCTAATAAATCTTCCTCTGAACCTCGCGGATTATAAACGTGAACGCACTTCATGATCATAGATAATCGCTTCGATGATAGTTTGATTAGAATAAAAAACGCCAACCCCCGCCAGCGCCAGAACAGTATTCCATCCGAAATTAATTCAGAGTAGTGGCTGTAACTTTGTTGGCGGAAATGACCAAGCTTACTTCGAAAAATTAATCGACAGTAATTTGACATGGTACAGCGATTTTGAAAAATTGCTTTTTTTACTCAATTGTTGGACACTTATTTGTACAGAAAGGAGGATATTATGAAAATTGCTTCATTTACAGAATTCAGACAAAACGCCAGTAAATACCTTGATCAGGTCGAGAAGGGGGAAAAAATAAATATAACCCGTTATGGTCGGCCTGTCGCAAAACTGATCCCCCCCGGACAAGATGAAGATCTTGCCTGGAAACAGCCGGGGGTTCGTCTCCCCCTGGAATCCGGATCGCTTAGTGAAGAGATAATCAAAGAACGTTCCGAAGCGCGTTGAAACTTTTTTGTGACCCATCCGCACTTGCAAAACGTTACATTGTGGAACCCGGCAGTCAGCAGGTAGCAGAACACTGCCGGCAGGCCTCGCAACTTGCAATAAGTGGTTATCTGCTTGCCTGAAATGATTTCTGCTCTAAACCGTCTTAAACGCAACCAAAAAAATTTTGCTGTGGAATATAAAAAAATCAAAACACAATTTTTTCAAGAGACAAAGGATATGTTTATCTGTGAGCTTTGGCCAGAAGTAATAGAGACCAGCATCGATTTACTCGAAAAAAATAAATTGTGTGCTCTTGATTCCCTACATATTGCTTCCGCCCTGGCCTGGAATGCCGATTATTTCTTGACAGTCGCCCATCGCCAATCCCGTGCTACTCGCAGCACCAAACTCCATCTAAAAAAACTCCCAGAATAACCCTCACACTCCTTCATCTCAACACGTTTGAACAAACCTTCAAGTGATCATTATTTTCCGAACAAGCCCCTCAAAGAGAGCATAGATACGCCTTCAAGACGTTTGAACAATTGTTCAAACGTCTTGGGGGAGGTATAATGGTTTGCAATAGAAAGGGGGTGTTTTAAATGGATGAGAAAGACTACCGGCTGATTAAGGTTTTGAAGGCGCTTGCCAATGGGATTCGCTTTCAGATTTTAATGTTCCTATTAGAAAAACCAATGACTGTGCAGGAATTGCGTCGAAAACTCAGGCGAAGCGAATCCTCTGTTTCGCATCATCTTAAAACTTTGCGTGACGCTGACCTGGCCCGGTTTGAAACGGAAGGACCTTACGTCAGATATTTTACAAAACGTCGGGAAATAATCGAGCATGTAATGGAATTACGAGAAGTAGTCCGCCGCCAGATGTAAGGTCGCGTTTGAACAATTGAACAAACCTTCAAGTGATCAGCGCGGTTTTGGAATATGGAGCTGTTTAGAGGGTCATAGATGCGGTTTTAATACGTTTGAACAATTGAACAAACCTTCAAGTGATTGAATTTTTTTATTAGCAAGTGCCATCGGGAGAGCATGGAGATGTTTTCGAGAGGTTTGAACCTGTTGGGGGTGGAGGGTGGTGTTTTTGGTTGGCTTGAATTTAAGCTGTTTTGCCTGTAGACTTTCCGTATTATGGAATCTCCCAGACAGATCGAAGCTATTCTTAAATTTGGTAGTAAATCTTCCACGTATAAGTATGCCCTGCTGAAAGCTTTGATTGATTATGTGATTGAACATCCCACCGAGGATTCTGAAAATGGGTTTCACTATGTGCCCGGTATTTACCTGGCCAAGAAATTTTTACGTTATTACTGGCCCCTCTGGAAAAGTCGAATCAGGCAGGGGAGCAGTGAGCGTACAGCGATTGAGGGGTATTTTGAAGCCTTTGAAGCGGAGTTTTCAGCTCTGGATGATGAAGGCTTTAGTCTGGATACAGCGGAAGCGGTGTTGAAGATGTTGGAACGGATTGAAACGGCAACCGATCTTCCTACTCCATATGTGAAACTCCTGCAGCAGATTCGGCGCACGGTGATTGAGATGCCGGTGCGTCATGTGCGTAACGTTAGAGGTGAGGTGGCGCCGCTGTTTACCGCTTATCTTGATGGACATTCGCTTGTGCGTGGTGAGTTTGATACGATTATTCAGAAGGGGAGCAACCAGATTATCGCCAACAGCCGGGCGGAGAGTTATCTGCAGTTGGAGATGAAAGAGCATTTTCACATTCTGATTGCCAGTCGGGTGTACGAAGAGCTGCAGGAACTTCGGTTCTGGATTGATTCGATCATCACCCGCCAGTGGTATGAACAGTGCCTGGCTTACCAGGGTGATGAGGAATCTTTTGATCACGGCGCTTTTTTCCGTGTCCTATCCACCCGGTTCGGTGAACGTGAACCTTTAAATCAATATCAAAGTTTTTACCGGGAAAACGGTTTTATCGATTTTTACACCGGCGACAGCCTTCCATCTTCCTTTGACGTGGATCATTTTTTACCCTGGTCCCGGCTGCCGGTTAACCGTTTCTGGAATCTCGTTCCCACGCGCCCAACGATTAATCGCAAGAAATCGGACCGACTCTTATCCCTGACCGATGAATTTCGCTATCGTCGCCTGCCTGAACATCTGGACCGCTGTCTATCGACGGATGACGAGTTGATCAAAACTGATTTGACTGCAACCTACCAGAAATTTTATAAACGACCTGCCCCGGATAATCAGACCGAGAAGGTTGAACAACTCCGGGAGCTGGTTTTGCGAATTTATGATAACCTTGACAGTGTAACCGTTGAGAAAAAAATCACCCCGGAAGAGCTGGTGGCCTGACCTATGAGTAAAAAGATTCAATATGACAAACTGATTCGAGACCGCATCCCCGAGATCATTGAGGAAGCGGGCAAAGAATATGAAATCCGTGAACTGAACGATGAAGAATACCAGGCAAAACTGAAAGAAAAATTACAGGAAGAGGTTGATGAATACCTGGAGTCAAACAAACCGGAAGAACTGGCCGACATTCTCGAAGTGATCCGCGCACTTGCTAGTATGCATTGTGAAGACATCGATTTTCTTGAAACCATTCGGAAAAAGAAAAAAGATAATAGAGGTGGTTTCAGTAAACGGCTGTTGTTAATTGAGGCGGAGGAATAACTGAATTGGAAGGTTGCTTTAGCAGTTAGTTTTTGATGGATGCTTGAAAGAAAAAACTGGGACCTGGGAGGTAGTTTTGTGGATTTGCAAACTAAGGATGAAGTAACAATCAAGCTGACAATCATTATAAGTCAGCGAGTTTCTAAAGAGCAGAATAAAAATCTATCCGGTTTGTGAAAAAGACAAACGACAGAAAAAAGTGTTTTAATCGTTATCTGATCGTGTGACCTAATAAGCAAATGTGATAGCAGGTTCAAAAATTTAAATGGGAGGGACTGGGTATGACAGGGTCAAACGGGGATTCTACAGAGCCAATATTTCATGGGATTGATTTTATTGAGGTAGAGGATTTCGACTCGCCGGAAGCGATCGCCGCTAAGGAATGGATAGAAAAGCATCATCAATATCTACCACCGTCGGGAGAAGTTCTGTTGTCTGACGTGGAATTTGAACGATATCAAAGTATTTTGACAACTTTTTTATCAAACGAGGAAGCTTATGAAAAAGCACTTATGATTCTTGGTCATGCCGGGACACTCAGGTCAATTAAAGCGTTGAAAAAATTTCTTAAAAAAGGACCACCGAATTTAAAATTAAAAATTTGGGCTGAACTTGCTTTATCTGAGTGCCAGAAATTTTATAAAAATCTTTCCGAAGGAGTTGGCCCGACACTAACTATTAGCACCGTGGAAGAAAATGTTCCTTCGACTAAAGAGTCCATTACGATTACCTATGATTCTTCTCTACAAAAAATCACCGGAGTTCCTTACGATCGAATTCCAACTGAAACTCCTGAACCGTTTATGATTGTGATGAAAACGGTGCTTGAATACTATCCGGAGATCGAATCCAAATATCCACCCGGCAAATTGGGCATAGAATTAAATGGAAAACCACCCACCGGATTCGAACAACTCCGGCCCGGTTCTCAAATTCATCTCAGAGCTTTTTGAGGTAAAAAGATCCCATTTATTAGCGTTTGTCAGAAGTTCAGATGGTTGGGGCGAAGTTATGCTTGAGAGTATATCTTGATATAGTTGGATGTTTTAAAACCGCGGGGGGTGGTGTGGGTTGGGAGTCTTTGTTATTTGACAGTGCTATTGGTAGAATGGTTTCAAGGAGATGAAAATGGTTAATACAGAGATTGATTACAGCCATCGGGATGCTTCCAATTATAAAGCATATCCAGAAGAGAAGATTATTGTGTCTGGTGAGCTGGCTGAATCTGATATTATTTCCCGTACCTGTTCCGATCAAAGGTTTATTCTTTACGATATCGGCATTCCCGAACTTCAAACCCAGCTCGAAGGTTACCCAAGCGTTGACGATTACATCTGGCACGAACGGATGGTAAAAGTTACTGGTGATTGTCGAATTTTCTGATAAATATCGTAGGATATTAAAATTTCAAAACGACAGTGATTTCATATGAATTTACCCGTCAGTTTAAAAGACCTTCTCCACGGACGAGCCGTTGAGTGGGAACGTCTGGAGTTTAAAAAAGGCTGGAATCCACTCGATGTGGTGCAAACCACCTGTGCCTTTGCGAACGATTTTTCCAACCTGAACGGCGGGTACATTATTCTTGGTGTCAAAGCGGATAACGGTC
>PWOD01000194.1 GCA_003557545.1 bacterium | reverse complement strand
CGGCTTCCACCTCCGGTAGACCCTCGTCGTGATACGCCGACTGAGCCCCCTGAAGAACCTGAGGAAACCCCGGATACCACCCCAGAAGAACCACCACGCCGTCGCCGGCCTCTGCCACCACCGCCTCGCTCAGAAACCGAGGAAAGCTCTGATATTGAACAACAGACCTTATATTCCGAGCAGCCGGCAGAGTCTGATACAGCTTCGGATGATACAGGATCAGAACTATTAGATTCGCTTATTCAGCAGCAGCGTTTGGCCCGGACAATTTCATCTGTGCGAGCTCCTGGGACACCTTATTTTACAGTTGAATTAGCGACCGGCCCGCTGCTTTTTGAGGAAGATTTAATTGATACTCCGGCTGTTTCTGCAACAGGTGCTGCATCGACCGGTGATGGTTATCCCTGGTACTGGGGTATTCCGCTGCTTGCTCTGGTTATATTATTAGTCTATCTCTGGCGTCAGCGAATTCAAAAAAACTTTTTTTCACAATCACGGCGGCGTAATCAGACTGTACTTCGTAAAGCTGTCAATCCGGGAACGCGACATCCTGTAAAGTCAAAAGAGCAGGTACCTATATGGCATTATCCTGACGACGAATTAAACAAAGTCGGGATCGCGCCCCGTTATCGGGAAGTCTTTAAATATTATTATGGACGAGGGCTCAGTATCGATTCTATTGCCCGTGAAACAGGCTTTGGTCGGGGAGAACTGGGGCTTGTTATTAATCTTGCCGAGTTGATAACTGGCCGCTTGTCTCGTTAGTCGATAGCTCCGTGTTGGTGGAAATTATTCTCTCCCGGTGGTTATTTTGCAAAAACCTGCTTGGCTGACAAACCCTTATCAACCTACTTCTGAGGCTTATCGATTGGAACGGATTATCCGTCGCCACAAGTTACAGACTGTTTGCCGTGAAGCATTCTGTCCGAATCGGTTTGAATGCTGGTCTGCTGGAACTGCCACATTTCTTCTGCTGGGTAAGAGCTGTACTCGTAACTGCCGGTTTTGTAATATAGATGGTTCGGCTGTGGAACCACCAAGCAGCTCAGAACCACAAGAACTGGCAGAACTTGTCGCTCAATTAGAGCTTGACCACCTGGTTTTAACTTCTGTTACCCGTGATGATTTGGCTGATGGCGGTGCCCAACATTGGGCTCGTTCTATTGAACTGGTCAGACAGCTTAATCCAGATTTAAAAATTGAAGTACTTGTTCCTGATTTTGCTGGTTCAATCGCCAGTTGGAACTGTTTGTTTGAGTCCCGGCCCGATCTGGTTAATCATAATCTGGAAACTGTTCCCCGGCTCTATCCTGAGGTGCGTCCTGCTGCTTCCTACCACCGCTCCTTACGTTTGTTAAAAACCGCTGCCGATCGGGGGTTTAAAACTAAAACTGGTCTAATGTTGGGTCTGGGAGAAACCTCGTCGGAGATAACCCAAACGATTGTAGAGGCCTATAAAAGCGGAGTTCGATATTTAACAGTCGGCCAGTATCTTAGACCCACCTCAAAACATCTTCCGGTCGAGCGCTGGGTTACCCCCGGTGAGTTTGATGATTGGCGCGATTTTGCTCAACATCTTGGCTATCATAATGTAGTGGCTGGTCCTCTGGTTCGTTCTTCTTATCAAGCTCGTATGATCTTTGAGGCTGAGGATAACAGTTGACCGTTGGATAAACCCGGCTTTTTTAATTACTCTCCGGTCAGCTGCAGCAAAGATCAATCATCAGTTATTCTTAAAAAAATTATCAAGCGCCTGTTTTACTCTCTTTAAATTGCTTTTTTGACCTTAATCTCTTATATTTATAGCTGTATCAGGCAGTTTTTAGAGTGGTTTTATTAACTTTGCTTTTGTTACCGATTAATTACCGAGTTTTGAAGGAGCGGTTGTACTTAATGAATTCTCCTCCTATCCGGCCATTTTATTCATTGATGGTAGTCCTGTTATTTATCTTTCCCTCGGTTCTATGGGGATTTCCCGGCCCAGGCTTCGGTACAATCAATCAGCCCTATGAAATTTCTGACTGGTATCAGCTTGATGCCGTGCGTAATGATCTGCAGGCCAATTATATTCTGGTTAATCATCTTGATCAGCAATCTGACGGTTATGATGATCTGGCAGGTTCCGGGGCTGATAATGGTAATGGTTGGCAGCCGGTTGGGGTTACCGGTGCTGGTTTTGAAGGGCGGTTTAATGGACAGGGATACAGTATTACCGGGGTTTACCTTAATCGGGACCAGTCAGACAATCAGGGGTTGTTCGGGGTTGTTGAACAGTCAGCTGAAATAATTAATGTTGAGTTGTTGGACGTAGAATTTTACGGCCGTGATCAGCTGGGGGCTCTGGTGGGCTGGTTGGACGGTCTGGTTATAAACAGTCGTTCAACCGGAGAGATTTATGGCGACGGCATTGCAGTTGGCGGGCTGGTGGGGAGAAATGAGCAGGGAACCGTGGAGTTTTCTGGCTCGTCAGTCCGGGTTGAGGGAGATGAAAGTGTGGGCGGTCTGGTTGGTTATAACTACAATGGTTTAATTTTTGCTTCCTTTGCCACCGGTGATGTTTTTGCCAATGGCCCCCATACCGGTGGTCTATCCGGCTACAATTTCAGTGGTTTGATATCAAACTGTTATGCCACCGGTGATGTTACCGGTTCGTTGGGTGGTGGAACCTGGGTTGATAATCACGGGGGTTTGCTTGGACATAATTTTGATGGAACAGTGGAAAAATCCTTCGCAACCGGTAAGGTTAGTGGTGCTGGTGGATTGGGCGGACTTGTTGGGACAGTAAGTGGTGGTGAGGTAAATTATAGTTTTTGGGATATTGAATCCTCGGAAATTCAGCAAAGTGCGGGTGGTATTGGGAAGACTACGGCTGAGATGAAAGCTCTGTCGACTTTTGCCGATTCGGGCTGGACTATTGAGGTGACCGATATTGATGTTAATGATGGTTATCCTTATCATTCCGGTGAAACCGATCCAGTCTGGTTTATTCGGGATACCGATCTTCTGGTTCAACTTGAGATTGATCTTCAGGGAGCAGGGGAAGTTTATTATGATGGTAATCTTTATCAACAGCCTCTGACAATGGTGTTGGGGGATACTGTTCATCTTGCAGCAGTCCCGGAAGCCAACTGGCAGTTTAGACGATGGGATGGAGATCTGTCGAGCACCGATACGACGGTTGAACTTTTAGTAGATCAAAATATGCAGTTACAGGCAATCTTTGAACATGACACACAGCTGCTTGATATTTCTGTAGTCGGGGATGGGCAGGTTCATTATAATGGAAATCTGTATTCTCAGCCGGTTGATATTCTGACGGGAGAAACAGTACTGCTCGAGGTGATCCCTGACAATATATGGTATTTTGCTGGCTGGCAGGGGGATATTACTGGAACCGATACAGCTGTAGAAATACTGGCAGATAGAGACTGGAATATATCCGCCCTGTTTGAAGAACATGAATCCCGAATCTTAGACATTACTATTTCTGGAGCAGGAACTGTTCTGGTTAATGGAGATAGTTATTCCGCACCTCTGCCGGTAATTAAAGATGATACGGTTGTTTTGCAGGCTCAACCTGAAAGTTTTTGGTATTTTCAGGGTTGGGGAGGAGAGCTTAGCGGAACATCAACTGTTCAAACGATAACCATGGATGAAGATCGTTCGGTAACAGCTGATTTTAGTCAGGAAACTCATACGGTTACTGTTGACCTCGCGGGAGACGGAACTGTTACTGTGAATGATAGCAGCTATACTCAGCCGCTGGTCTTTGTCGCCGGCAGTGAGCTCGATTTTACTGCCAGACCGGGACCAGTATCCTATTTTTCCGAATGGACTGGAGATTTAGCCGGGTTTGATACTGAAATATCAACGATAGTTACTCAAGATTTATCTATCACCGCTGAATTTTTAGATCACGATACTAATCTGTTAACCATCAACTATTCAGGTGAGGGCCAATTTTGGGTAGATGGTCAGCTTTATCAACAGCCTGTTAGCCTGGTTTCAGGGGAAACTGTGGAGGTGCAGGCAGAACCTGCTCCCCACTGGGAGTTTATTGAATGGACCGGTGATCTTTCGGGAACCTCGCCGGTTGAAATGTTGTTTATAGATGCTGATAAAACAGTTACTGCTCTGTTTGACCAGTTGGACACCTTTTTGTTGACTGCACAGATAGATGGGCCGGGTCAGCTTCTGGTAGATGGTGACAGTTATCTGGAACCGCTGGTTTATGATGATGGTACTACTGTGGCTTTAATTGCCAGGCCTGACGAATTGGCCTATTTTGTTGGCTGGGCTGGTGATCTTACTGGCACTGATAAACAGCAGGAGCTGATTATCGATCAAGATAAGGAGCTATACCTTGTTTTTCAACAGCATGAAACCAGATTGTTGACGATCAATTTTGAAGGCTCCGGGGAAGTTCTGGTGGATGGTCAATTATATCAGCAACCTGTCCCTGTGATAAAAAATCAATTTGTTCAACTAGATCCCGTACCTGATCAATACTGGCAGTTTGAAAAATGGTCCGATGATCTTGCCGGTGGCGACAGCCCGGGGATAGTTGTCCTTAGCTCCGACAGGTCGGTCACAGCACATTTTCAACCTGATCGTTTTTCTGTTAATCTTGAAATTCAGGGGAAGGGAAAGGTTTATCTGGATGGTGAAAAATACCAGGAACCAGTTTTGCGGGATGCGGGCGAACTTGTTGAACTTATGGCCAAACCGGATGATCTTTGGAAATTCAACGGCTGGAGTGGTGATATTTCGGTGGCTGACAGTCAAACCTTCATCTATCTTTCCGACCATCGTCAGCTCACAGCTGATTTTACACCCCGGGATACCAATCTTTTATCGATCGATTTTGACGGAACCGGTCAAATCTATCTAAACGATCAACCTTATACTGAACCCACATCACTGCTTACAGGAGAAACTGTTACTGTTAAGGCAGTGGCCGGGGAGTTTAGCAGGTTTGATTCCTGGACCGGTCATATAACCGGTGAAACTGAAACCTTGCAGTTGTTTATGGATTCTGATAAACAGCTTGTCGCTAGCTTTATTGATCTGCCTACCAGGCAGTTGAATATTAGTATACTGGGCGATGGTTATGTGCTTGTGGATGGTAAAGTAAGAGCATTTCCGGCAACTGTGCTGGCGGGTGAAACAGTCAGTCTTGAGGCTGTTAAAGTTGATTCTACTCTGCCCTTTAGGAAATGGGAGGGAGCATTGACCGGGCAGGGAACACAGCGTTTTATTTATGTTGATGCTAATAAAAATATTACAGCAGTTTTTGAACGGGGTGGCCCCGGATTAACTGAACTTTCCGTCGGGCCCAATCCTTTTCGTCCATCAGACGGAACCAGTTCAACCGGAACTGAGGCTGATGGTATACAGTTTCATTTTAATTCTCTTGAGGATGGGCCGTTTGAAGTTAAAATATATACTATCACGGGACGTCTTGTATTTGATACAATTACTGATGATAGAAGATTTAAGTGGGATGGACGAAATAATTCAGGAACCACGGTAACAACTGGTTATTATCTTTACCATGTTGTGGAGCGTTCAACCGGCGACAGTAAAACCGGAAGGCTGGCGATCTTGAGATGGGAATAAAATCATTCATTAAAGTTACTTTCGTTTTAGCGTTGTTTCTGACATTTTTGTCGGCTCCAGTTCTGGCAGGGGATGCCGGACAGACCTCTGCTGAGGTGTTGCTGTTGAGGCCTGGTGCTGTCCACCCTGCCATGGGGGGCGCTGGTGTTGCTGTTACCCGTGGAGCCTCTGCTCTCCATTATAACCCTGCAGGTCTGCCGTTCGGTGTTGAAAGGGATCTACGGTTTACCTATCAGCAGATAGTTGAAGATATCGGCTATGGAAATCTTGATTATAATCATCAGCTTTTTCGAGGCAGTCTTGCCGCTGGTGTTCGTTACCTCAGTTATGGTTCGGTAGACCGGATGGAACGTGTTGGTAAAGAACTGATAAAAACCGGTAAATTTAGTGATTTCGATCTGGTGGGGACAGTTGCTTATGGTGAACGACTCGGTAATTGGTCATGGGGGGCTGCGGTCAAACTTATTCATCTCAATATAGATAGTACTACGGCCAATGGTAGGGCTCTCGATGCCGGGGTACAGTATCATTCTCCAGATCCAGAGCTGCCGGTCTCATTCGGCCTGGCTGTGGCAAATTTTGGGCCCGGGATTGAGTTCGGTGATCGTAGTGAAGATCTGCCATTTCTTACCCGCGCTGGATTGACTGTTGATTTTTCTACATTGCTCGATATTTCGCTGAGAACCCACATTGATTTTGAATATCTCATAGAAAGCCGGGAGTTTGGTCCTAAGTTAGGATTGGATTTTGATCTGACTGATGATGTTTCTTTACGTCTTGGGTATGATGGTAATCTGGACGATATCGGCAATGGTTTTACGGCTGGGTTGGGTTTTGATTTCGCCCGAAACATGGGGCTTGACTATGCTTTTATTCCTTATGGTGATTTTGGCGATATTCATCAGTTGGCTTTTAATTACAGAATGGGTGTTCCACCGTATGAAATTGAAGTTGATCCACCCGACGTTGTGGAGGTTGTAGAAGCTGATCAACCTGAAGAAGACCCCTATGATTGGGAAAGTCGTCGGGATGAAGCTATCAGGCAGTTTGAATCAGGCAACTACGGTCTTGCTCGTGGAATTTTCTTAGAGGGTTATCGACATCGCCCCCAGGATACAAATAATCTCAATTGGATTGGTGTAACCGAACATCGCCGGGGGAATAATGATGAAGCCCGTCGCCGGTTCCGTGAGGTGCTGGAGTTGGATCCGGGCAATAGATATGCTCAATATGCACTGGAGTTGCTTGAGGACAGGTAATCAGGACAGAGTTTAACAGCGCATGGGACAATTTATTTAAACCATCTATTTTTAACAGTCATTTAATTAATCAGTAAAAATATAGCAGATAATTTCGGAGGTAAAATGCTTCCCAAACAGCTGATTGTACTTTTTATGATCCTGTTTTTCATTTTTGCCCCCGGTCATCTCTGGGGTTTTGCCGGTGGTCATGGGACTGAGGCTGAACCATACGAAATTACTAACTGGCACCATCTTGATTCTGTCCGTCAGGAACTTTCCGCTTATTATCTAGTACTTGAGGATCTTGATTCCGGAATAGCCGGCTATGATACTCTGGCCGGGCCGGCAGCTAATGGTGGGTCCGGATGGCAGCCACTCGGTCAAGAGGGTAATGAGTTTACCGGTAATTTTAATGGCAATAATAAGATTCTGACAGGATTACAGATTGATCGTTCCGGTGAAAACAATGTTGGATTTTTCGGGATTGTTGGCAACGGGGGGAAGCTGAAAAATCTCCATCTTTTAGACGCTTCTATTTCTGGGAGGGATAAAACGGGAGGCTTAATCGGTAGCAATCAGGGTGAGCTTTATCAGAGTAGTTTTTTGGGAATGGTTGTGGGGAATGGGATGGGGGCTGGAGGACTTGTCGGAGAAAATCGGGGGGATGGACAGATAAACCGCTGTTGG
>PWOD01000026.1 GCA_003557545.1 bacterium | reverse complement strand
GGGGTGGGATCGGGATGGTGCTACAGCAGTTGTTATGGAAGTCTCTTCACACGGCCTTGATCAGGGCCGGGTGGAGGGACTTTCGTTTACTGCTGCCGGGTTTACTAACCTGACCCGTGATCATCTCGATTATCACCCTGATATGGAGGCTTATTACCAGGCAAAAAAAAAGTTGTTCAAGCAGGCTGATCGTGCTGTTATTTATCTGGAAAATAACTACTCTGAGCGGTTGGCCAGTGAGGTTGGCGGAGTTACCGTTGGCCCGCAGGGGGATTATAATATCATTGCAAAAAACAGTTCGCTGTCCGGCGTAGAACTGGAACTGGCCCTACCAGATGGACGGCAGGAAACTTTTAGCTCCTCGCTGGCCGGCCTTCATAACTATAAAAATATTGCTCTGGCCGTTGCCCTGCTGCTGGAGTTAGGGATCGATTTAAATACTGTCAAAAGGGGTATTGAAAGTTGCAACACTGTTCCCGGGCGCTGTCAGAAGGTTTCCGATAGCCCGGCTGTGATCGTTGATTACGCCCATACCCCGGCTGCTGTTGAAAATGTGATTAATGGTTTGGATCAATTGTTCACCGGACGTTTAATAGTTGTTTTTGGTGCCGGTGGTGACAGGGATAAAGCAAAACGACCTCAGATGGGGCAGGCTGCCGATCGGGGGGCTGATTTTTCTATTGTTACTTCGGATAATCCCCGTACCGAAGATCCGCAGCAGATAATTGAAGAAATTCTGATTGGAATGGAATCGGGAAATTATCGGGTTCAGCCCGATAGAGGCCAGGCGATCCGGGAGGCTGTCGAAATGGCAGCTCCCGATGACCTGGTTTTGATTCTCGGTAAGGGGCATGAAAAACTTCAGTTGATCGGGCAAAATAAGCTGCCGTTTGATGATGTTGAAGTGGCTCGAAAGGTGTTGGAAGATCTTGACCGTAAATAGGATACCGCTGGCAAATCTGGCCCACCAACTTACTCCCCTGAAACTCTCCGGGCAACTCCCGGAGCGGATAAATTCTGTGCGGATTGATAGTCGTAACTGCTGTCCCGGAGATCTGTTTGTTGCCCTTCGGGGCGGCCGGCGAGATGGCCACAACTTTGTGGCTGATGCTGTGGAAAATGGCGTGGCCGTCGCCCTGGTTGAACAGCAGCAGCCGCTGGATATACCACAGATAGTTGTCGATCAGTCGCTGTTTGCTTTGCAACAGCTTGCTCGTGCTTATCGTCGTAATCTTTCTGACTATTTTATTGGTATCACCGGGAGCTGTGGTAAGACAACTGTGAAAGAGATGCTGGCAGCAATCCTTTCTCAGAAATATGATGTGAGAAAATCTCCCGGGAATTATAACAATCATATTGGACTCCCTCTGACCCTTTTGAATTATGCTGGCGGCGACTATCTTGTGGCTGAAATTGGCATGAACAGTCCGGGAGAGATTCAACAGTTGACCGGGATTTTACAACCTCATATGGGTATTATTACCCATGTTGGTCCTGCTCATCTGCAACAGCTTGAAGATGTTGAGTCGGTAGCCCGGGAAAAAGCCGCTTTACTTGCCGGGTTGGCGGATGATGGTATTGCATTGATTCCCGGCTGGATTCCATACCAGCAGATCTTTCATCAGGCAACCGCTGCGCGGCTGTTAAAACCGGGCCGCTCTGCTGAATCCCAACCCCGAGTTGATTGGGAAATCCGCCCTGGAAAAACAGTTGTTACCCTGGATGATTTTCAGTTTGAATTGAATTTTCAGCGTCCTGAGTTAATAAAAGATAGCCTGATTGCCGCAACCGCCGCTCGGGAGCTTGGAATTGAACCACAGGTTATTGGGAGGTGTCTGGCCCGTTTTGAGCCGCTTGCCGGTCGGGGGCGTGAGTTTAACCTTGGCTCAACAAGAGTTATCGATGGAAGTTATAATGCTAATCCCGACTCAATGCAGGCTGCCCTGCGTCGGCTCGAGCAGTTACCACCGAAAAGGCTGGCAGTTCTCGGCACGATGAATGAGCTGGGCAATAGTGCGATATCTGCCCACCGGGAACTGGGAGAATCGCTTGCTCGGATTGCCGATCTTGAAGTCCATTTTGTTGGTCGATTTGGTCCTGAGCTAGCCACTGGAATGGGAGGGAATTGCGGACTTCATCTGCATGACACGGTAGAAGAGCTCGACGGGCTGGACCCCACCTCCTTTAATACTGTGCTGATTAAAGGATCTAATAGTATTGGCTTGAAAAAACTGGTCGAGAACTGGGTGGAACGGCTATGATGCACTTGATCTATCAGCTCTATTATGATCCTGAGGCCTGGTATTCATTTATCCGTTTGTTCCGGTTTATTACCCTGAGAACAGCTTACGCAGCAGTTACGGGACTGGTGCTCTGTTGGATATTTGTCTGGCTGGCTATTCCCCGGGTAAAAAAATGGGGTATTTTACTTAACGGAGAGAGAGATCATCTGGATTTTCAGGATGGTAAGTCTGGAACACCTACTATGGGCGGGATATGGATTGTTGGCGCTGTAACTGTTTCAACTCTGCTCTGGGCTGATCTTGCTAATAGTTTTATCCAGATGGCACTGTTTGTGCTGGTCAGTCTTGGTCTGCTGGGGATGTTGGATGATTGGCTGAAGGTCAGTCTCCCTGAAGGGGAAGGTATTTCTGTCAAAGCTAAAATCCTCGGTCAGCTTGCTATCGCCCTGGTTGTAGCCATCTGGATAGTCAATACCGAACTTCCCCTCCGTCTTCTGTGGGAGAGTGGGGAGTTTCGTAATGAACTGGGCCAGTCGCTGTTCTTTCCTTTCCTTAAAGGAAGTTGGATATCCCTGGGAATTTTCTATGTCCCGTTTGTCATGCTGGTTATTCTGGGTAGTTCGAATGCGGTAAATTTGACCGATGGACTGGATGGTCTTGCGGTTGGCACGGTAATCTTTGTCGCCGTTGCATATGGGGGAATGACCTATATCAGTGGACATTTTATCTTTTCCGAATATCTGCAGGTTCCGAATATTCAGGGAAGTGGTGAGTTGACAGTTTTTGTCGCCAGTATAATCGGCGCCTGTCTGGGGTTTCTGTGGTTTAATGCTCATCCGGCTGAGATTTTCATGGGAGATGCAGGCGCCCTTCCGTTGGGGGGGTCGATTGGGCTGGTGGCAGTACTGATCAAACAGGAGCTCCTGTTGCTGGTCGTCGGCGGGATTTTTGTCATCGAGGCCCTGTCGGTTATCTGTCAGGTTGCCTCCTATAAGCTGACAGGAAAACGTCTTTTGAAGATGGCTCCGTTACATCATCATTTTGAATTGCAGGGTATGGTTGAAAGTAAAATAACCGTTCGCTTCTGGATAGTTGGTATTATCCTGGCTCTGTTTGCTTTGAGTAGTTTGAAGTTACGATGAATTATTTAGCCGGAAGGAATTATAGAAAAAATCATGGTTGAAAAAGAGGTTTTTTTGAAGCAGCTTAAAAAAAATCTTGGGAAACAGGTTGGAATCTATGGCTATGGTCGGACCGGCCAGGCTCTTGCCCGAATTTTATATCCGCTGGTTGATCAGCTCTATATATTTGAGGATACTCCCCGTGATCGGCTCAATGAGCAGTCGTCGGCCCAGCTAGATCTTAACTGGCAGTTTTTTCCCCGGCAGCTTCCCCCGGACCTCGATCAGCTAATTCTCAGCCCCGGTGTGGCTCTACAGCATCCACCGGTACAGAGCGCTATTCAGCAGGGGGTTGAACTTCTGGGTGAGGTTGAGCTGGCCGGCCGGATTGTTTCTGGAAATGTCTGGGCAGTTACCGGTACCAATGGAAAAAGCACGACCGCGGAGTTGATGGGGGCGATATTACGGGCTTCTGATCGTCCGGTGGTAGTCTGCGGTAATCGGGGAAAACCGTTTATTGAAGCCGTTGCCGAAAATTTTTCTAAACCGATAGATTATGTTGTTGAAATAAGTAGCTTTCAGATCGAAACCCTCAGCAGTTTTGCCCCACAGGGGACAGTTTTAACCAATCTGGGTGACGACCATCAGGATCGGCACAATTCTCTGGCTGAGTATCACGGTTTAAAACTTGATCTTGTCGGTCGGACCGCCCCGGAAGGACGGGTGGTTATTCCTCGCGATATATCTCCTCCAGCTCAACTTGATCAAACAGTGCAGCTAACTCCTTTTAGCCGGTCAGGAGTTTGCTTTGACGGCCGGCAAATTAGCTGGTCAGAAACTGGTCTGGATATAGGAACAGGGCAGATTCCAGCGGACCGTTTTCCCAGTTTAATTCAGCTGTTTCCAGAAAATCTTCTGGCCGCCCTGGCTGTTATCCAGCCCGCCCTAACTGAATCTACTATAGAGCGGATAATTGAACAGTTTTCTGCTCCACCCCATCGGGCCGAGCTGATCGATACCCCGGCTGGAACTCCCCGGGTGATCAATGACTCTAAGGGGACTACACCTTCCGCCGTTGCTGCTCTTGTAAAAGCTGTTTCCGGACAGTTTACTCTGCTGCTGGGTGGTGCAGGTAAGTCTGCCGATTTTACCGATTTGTTTGACCTGTTACAGAGCAAAGCAGACTATTTAGTTGAGCTATTTTTTTGTGGAGAGGAAAAACTTATAAATCAGTTGGAAGAGCTGGCGGCATCAAGAAATATTAAAGCTCACATCATCGACCGGTGGGAGACTGCAGTTAAAACTGCTGTCTCCAGGGCAAACCCTCAACAGACAGTCCTGCTGTCTCCAGGTGGTACCAGCTTTGACGCTTTTAAAAACTACCGGCAGCGAGGACAGATGTTTAAACGTTGGACGCATGAGGTGCTGTCCAGTGATTGATTTAAAAGGAATTGATTGGTCGATTTTTCTCGCTGCTTTTACCCTGGTTTTACTGGGTTTGATTATGATATATAGCTCGTCGGCGATTAATGCCTGGAGGATGGTTGGACAGACCCCGTATTTTTTCTACCGGCAGTTATTGTGGAGTTTTCTGGGATTGCTGGGCTGTTTCACTATGGCCGTGCTCCCTCAGAAGCTGATCAAACGGGCCTCTTTTCCATTCTATATAATTGTTCTTTTCCTGCTGGTGGCCGTCTTGTTCCCACAGATTGGCTTTGCTACCCGGGGCTCAAGACGTTGGATTGATCTTGGATTTTTAAGGTTTCAACCAAGTGAACTGGCCAAACTGTCAGTTCTGTTGCTGGGTTCCCTTTATCTTACTAATATAGAACGGTTTGACCGCCAGGTTTTCCGAAATATTCTGGCGCTCTGTCTGATCGCTGGTATCCCCGCGGGGATGGTTATATTTCAACCTGATCTGAGTTCTTCCATTCAGATTTTTTCAATGGGAATAATTCTTCTTATATTGGTTGGTATCGCCTACCGGCATCTGTTTGCTATGTTCACCGTTTTTGCTCCGGTTTTGGGTATTGTCATCTTTATCAGTGGTTACCGCAGGGCACGGATACTTGCCTATATAAATCCCTGGGGCGAACCCCTTGAAAGTGGGTATCAGGCCCTGCATCTTTTCCGCTCTCTGGCCTCCGGTGGTTTTTGGGGCCGTGGATTAGGTTCTAATGTTTACCGGTTCTTACCTGAACCCTTTACCGACTCTATCGTAGCGGTAGTTGGTGAGGAGCTTGGTTTTGTTGGAGTTCTTTTTATCATTATTGTGGTGTTTTTTATTCTCTATAGAGGGATTGTTGTAAGTCTCCAGAACAGGGATCCCTATTTTCAGATCCTCGGGGTCGGCTTGAGCAGTTTGATTGGCCTTCAGGCTGCGATGAATCTTTCTGTTGTAATTGGTCTGCTGCCTACGACCGGTGTTACCATGCCGTTTATTAGCTATGGCGGTACTTCTCTACTACTTAATCTATTAGTTATTGGACTTTTACTGAATATTTCCAGGAGGCGGCAGTTGTGAATTTTCGGCGAACCAGTCAGATTCATTTTGTTGGAATTGGTGGGATCGGTATGAGCGGAATCGCCGAGTTGCTGCTTACTCAGGGTTATCAGGTTACTGGCTCTGATATTAGAGAAAATGCTCGTATACGGAATCTTCGCCGTCAGGGAGCTTCCATAGCTATTGGCCATTCCAGCAGCAATCTGCAGGGGGCTGATGTGGTTGTTCGTACTTCGGCTGTCGGCGAGAGCAACGTTGAAATAGTCACTGCCCGTAAAGCGTCAATACCGGTTATTCCCCGTGCTGAAATGCTGGCTGAACTTATGCGCTTGAAACGGGGAATTGCGATTGCCGGGACGCATGGGAAAACAACCACTACCGCCATGGTTTCCCATCTTCTTCAAACTGCAGGATTTGATCCGACTGTGGTCGTTGGTGGGCGGATGCATAACTATGGAATAGGGGCCCGGCTGGGAGATGGCCAACATATAGTTGTGGAAGCTGATGAATCAGATGGATCCTTTTTAAAACTTTCGCCGGTAATCAGTGCTGTGACCAATATTGAGGATGATCATCTGGATTATTATGGATCGATTGAGAAGCTTGAAAGGGCTTTTGTTGATTTTATCAATTCAGTTCCCTTTTATGGTTTTACTGCTCTCTGCGGGGATGATCCCCGGTTGCGAAAACTGCTGCCCCAGGTAACTAAACCCTATGCGACCTATGGTTTTCAGGAGAGTAACCAGCTTCGCGCTTTCAACTGTATACAGGAAGATTTTAATCAACATTTTACGGTACTTTTCCAGGGGAAAAATCTTGGTGAAATCGAGCTTCCTGTACCGGGGAAATTTAATATACAAAACTCTCTTGCCGCCATCTCTATAGCTCTGGAAATGGGGGTTGATTTTTCTCTGATCAAGCAGTCTTTAAAATCTTTTCGAGGGGTTGCGCGCCGGTTTGATTATCATGGTCGTGTTGGAAATCTCAGCATTTATGATGATTATGCACATCATCCGACTGAGGTTGCTGAAACCTTGAAAGCCGCCCGCGACACCTTTGAAGCCGAGTTGCTGGTAGTCTTTCAGCCCCATCGTTATAGTCGGACGGAACAGTTTGCCGAGCAGTTTGGCTGGGCCCTCAATTTTGCTGATCGACTCTGTGTTACCGATATCTATCCGGCCGGAGAAAAACCGCTGGATGGTATTGATATGGAGTTTCTAAAACAGAAGATTCAGCCCTGTCGGGATCGTGGTGAAACCTTTTTTGCACCTGATAGTAAAGCGGTCTTAGATTGGGTAGAAAAGGTCGTTGATTGTGATAAAAAGCAGGTTCTTTTTACCCTTGGTGCTGGTGATGTTGTTGCGCTTTCCGAACCAATTCAGAGTGTTGTTGCAAAACTCCGTCGGGAGATAAAAAATGAAGTTGTTTAAAAACAGTTTGCTGGCTCCCCGAACCACCCTTGGAATTGGTGGACAGATTTCTAGATTGTATATTCCTGAGAAGATTGAGGATGTTCAACAGCTAATTAAGCAGCAATCTTCTCCCGAACCGGGGCTGGAAATTATTGGTCGGGGCAGCAATATAGTCGCCCCTGAAGGCTGCTGGACCCGGCCTGTTGTACTGTTTGATAGTAGTTTTTCAGGCTGGCATTTTTCTGAGAATAAGCTTGTTGTTGAAGCGGGTGCGCCGCTAAATAGAGTTGCTGCGGCGGCCTGTCGGCGGGG
>PWOD01000193.1 GCA_003557545.1 bacterium | reverse complement strand
GTGCTGTCTGGCCCCGGGCGATGCAGGAACTTGGTGAGATTTTGCTGGAGGATCAACAGTATCAGGAGGCCCGAAATGTCTGGGAGGAGTCCCGGCGGGCGATTCCTGCGCACAGGCAGCCCGAGTTGATTGCTGATCTGGCTGAGCTCTATGATCGCTATCCCCAGGTTAGAGATTATGAAAGAGCTGTCCAGCTGTACAGGGAAGCGGCAGAGAATTTTGCTCTGTTTGATCAACAAACTGCCCGTGAACTTAGTTTGCGAGCTGATTATCTGGTTGAAAATTTTGTTGATTATGGGGTAGAATAAACATAATATGATTGTGGGGCGCATTTCAAATTCTGTTTCACCTGGAGTGATGGTACCATGCGACGTTTGATTATATTGGCTGTCTTACTTCCTCTGCTGGCCAGTTGTGCATTGATTGCACCGGAGGTTGATGAACGGCAGTTGGATGCTGAATATCAAACTATATTGGCCGAAATTGAGACCGCTGCTGAACTGGGGGCTGAAGATTATCGTCCTGCTGATTTGGCAGCTCTCAGGGAAGAGGCCGAGGAGGTTCGTCAGGTCCAGCAGACCGCTCCTTCCAGAGATCATCTGGAACAGTACAAAAATATTACCAATCGGGTTCGGGGTGTCTCCCTCGCTACTCTCCAGAACCAACTTTCAGAAAAAGCTCTGACCGTTCAACAGCTTGAGGATGAGGTTGAAGATTATCAGGCGGAGAAGTTGTTGCTGGTCGAACGGATCGCTGAGTTGGAAGAGGAACTTGAACAGGCCCGCCAGGAAATCGAACAGGTTTATGCAGACCATGCGGATTTTTTGGCTGAACAACAGCAGTTTGAAGAGCAAAAAGAGGCTCATCTGGCTGAAAAACAGGAGTTTGAAGAACAGCGTGATGAGCTGATCTCTGCCAAACAACAGCTGCAGGATCAGCTGCAATCGCTCCAAACTGAAAATCAGATATTGACCACTGAAAAAGATCAGTTGATCGATCGGATGGAGCTCCAGGAGGAACTGATTTCAGAGCTTGACAGCAGTGTGGATTATGTCGAACAGCGAGCCGATTCTTTACAGCTTGAGATGCAGCAAAAAACCCGTCAGATGGAGGAGCTTGAAGCGGAGAACAGAGCGATTATTGAGGATTTTGAGCGCAAGCTTGCCGGGCTTGAACCGATTGATGATGAAACAGTTGAAAGGGTTTACGTGCGTGATGAAAGCCTGGGAGTTGTGGTTAATCTGGGGGCTCAAATTCTTTTTGAAATTGGTGATGCCCGGCTGCTGCCGGATGGGCGGCAGACGCTGGCCTCGATTGCTGAGGTGCTTAACCAGTATCCGGATCGAGAACTGCTCGTCGAAGGACATACCTGTGATCTTCCGATTCGTGAGGCTTATCCTTCCAACTGGGAGCTGTCAGCACATCGGGCGCTCGAAGTGCTGAAATACCTTGCTTATGCCCAGGATGTGGAAAGAGATCGAATCGCGGCGGTCGCTTACGGACAGTTTAGACCTCTGAAACCCAATACATCTGACGCCAACAGACGGCTTAACCGGCGGGTTGAAATTACGCTGCTTCCAGCTGAACTTGAAACTAAAACAAAACAGCTTAACGATTAAACTGAACCCTGATACCGTCCTTATAAATGTTAGGGTAGATATGGAGTGATTAGATAGGTGTCATCCACGGATCAACAGAATCAGCCTCAAAAGCATCTCCGGGTATCGATTGTTACAGCCCAGCATAGTGGGGTAAATCCTAAAAACTTAACAGCCGGAGACCAGATCTATGTTCGTGTTGTTGGCCCGGCCGCCGAGCATTTTCCGGAACATCTCCAGTCGGAACGATTCGAACATGCAACCCAACCACTTGAGTCCCGTGTTGAAGCGGTTCGATTAAGTCCGGACCTTCCCCCTGATATCGATGGTAATCCAGAAAACTATGTTGAAATTAGAGTTAATATTACCGGTGGTTTTAATGGACGGGGATATGTCTATAAAGATGATCGAGTTAAAGGAAAAGATTTGGAGGAAAGCTCCGATAGTTCTACCTCCTATCTGGCAGCGCTGGTATTTTTAGGTTTGGGGATAATTACCCTTTTGCTGGCAGTTCTTGCCTTTCATATCTTCGGATAACGATGATTTAGAGCTGATGATTAAAAAACATAACTTCAGCCCTATCCCCCCGCTTGAGCTGTTTGCCAGCGTCAACTTTAACTAAACAATCGGCGGTAGTTAGTGAACTTAAAATATGACTGCCCTGCTGGTTACTGCTTGGCTTCACCGAAATAATTCCCTCTTCCACAACAGTTTTTCCCCGAAAAAAAGTTAATCTTTGACCGGTTTTGGGAAACTCTTCCTGACAGTTCAGTTGAATGAATTCCGGTCTGAATTCTCTTGAACCAGCCGCTTTTTTAATCGCCGGCCCCAGGTAGAGCAGACTGTTCACGAGGCTGCTAACTACATTACCCGGTAACATCAATACCGCTTTCTCATTCAGCTTTCCAAAAGCCAGAGGTTTACCGGGTTTTTGTCTGACACCATGAAATTCTAGCTGTCCACCAAGCTGTTCGAAAATCTCCAGTGTGTAATCGTATTCGCCCATTGAAACGCCACCGGTGGAAACAGCAATATCCCAGTCAACTTGCAGCCTTTTCAACCTTTTCAGACTTTTACGAGGGTCGTCCGGCAGCTGAAGTTGGTCGACAACCCGCCCCCCGGCAGCCTCGACAAAGGCTGGTAAGCTGTGGGAGCTGACATCATAAATTTCCCCTGGTTTTAGTTTTTTCCCAGCTTTTCTGACCAATTCATCACCGGTTGAAATTAGCAAAACCCGGGGTTGTTGATGGACTTTAAGTTGGCTCTGCCCGGTTAACATAATGGCGCCAAGAGAGGCTGGTGAACCTCTATGGCCGGCTGCTACCGCGACCTCGCCCGCCTCCATGTCACTCCCCATCCGTCGAATATTAAGACCCGAGTGAATCTCTTGCTGAGAAAATTTTACCCGATCATTATCAACCTCACAATTTTCAATTTTAATAACACAGTCCGCCACATCGGGAACCGCTGCACCGGTCATAATCCGCAGTGCGGTTCCGGCAGGTAATTCAGGGGGTAGGCCCGGGCCGGCTGCTGATTCGCCGCTGATTTTTAGAAACTTTTTTTGTCCTTTTACTGCATCCTCAAGTCGTACTGCAAATCCGTCCATTTTAGAGTTGTTGAAGGCTGGAACCGGGTGTTGACAGCAAATTGATTCTGCGGTTATTCTTTCCACCGACTCCTCCAGGTTGATCGTCTCGTCGGGAACTGGTTTAATATTCTCCAGAACTATTTTTTGTGCGGTGGAAAATTCTCTTAAACTGTTATCCATCGGTTCACTCCCATGTTGGTTTGATAGATTTTGCCGCTCTGGAGCGATAGTCCAGAGCTGTTTAATCGTTCCCTTCAATAGCGTATAATTATAGCTTTGAATTGACTCAGGGTAAAAGTTTTTGCTGCAGTTCAATAGGGAATTTAAAGGCCTGTTGTAAACTATCGAATCTTTTTTTGAGGAGCAAATTTTTAATGACTACAGATCTGGATCGGGATTATTATCGGAATAGTGGAAATGGTTTTAATCTAACCAGTGAATTTTCTCCTGCCGGTGATCAACCCCGGGCTATAGACCAATTGACTGAAAGTTTAAATGCCGGTCATTCGGAGCAGACCCTCCTGGGAGTAACCGGTAGTGGTAAAACTTTCACGGCGGCTTCAGTTATTCGGCAGCTTCAGCGGCCGGCCCTGATTCTTTCCCATAATAAAACTCTGGCCGCACAACTTTATAATGAGTTCAGCAGTTTTTTTCCGGAAAATTCAGTTGAGTTTTTCGTTAGTTTTTATGATTACTATCAACCGGAGGCCTACGTGCCACAATCTGACACCTATATTGAAAAAGATTCGTCAATCAATCAGGAGATTAACCGGCTTCGGTTATCAGCCACGACCTCCTTGATGCAATCACGTGATGTTATAGTTGTGGCCAGCGTTTCGGCTATTTATGGGTTGGGTTCTCCTGAGTCCTACAGAAAAAAGATCCTTCCCCTAAAACCGGGTCTTGAAATCTCCCGCCGGCGGCTGTTTCAGCGGTTGTTGACTCTCCAGTACGAGCGAAATGATGTTGAATTTACCCGGGGTAAATTCAGGGCCAGGGGTGATATAGTGGAGATTTTTCCGGCCTATGAGGATAACGCTTTGCGGGTTGAGATGTTTGATGATGAGATCGAAAGGTTAGAGCAGTTTGATCCGCTTTCGGGGGAAATCCTCGGGGAAGGGGAAACGGTTATCTATCCGGCAAACCACTATGTACTTGATCCTGATAAGAAACATCAGGCTGTTAATCGGATTCGGCAGGAACTTGAGGAGCGTGAGGAGGAACTGCTTGAACAGGGTAAGAATCTGGCAGCTGAACGGTTGCGAAGCCGTACTGAATATGATCTTGAAATCCTTCAGGAGACCGGTTATGTAAATGGTATTGAAAACTACTCGCGCCACCTTGACGGTCGTCAGCCCGGTGAACCCCCGTACACTCTGCTGGATTATTTTCCTTCCGATTTTATTACTTTTATCGATGAATCACATCAGACAATTCCCCAGTTAAGAGCCATGATAGCCGGAGATCGTTCCCGGAAGGATAAGCTGGTGGAACATGGTTTTAGACTCCCTTCGGCCTATGATAATCGACCGCTTGAGTTTCATGAATTCAATCGTAAAACCGGTCAGCTTGTTTATGTCTCTGCAACTCCCGGTGATTATGAACGGCAGAGGAGCAGAAAAATCATTGAGCAGATTGTCCGGCCCACCGGGCTGGTTGATCCACCGGTCGAGGTAAAACCAACCAAAGATCAGGTTGATGATCTGATGGATCAGGTTGAACATGAGGTGGAAAAACAGCGGCGGGTACTGGTTACTACCTTGACCAAAAGGCTATCCGAAAATCTTACTGATTATCTAATAAAAATGGGTTTTAAAGTGCGTTATTTACACTCGGAAATAGATACTCTTGAGCGCTCAGAAATTCTTCGTGATTTGAGGTTGGGTGAGTTTGATGTTCTGGTTGGAATCAATCTTTTAAGGGAGGGACTGGATCTTCCAGAGGTTTCTTTGGTTGCTATCCTTGATGCAGACCGTAGTGGCTTTTTACGCTCGGCTACCACTCTAATCCAGATGATCGGCCGAACTGCTCGAAATCTTAACGGACGTGTGATCATGTATGCCGATGAAATAACGCCGGCTATGAAGCAGGCTATTGAGGAAACTGATCGGCGCAGGCAGCTGCAGATTGATTACAATGTTACCCATAATATTGAGCCTCAAACTATCAAGAAAAAGATTAACCAATTGCTGCCAATTGGCAAAGGACAACCAGATATGACCGAGCGGATAGTTTCTCAGTTTGATAGTCCTGAAAAACGCTTGGAAGAACTGACGGTTGCGATGCAGGAGGCGGCTGAAAGGTTAGAGTTTGAACTGGCTGCTAGATACAGGGATAAAATTCAAGAAATTACAGCTGATCGGGATTAAACTGTAGCTGTTAAGGAGTGACAGAGATATGCTGAGTTCGGATGATTTTTTTACAAAAGAATATTTAGTTGAGCATCTTAGTCGATCGTTGGACGAAGATCTGGGTGAAGGGGATATTACTACTGAGCAGATTATTCTTGAAAATAAACTGGTTGAAGGAGAGTTTGTCGCCCGACAATCTGGTGTGCTTGCCGGTATACCTGTTGTTAACCGGCTTTATACTCTTATTTCCCGCCGATTTAAGGGCTTACCGCCGGTTGAAATCGAGTGGTATCAAGAGGAATCATCTGTTGTTGAACAGCAGAGCAGGCTGGCGGTTGTGAGAGGTCCTGTAACTCAGCTTCTGGCGGCTGAGAGGGTTGCTCTTAACTATCTGCAGCAGCTTTCAGGAGTGGCCAGCTTGACCCGACGTTTTGTTCTCATGGCCTCGGTGCATGGAATAAAAATTTACGATACGCGGAAAACTGTTCCACACTGGAGATTACTTCAGAAGTATGCCGTAGCCTGTGGCGGTGGCTATAACCACAGATTTAGTCTTGACTCTGGAGTTATGATTAAAGATAACCATAAAAAATTAGCGGGTGGCGTCAAACAGGCGCTGCAGCGGATCGATTTCCCCGGGGAGGTAGTGGTTGAAATTCATGACAGAGAGGAACTTGTGGGGCTCGACCTTACTGAAATCGATGTTCTGATGCTGGATAATTTTAGCCCCGACAGGTTACGGGAGATAGTTCCTCAGCTGTCCGGCAGGGTGGAGGTCGAAATATCTGGTGGGATTAATCCGATTAATTTTAAGAACTATTTGATTCCGGGAGTGGATCGTATTTCACTGGGCAGTTTGACCCATTCTTTTGAGAGCCTTGATATTAGTTTTAATTTTTTAAATCTCTAATTGCTCGTTACAGTGATAAAAAAAAACCCCTGGAGAGATTAATTCTCCAGGGGAGGATAAATACAAAATTATTTTTACAGGTCAGCAGGTCTTACGGTTTTGCGACCGTTAGACTGTGCCCGCTTTGCAGCTTCGTCCAGCAGTTCAGCCAGCTTGTCACCGGCAGCTGCGGGAAGATCGCTGTCACACAGCAATCCTTTTTCCTTAATTACATCTTTCACACGGCTTTTGTAAACTAAATCAGCCATTTTTAACAACCTCCTTTCGCACTATAAATAAATACGTACAGTACAGATAACATCAGTAATAACTGACAGCCATATAGATGATCAGGATTGTCCTCGGCGGATTTACATAAGTTAAAAATAAACTGTCAATAAAATCATCTGATTAACTTGTACCGTGGCCAACTATCTCCTGACGAAACAACTAAATTTTAGCTTAAAATCTGCTTTTTACCAGCGTCAAAGGGCTAAAAACAGCAAAATAATCGATTTTTTTCCTGATTTTAGCCTTTATTCGGCTGATTTTTTGATTTTCTCCCTTTATACCTTCACTTTCAACCTGTTTATGACGATATTGGTTATTGGTGCTCGAACTTCATCGCAATAAAATTTTGTCGTTGATGATTATATTTTTGATGGTTTCCAGGAGGTTGCTGTTGTGATTAAAATACGCAAACAGCTGTCAGTTTACGTTAAAAATTGTCCCTCGGAGCTGGCCCGGATCTGTCAGACATTTCATCGATCAGGAGTAAATATACTCGGTTTTACAGCGGTTGACTCTGATGACCACGTGGTTAATAGATTTGTTGTTGATCAACCTGAAATGGCCTCTGAACTGCTTGAACAACAGGGAATGGTTGTGGTCGATAATCGGGTCTTAACAGTTGAGTTTGATCGTCGTCTACCGGATATTTCAGCCATTGCCGACCGGCTTGCTTCAGCCCGGATCAATATTGGATACGCTTATTACAGTCAGAATTGTGAGGCCGATTCGTCCCGGGGAGCCTTTCTGGTTATGCGAGTAAATCAGCCGAGGAAAGCCCTTAGGGTGCTGCTGGTTGAGGAGTCATCCACAGCTGGAATGGTAGGGACCTAAGGGTAGTAGAACTTTATTTACCCAGACCCGAAAGAGTCTTTATCGGT
>PWOD01000032.1 GCA_003557545.1 bacterium | reverse complement strand
GGTCCAGCCCCCGGGGTCAATGATTATTTGATCGTTTAGTAGATAGCAATTAGTTTGTAACTCACCAAGTTGAAATTTTTTCAGAGTGATTTTTTCAGTCAATTCAATTCCTCCATAGCTTTGTTAGTCGGCAAACTATTTAATTAGCTGGTTTGTTCAGATTTTACTTTAGGTATTTTACTTGATCCTGGTTGAATGTAAATCTCCTCCTCCGATTTTTACCGAATTGCCTGGATTTTGACAGATTGACTGGCAGTTTTTGGAGCTGGCTTATCGGGTAGAGTGGTTTGGTAGATAGTTTGAGTAAGGTAAAATAGAACAATAATAAATAGAACAACAATAAAGTTTAAAGGACTGATTATTATGAGAGCTGAGATTATCGATGAAGTCCGTGAAAATCAACGTCAGGGTCGGACTTTCGCTCTGATTACTGTTATTGACACGGAGGCCTCTTCACCCCGACATATGGGCGCCCAGATGATTGTCTACCCTGATGGTCAAATTGCCGGCACCATCGGTGGCGGAACCCTGGAGGCCACTATAATAAAACAGGCGGTTAAAGCGATAGAAGACAGGCAGAGTCAGAAGGTAGTTCATGTTCTGGAGCCCGAGGAGCTGGGGATGTATTGTGGAGGCCGAGCGGAGTTTTTCATTCATGTCTATCATCGTGAGTTTCATTTGATTCAGTTTGGTGCGGGCCATGTTGGTGAAGCGGTGGCTCGAATAGCCGAGGTTATCGGTCGGCCCTATACAGTTGTTGATGATCGACCTGAATATGCTAATCCCGAAAAGTTTTCTCTGGCCGAAGAGGTTGTCTGTGCGGATTTTTCAGCTGTTTTCGAAGGGTTAACTGTTGATGAAAATTGTTACCTATCAATTATTACCAGGGGTCATGCGGCTGATGGAGTGGTTTTGAAACAGGCTCTTCAAACTCCCGCCAGATATATTGGGATGATTGGTTCAAAGACTAAAATTAAGCGGCTCTGTGCAGAAATAGCTGAAGAAATCGGAGAAAATCCATTAGATGATCCAAGAGTATATGCTCCAATTGGGCTGCAGTTAGGAACTTCCAGCCCGGGAGATATTGCAGTCTCTGTCTGGTCCGAACTTCTGAAGATACAGAGCTCTGGAACCGGTGACCATATGAGAATAAAGGGGGAGAGATGAAAGCTCCGCGGGCCGGACTCGAACCGGCGACAAGTCGGTTAACAGCCGACTGCTCTACCAACTGAGCTACCGCGGAATTATGTATAACCTGCCTGAGCTATAGATTATAAATCATCAAACCCGCTATGGGCAAGGAAAAGTTGTCAAAATGTTGGGTTTTAAATAAAAATTTAACTGACAGTGAGAAGGAGATTGTTAATGGAGAATCCCGGTTTGCAGTTGACTATTAAAACAGTTTTAGATGCCGTGGAAAAAGGTCCCAGTGTATTTTTTGTCACCGATCCTGCCGGGATGTTTTTATATGTCAACAGAAAATTTCAACAGGTTACCGGTTATGCAGCAAAGGAGGTGTTGGGAAAGACAGCTGCTCTGCTTAATTCAGGTCAGCAATCGAGATCATTTTACCGTGAGATGTGGAAAACGATCCAGCGGGGTGAACAATGGACTGGAGAATATTGTAATTGTCGAAAAAACGGTGAGTTGTTCTGGGTGATCGCAGCAATATCACCGATTTTTGATGAGCAGGATGAAATTGTTCATTATGTTTGCATTCAGAATGAGATCACTGAGCGGGTCCGGCTGAGAAACCGGCTGCAAGCTACTATAAGGACCTCAATGAGTGGGATGGCAACCCTTAATAAAACTGGTAAAATCGAAGAGGTGAATCCGGCTTTCTGTGAGATTTTCAACGCGGAGCAACAGAATTTGTTAGGTTTAAATATAAGGCAGTTATTTTCTGGAGAGATAGCAGCTGATTTGCCGGATAAAAATACTGCTGGGGGCAAGGATTTTAAAGAGGAGTTACTCGGTCGGGATTTAACAGGACGTGAATTTCCGGTAATGCTGGAATTGAGCCGTTATGAAAGTTTTTCCGGAACAAAATTTGTTGTCATAATTACTGATATTTCGGCTGAGGTGGAGTATCGGGACAGACTGGAAAAACTCAATCAAAAGCTCCAGGATGCTAACCGTCGACTGGCCCGCCTTGCGGTAATTGATCCGTTGACAGGTCTGGCAAACAGGCGTCGGTTTGAGGAAAAACTTAAGGATGAATGGCAGCGCTGTCAACGGGGAAAACAGCCGCTTGCCCTGGTTATTATAGATATTGACTATTTTAAACGTTACAATGATTATTATGGCCATCCAGCGGGGGATAAATGTTTACAAAAGGTGGCTGGGATAATTGACCGGCAGTTCAAGCGTTCAACCGATATTGTGACTCGTTACGGGGGAGAAGAGTTTGCTGCAATTCTTCCCGATACCGAGCTGGTCGGGGCCGAAAAAGTTGCTGAACGGATTCGGCTTACTATTGAGCAAGAACAGCTTGAACATCGGGGATCGAAAATTGCCGGGTATGTGACTGTAAGTGGCGGTGTTGCGGTACGGTACCCACACAGGGTCAAGAGAAAATGGGACCTTGTTGAGGCGGCTGACAGGGCCCTTTATGCTGCTAAAAACGGGGGACGAAACAGAATCTGTACAGATTCCGAAGTGGTAGAGTAAACAGTTATAAATCGAGCAATTTTTCTTGCTCTTCTAATAAGATTTTTAACCAGGTTAATAATCTTTCAGGCGTAAGATTACGAATAAAATAGCGGTTCCCCCGACAAACAGGGCTGCCACCAACCAGGCGTGCCGACCGTCCTAAAAAATCCGGTTGTTGATTTTTGAAACGTAGATTCAATCGGTTGTTCTGGTATCTAATATCATCCAGCTTTTTCTGATGGACGAGGATTTTAAAGCAGTGCCGTCGAAATATTTGCTTTACGGGGTCCGGAAGGGGCCCGAAGGTATCTTTCCACTGAGTCGCGAGCAGATTGGTCTGTTTGTAATCGCGACAGGTTGATAGGGCGCGGTACTGACTGATTATCTGTTTTTCATCCGGGATGTAACTGCGAGGAATATAATATTCGCCGGGAAATTTTAATCGGGGGAATGGGTGAAAAGGCTCAAAATCTTCGCGGATGCGTCGGATGGAGCGTTGTAATAATCGACAGTAAAGAGGAAATCCAACGGCTTTTATATTGCCGTGCTGGTCTTTGCCCAGGATATTACCGGCTCCTCTGATTTCAAGGTCACGCATGGCGAGTCTGAAACCGGATCCATTTTGCGAAGATTCGATGATCGTTTGCAATCGTGCTTCGGCCTGTTCGGTTAATCGGGCTTGTTGTGGGTAAAACAGATAAGCGTAAGACTGTTCGTGACTGCGACCAACCCTGCCCCGGAGCTGATAGAGCTGGGCCAGCCCAAATCGATGGGCGTTCTGGATTATCATCGTATTGGCCCGGGGACAATCAAGTCCGGCCTCTACAATAGTTGTGCTTACCAGCAGGTCGATCTCTCCGGCGTAGAAACGATCCATTTTTTCTCTTAATTCAGCTTTGGGCAGTTGGCCGTGAGCAAAATCAACTACCGCTTCTGGGACAAGCTGTTGTACATAAGCGGCCACCTGATCGATTTTCTCTACCCGGTTATAGATCCAGAAGCTCTGTCCACCCCGATTATATTCCTGCCGGAGGGCTGATCGGGCAAGCTTTTTATCAAACGGGCCTACAGTGATATTTATTGGTGATCTTTCTTCGGGTGGGGTGTTGATTACGCTGATATCCTGGACACCGGAAAGGGACATATAGAGGGTGCGTGGTATTGGAGTGGCAGAAATTGTCAGCACATCAATATCTTTATAGCGAAGTTTGAGTTGTTCCTTCTGGCGGACCCCGAAGCGTTGCTCTTCATCGATAATAAACAGACCCAGGTCAGCGAACTCCAGCGGTTGTTTAAAAAGTTTATGAGTGCCGACTACAATATCTACATTCCCATTTGAAATTGCTTGAATAATAGATTTTGTTTCAGCAGCCGTCTGGAATCTATTAAGCATTTCTACACGGTAGGGGAAGAAAGAAAACCGTCTTGAAAAACGTTCGTAGTGCTGGCGGCTCAAGATCGTGGTTGGAGCCAGCAGAGCAACCTGTTTGTTGTTGTTGACAGCTTTAAAAGCAGCTCTTAAAGCCACCTCTGTCTTTCCATAACCAGAATCACCGCAGATCAGTCGATCCATCGGTTTGTTGGATTCAAGATCTTTTTTGACAGCCTCGATGGCGGCCTGCTGGTCGGCTGTTTCTCGATGGGGGAAACTGGCTTCAAACTGAGTCTGTTCGAGACTGTCAGGCTTGTAGGGTGTGGTTTGTTCTTCTTCCCGGTGGGAATAGAGCTCTAACAGTTCGTCTGCGAGATCATCGATATTATTTTGAACATGGTTTTTGATCTTCTGCCAGCGATTTGAACTAAGGGATGATAGCGGGGGTTTAAATCCCGCCCCGGCAATATATTTTTGAACTCGTGACATCTGATCCGGTGGTAAAAAAAGCTTATCTTCACCGCTGTATTCCAGATGGATACAATCTCTTTTTTGGGTTTCGGTGATGACAAGTTTCAGACCTTTGAAACGGCCAATACCAAAATCTTCATGGACTATAAGGTCGCCCACCGAGAGCTCTTCAAAAGATTCCAGGTATTCCGTGCTCCCTGCACTGGTGGAAATTCTACCCCGGCTGATGGTTCGGTTAAAAAAATCATCCAGACTTATTCTGGTAAGTTGAGCCAGTTGAAAAGATCCGTGCCAGGGGGAGGGCTCTAAAGTTATTCTGGCCCTGTCTATTCTGTCATAGCAACCAAATTTATTTGTTAGTAGTTCGGTGAGCCGTTGGCAGAAAGACTGTTCGCCACAGTGGATGATAAGCTTAGAACTGGTTTGTGCTTCCCGTTCGATAAGTTCAATAAACTCCTGGATAGGTTTTGGCTTCAGTGAAGGTTCCGGATCAAGATTGATCCGGCGTCCCAGTGGTTCGGCTGGTAGATCTTCAGTCAGTTCTGTTGGAATATCGAGAGTTGAGAAAAAATAACAGTTAGTATCGGTGAGATTTTTTAAAACTGGCAGCAGGGGGCGGTAAGTCTCCCGGCAGATCGAGTTTTCTGTTTTAACAGTTAACTGCTCGTCCCATCGACGAGCGTTTTCCAGACAGTCCGCCGGTCGATAAATCAATGTTTGGCTGTTGGGCAGCAGATGTTCGGGCCAGGTCGTATGTCGGGGCCATAAACCGAACCAATCAGCGGCTTTGCTGGGTTGGGAACTAAAATCTAAAATTTCAGACTCCCGGTTGTAACCGTGAAGTCGGAGGTTTTCCTGAAGTTGCTGAAGAAGTTTGTGGGACAGTGCAAATTCGTTTTGAAGGGTCAGTTCAATCGGTAGCTCGGGTGTTTTATCAGCCTGCATCTGTGTATTAGGATGGTAAAAATTAATCTCTTCGATTTCCTCATCAAATAAACTGATCCGGATAGGATACCGGAAGTTTTCTGGGAAAATATCGAGAAGATCACCACGAAGAGCAAAATCGCCCCGCTGCTGGGCGAGTGATTGCCGTTGAAATCCAAGGTTATTTAGTTGCTGGAGTAGTTTTTTAAGTGAGTAGTTGTTCCCCTTTACAAGGGTTACTGAGGGTATGACGGTTGGTTTTAAGAGGGGATTAACCAGGGACTTTACCGGCAGGACCAGCCCTTTAATTTGCTTCTTCTTTAGTTTGAGCAGTGTCTGGAGACGGTGGGCTTGAATATTTTTTCCGGGTGGATTTTCTGAGTCCGGTGAACGGTTCCAATCGGGAAGTAATGCGACCTCTTCGCCATGCAGTGTCAGAAGGTTTGATAACAGAACCTCCGCCTGGTGTCTATCTGGAGCCAGGCAGATAAAACTATCGTCAAGTTTTCGGGTGAACTCTGCAAGTAACCCCTGGTTGACTCCCACAAACTGTCGGGATCGGGTTGAGCGTTTCATCCCAGGTAGGGGTCATCCGTTAACAGGTAGTTGGTAAGATAATCCTTTATTCCCTCTTCAAGTGAGCTTATTGGCTGCTCAAAACCGGCTGCGCGGAGTTTGTCGAGATTGGCCTCAGTAAAATACTGGTAGCGGGAGCGGAGCTTTTCCGGCATCGGGAAATAGTCGATTTTCGGATTTCTTTGCAGGGTTGAAAAGATCGTTAGCGCCAGTTCATTGAACGTTCTCGCGGTACCTGCGCCAATGTTAAAAAGACCGTTTAACCTGGGATTGTCCAGAAAAAACAGGGTCATTTTAACGGCATCTTTAACATAAAGAAAATCACGTTTTTGTTCGCCATCTTCGTAATCAGGGCGGTGAGATTTGAAAAGTTTTATGGTACCGTTCTGTTTAATCTGTTCAAAACTTTTATGAATGACACTGCGCATTTCACCTTTGTGATATTCATTGGGGCCGTAGACGTTAAAATATTTTAAACCGGCCATCTCCTTTAACCAGCCCTTATTTTGAGCAAAAACGTCAAACAGGTATTTGGAGAAGGCATATTTATTTAGAGGCTGAAAGCTCTGCAGATCCTTCTGTGAATCAGAACAGCCCAATTCTCCAGAGCCGTAGGTGGCGGCGCTGGAGGCATAAATAAAGCGGCAGCCGGTTTTTAAAGAAAATTCAGCCAGTTGTTTGGTATATCTGAAGTTGTTCTCCATCAGGTAGTCAGCATCATCTTCAATGGTTGAGCTACAGGCACCAAGATGTAGAATTGCTTCCGGTTCGGCTGGCAGGGTTCGGGCTGTCAGCTCTTCCAGGAAGGCTGATTTATCCATATAATCGATGAATTTAAGGTTCCGTAGATTCAACCATTTTTTCCCGGTGCCGAGCCGGTCGACCACCAGAATATTATTTATTCCACGTCGGTTTAATTCCCAGATTATCGCACTACCAATAAAACCTGCCCCGCCTGTGACAACTATCATTATGTTCAACGCCTCCTGTGGGTTGCTATCAATTTACTGTTTAGCATAAAATATTGTAAACTTTTGCAGGTAAACCTGAAAGAGATTTAAATTTCTGTCGGGTTGAAGCAACCTTTAATTGGGAGGAATGGTTTCACTAATGGCTGGTGGAGTTATTGAGGAAAAATTCGCTTGAAATGATAAAATTAGTAGCTGTTATTGAGTAGTGGGTTGTTCGATTGAATTCTGTTGATTAACTGATCGATAGAGAGAAACTGTTAAACTGGTATGGAATTAAGAAGCCAACAAAATTTAGCCCGGTGGATTTGATAACAATGGAGGAAATCGCGATTGACAGCTTTTGTGCTGGTCAGCTTAAGGTTGGACATGCCGAGGAGCTGGAGGCTGTAACAGGATGTACGGTGCTGTTGTTCCCGGGAGGAGCTTCGGCCGGCGTTTCTGTTCGAGGAGGTTCACCGGGAACGAAGGATGCCGCGGCTTTAGCTTATAACACAGTGAATTACCCGGTGCATGCGATCTTTTTGACGGGGGGCAGTAGTTATGGTCTGGCCGCCGGGTTTGGTGTGATGAAATATCTTGAAGAACAGGGACTTGGGCTGGATGTTGGGGGGGCGATAGTGCCAGTTGTTCCGGGGGCGGTGATTCTTGATCT
>PWOD01000218.1 GCA_003557545.1 bacterium | reverse complement strand
GCTTAATTATCAGCTCACCCGGCTCTGCATCTTCTAAAAGCGGAACTTCTATTGTTCCTCCCAGGGCTGCCTGAATAAAACTAATCGGAACCTGAGTATAGAGATCAGCACCACGACGTTTAAATCTCTTGTGTGGTTTTACAGCTATTTCAACATAAAGGTTGCCGGGTCCAGTTGAACCGGGTTCTCCTTCTCCTTCAATGCGGATTCGATGGCCGGTATCTACACCAGCCGGCACATCAATCTCCAGTGTTTTTTCCCGGCGTACCTCTCCGGAACCGGAACATTCCGTGCAGGGATCGGTAATCAACTCACCCCGGCCGCGACATTTTGAACAGGGTTCGGTTAAAGTGAAAAAACCCCGGGAAGATGAAACTTTCCCCCGCCCATGACACTGAGGGCAGGTCTGTTTACTGGAAGGGTCAGTTGTGCCCTGCCCATTACATTCAGCACACTGCTGGCGTTTATTTAATGTCACCTGTTTATTACAGCCAAAAACAGCCTCTTCCAGCTCAAGTGCTAGCTGTAGCTTAAGATCAGCACCACGACTGCTGCGCTGCTGCCGGCCGCCGAAAATATCACCGAAAATATCACCGAAACCAAACCCGTTCAGCAGATCTTCAATATCGGTATAATTAGCCGAACGTGAAGCTGTCCCCTGGACCCCTTGCTTTCCAAAACGATCATAACGTTGGCGCTGTTGAGGATCTTTAAGAACCTCATAAGCCTCGGCGATCAGTTTAAAATTTTCCTCGGCATCCGGTTCATCCGAACGATCAGGATGATATTTTAAAGCCTGTTTTTTAAAAGCCTTCTTAATCTGCTCCTGAGTGGCCTTTTGATCTACTCCAAGTCGTTCATAATAGTCATCAGAATCAGTCATAAATTACTCCTTGTAGAATAAAATTATCAGGTTGTATGAAAATCACCACCCCGGGTTATTCGACCCGGGATGGTGTTAAAAATTAGAAGTTAAACAGTAGCCATCAGTCCTCTTCTCCAGCCACCTCATAATCAGCCTCTTCCACCTCTTCTGAGGCACCGGCCGCTTCTCCAGAGGCCTGCTGTTGGGAAGATTCTTCATATAACTTCTGCGAAATGACCTGGGAAGCCTCGTTCAGTTCTTGTATACCAGTCCGTACCTCATCGGCAGTTTCAGCCTTTTCCAGCTGCTCTTCCAGCTTATCGGCAGCCTGTTCAACCGATTTTTTCTCATCATCAGAGAGTTTTTCCTCATGCTTTTCAAGCAGATCTCTGGTTTGATAGATGAGTTGATCGGCCTGGTTTTTGGCCTCGATCAGTTCACGTCGCCGTTTATCCTCTTCAGCATGCTCCTCGGCCTCCTGTTTCATCTGCTCTATCTCATCATTAGAAAGATTAGTTGATCCGGTAATTTCTATCTGCTGTTTTTCACCGGTCCCCTTATCCTCAGCAGAGACATTAAGGATACCGTTAGAATCGATATCAAAAGTAACTTCAATCTGAGGCACACCACGTGGAGCCGGAGCGATTCCTGTCAAATGAAACCGGCCCAGCGATTTATTGTGGGCTGCCATCTCACGCTCACCCTGCAAAACATGAATTTCCACCTGATTCTGATTATCCTGAGCAGTTGTGAAAATCTCAGATTTACGGGCTGGAACTGTCGTGTTTTTCTCGATCAACTTGGTAAATACTCCGCCCTGTGTCTCAACTCCAAGGGAAAGCGGTGTAACATCAAGCAGCAGAATATCATCTACATCTCCACCTAAAACACCTGCCTGAATAGCAGCGCCTCTTGCGACAACCTCATCTGGATTTACACCTTTATGTGGTTCTCTACCAAAATAATCAGAAACAGCTTTTGCAACGGCCGGAACCCGGGTAGACCCCCCTACAAGAATTACTTCATGAATCTGATCGACCGTAAGATCAGCCTCAGCCACAACCTCTTTACATATATTGATCGTTTGATCAATATATTTTTTAATCATCTGTTCAAACTTAGCCCTGGTAAGTTCCAGGTTCAGATGTTTGGGACCGGATTGATCGGCTGTAATAAAGGGCAAATTAATCGTCGTCTTCTGCGCGGCGGACAACTCAATCTTGGCCTCTTCAGCCGCAACTCGCAGCCGCTGGAGTGCCATTGGGTCATTCCGTAAATCAATTCCCTGTTTCTCTTTAAAACTCTCGGCAAGCCAGTCGATTATCGCATCATCAAAATCATCCCCACCCAGCTTGGTGTCACCATGAGTACTTTTAACCTCGATAACTCCATCACCTATGTCGAGAATCGAGATATCAAAAGTTCCCCCGCCAAAATCATAAACCGCGACGTTCTGTTCAGAATCTTTATCCATTCCGTAAGCCAGTGCAGCTGCGGTTGGCTCATTGATTATCCGTTCGACCTTTAAATCGGCAATTTCCCCGGCATCCTTGGTGGCCTGCCGCTGACTGTCGTTAAAATAGGCCGGAACAGTAATCACTGCACGGTTAACCTTTTGGCCAAGATACTCCTCGGCCTCTTCCTTCAATTTGCGCAAAATAAAGGCTGAAATCTGCTCGGGATTGTAGCTTTCGCCCTGCAGCTCGACAGGGTAATCTTCCCCCATGTGCCGTTTGATCGAGGCAACCGTATTTGCGGTATTGGTTACAGCCTGACGCTTGGCCGGCGCACCAACAAGCTTTTCTCCTTCATCATTAAAAGCAACCACAGAGGGAGTTGTTCGCTGACCTTCAGAATTTTCAATAACCTTATCCTCTCCACCCTCATAAACTGCAACAACACTGTTTGTTGTTCCCAGATCGATTCCGATTATTGGACCTTCAGCCTGCTTTTCGGATTTATCGTTACTCTTTTCTACCATTGTTACTTACCTCCATTTTAAGTTAAATAATAATCAAAAATAAACAGTTTTCTCGAATGATTTTTCATACAGTCAATCACTCATTTTTCGAGTTAGATTTGACCGGAACCCCAACCTTTACCGCTGCGGGACGTAAAACACGCTCATAAAGTTTATATCCTTTTTTGAAAACTTCCAAGACGGTTTGTCGATCGAGATCCTCCCGTTCTTCCTTCATCATCGCTTCATGTTGTTGAGGATCAAACGGCTGATTTAAAGCCTCTATTTCCTCAACATTGTATTTGTTCAGCAGGGTGAAAAGCTGATCATAAACCATTTCAATTCCCTGCTGTACCCCTTCATTATCATATTTTAAAGAATCTAGCGCCCGCTCTAAATTATCAATTACTTCCAACAGGTCGCGCAAAAGCTCAAGATTAGCAAACTTTCTGTAACGCTTTTTTTCCTGTTTAAAACGTTTGCGCAAATTATCTAAATCAGCCGTCCGGCGCAGATATTTTTCTTTAAACTCTTCAGCCTCATCCACCAGTTTTTCTAAATCACTCGGACCGGGCTGCACATCCGTTTGCGTCTCCAGCTCATTCTCACCCCCGTCGATCTCAGAGGCTGTTTCCAAACTATCAGCTGATGTTGTTTCAGTCATCATTATCTTCCCTTCATATGATTTTAGGAGCCGCCATCCCGATTATTACTCATCTCTTTAGCCAGACAGATAGCTACAAGACATGCAAAATTATAACTTATCTGTGGGACTTACACCGATAAAAACTGTCCTGAACCTGATAATTATCCAGGCCTATCGATCGGAGAATATCACCGGGACTAACCACAACTAGTATATAAACTCAAAAAACTTGAATTTATTCCGAAAACTCTTGATTTAAGGCGATTTTTTTTGGGGAAGATTTATTACAATCCTGCCAAACAGAATAACGATAATCATCCAGTAGAAAGCAGTTATCATTAAGTTGGTGTTTGTCCAGAACAGTTGGTTGATTATTAAAGAAAAAATCAAAATCATTCTGCCTAATGTGGTATACTGTGACTGGACAAAGTTACTAAACAGTTTGTTAAATTTGATCTAATCCCATGATCCGGGAGGAACTATGATGGAATTGTTTTCAGATATCTTTGCCTCCAACCTGACGCCAAAATTTGATAATTTGCTGGAAAATTTAACCGATGAACAGGTTAATTTGCTGGGAGTTTTTCTGGAAAAAAGAGGTTGCCTTGCCGGAGAAAAAATTGCTGTTGCAGGAGATGAAAACCACGCACTGTTTATTATCATTGAAGGTCGAGTAATTCTCTCCGGAAAATCCTCTCCCGGGGCTACTGCTAACTGTGGGACAACTGAGCTGGATGCCGGGGATATTTTTGGCGAGATAGCTTTCTTTTCGCAGGAAAACAGTTGTATCTCAGCAGAAGCCCTGGATGACTGCAAATTATTTATGTTAACCCATCAACAGTTCAAAAGAATGGCTGAACGTTATCCGGCTCTTGGCTATGAACTCTGTCATGCGGTTTGTCTGATTATTGCCTCACGGCTCAGCAGGGCCTGCAAAAAAATATCAGGATTGACCTGATCGATCGAACAACCTACCTGAACTGTCTGATTGCCCGCCGGTGTTCCTGATAGGTTCGACTGAACTGATGGGTTCCATCCCCACGAGCAACAAAAAAAATCGCATCAGAATCAGTTGGATCAACAGCAGCTCGCAGACTGTCCGCACCAGGGCTACAGATCGGACCCGGCGGAAAGCCCTGGATAAAATAGGTGTTGTAGGGATTTTCAATTCGCAAATCCTGACGGCTTAATCTATGTTGGTAATCTCCTAAAGCATAAAGAACAGTCGGATCAGCTTCCAGTCGCATACCCCGTGCCAGACGGTTATGAAAAACGGCACTGATCTTAGGTTTTTCCGAAAACACCCGGGCTTCCCGTTCAATAATTGAGGCAAGCGTAACAGCCTCCAGCAAATCAAGCTCATGTTCAGCAGCTTTTTCTCGCAGATTAAGCTCCCGGGCTACTGAACTAAACCTTGATAAAATCTGGCGGATTACCTCTGTTTCAGCCGCATCCCTGGAAAAAAAATAGGTGTCCGGGAAAAGATATCCTTCAAGTGAATCACCAGGAAGATTGAACTCATCACGCAACTTTTGACTATAAAAAAGCCGGTTCAAACTCTCTTCTGAAAATTCGAGACTTCGCGCAAGATGGGGAATAATCCTCCAGGAAGGCCATCCCTGTGGTACGGTCACCCTCTCAAATAGTGGGGACAACCCTTGAATCTGCTCGACAAGCTGTCTGCGGGTTAATGGTGGAATCAATTTAATAGTACCCGATTTAAGATCATGTTCCGCCTGAACGAACCAGATCGCCCAGCGAAACTCATCGCTCGAACTAACAACCCCCTGGGACGCCAGCAGATTACCTATCTGCCGGCCGGAAAGACCGGACGGAATATTGACCAACTTTTCCTCCTCAAGTATTACCGGCCTTGATAACCAGTAGTTAATACCGATATAAAGACTCGATCCGGCAAAAACTATGAGTAAAATCAGATAGAACAGAAACCGTTTAAAATTCATACAATACTCCTGAATTACTAAAAAAGATAGATAAGGGTCGATCAGAAGAGTAAAAATTATAACAGATTATCAAATCAGACAAAACAGTAAAACTAAATGTATAACTCGACAGACCCCAGTAAACTTAACGTATGATCGTCAAGGTTCCCGAATAAGAATTTCCGCTACCCTCTATAACATAAATATAGGTTCCCGAAGCAAGCTCAGGTATCCAGCTGATCAACCTTGCCTGGTTGTTATGCAGCGAAAATTTCTCATTCGCCAGTGAACGTCCATTCAGGTTATAAATGGTCAAACTTATGCTATTTCCATACCGGGGTGGAATAATAAAATTCATTACTCCGTTTTCCGTCGGACGGTAGGGATTGGGATAAGAATAAACATCTTTCAACTGTTCAGCTGTCCCCAGTAGATCAGCATGATCTTCATCGGTTATATACCAGGTGGCTGAACTGGCTGATTTTTCCCAGGCCAGGAAGGGATAACCTTTATTTTTTTCACTTGAGGTAAGCTGAATATCCCAACGACTATCAAGGAAAGTATGAATATCATTTAATTCAGCGCTGGTTTTAGCCTCTCCTCCGGCACTGGCGAACTGTTCGGAGGTTTCATAATTCCAGAAACTATTACGAACTGTACCACTGTTTATTCCAATCAATCCCCCGACATCAGCCCCACCCAGAACCTCGCCAACCGAATAAGAAGTTTCAACCTGTCCAGCATTTTCACCAATAAACCCACCTACTTTATTAGCTCCCTCAACTTTTCCGGTGGAATAGGCAGCTACCGCTGAGGCTTCAGCTGAATTATGACCGACCAGCCCCCCAGCCCGACCTCCGGAAGCCACAACATTACCGCCGGCCCGGGAATTTTTAAGCTGACCCAGGAGATTATTCCCCACCAGTCCTCCGACACTGGAATCCCCACTGACATCTCCGTCAGCATAGGATCCTACCACCCGGCCGGCCGAACCAATGACACCGGCCAAACCACCAACCTCATCAGCTCCAGTTACCTCACCTGTTGCATAGGAGTTGATGATCGATATATTAGAGAAATTATGTCCGACAAGTCCGCCAACCCGATTCACCCCGGAGACATCACCTGTTGCATATGAACCGGCAATCTGGTCTCCACGGTAAGCATTTCCAATCAATCCGCCGACCCGATTAGTTCCACTAACATCACCAGTAGCAAATGATTCAGATATTTTTCTTCCCCGATGACTGTAACCGATTAAACCTCCGACTACATCTCCTGATCCGATTACCTCTACCCCGGCAGATGATTTTATCACCGCACCTCCAGGGGAGTTATAACCTATGAGACCACCAACAAAATCTCCACCGACCAGTTCACCTGTAAGATTAACCCTGTGAATCTTTCCGCGATTCTGTCCTATCAGCCCGCCAACATAATCTCTCCCCGTAATATCCAGTTCAGACAACCGCAGATTAGTTACAGTACAACCAGCCGAGCTCACACCGAACAGTCCGATGTAATCGCTGTCCGGCCGGTCGATGTACAGACCGGCAATCGTCCTGCCGGCTCCGTCAAACTGACCGGCAAACGGGTCGTCCTCGTCACCGATCGGCAGCCAGCCGGCTCCACCGTTGGCGGTCTCCGAGGCCAGCTGATCATAGCCGGCGCTGGTGCTGTCCAGATCATCGGTCAAATTGAAATGGGCCTCGGGGAAACCCCGGACGCTGTGCAGATGCTCCCAGGTTGTAATCTCATAGGGGGAGGCCTGTGTTCCCTCGCCCCCGGCAAAGTTTGGAACAAACGGTGCGATCAGCTGCAGATCCTCCTCAATCAGCAGACTGAGCGTCTGTGATGGATCATCGATATCGCCCGACCAGCCGTCAAATCGGTATGCGGGATTTAGCAACTGGGCATCCAGCTGCAGAGCCTCGCCCGCCGCCAGCTGCTGCGGCCCGACGTAGGTTTCACCGTTAACCTCCACCCAGCCCGGGCCCTCCACAGCAATCTCCAGACTATGGCTGTCCCGACTGAATTTAGCCACAATCAACTTATCCTCATCGACCAGCAGCTCCAGCTCCGTATCACTGCCAACCAGATCAGCGCCCCACTGGCTGAAGCTGTAATACTGATCCGCCACCACCTTAAGCGCTACCGTGCTGCCGGTAAGCAGCACCAGCGTATCGGTATAAGTCGTCCCATCACCCAGCAGCTCTCCGCTGCCGATAATCTCGGCTACCAGCT
>PWOD01000196.1 GCA_003557545.1 bacterium | reverse complement strand
CTGAAACAGCCATGGGCAGCCGCCGTCTGCGCCGTTGGATTCTTCAACCCTTATTGAATGACAGTGAAATTAATCAACGGTTAAATTCATTGGAATGGTTCTATGAAAATGGTCCCGAGATCTCTCGCTTCAAGGAGCAGTTGCAGCAGCTGTTTGATATTCAGAGGATAGTTGGTAAGATCGGCTCCAATCGGGCCACCCCCCGTGATCTTAAGGCCCTGGGAAGTAGTCTGGAGATGATTCCGACAATCAAGCAGATGTTACCGGAACTTCCGGAGTTTGAACGAATGAAACAGCGTTTGTATGAATTGAAACCACTGCGGCAGCGTTTAGGCAGGGCGCTGGTGGACAATCCGCCGTTAAAAATTTCTGAAGGGGAAATATTTCAGGATGGGTTTAACGAGCGACTTGATGAGCTGCGTGATGCGATGCGAGGTGGCAAGGAATGGATAGTAAAACTGCAGAAGGAGGAGCGGGAAAGGACCGGTATCAACTCTTTAAAAGTAGGACATAATAAGGTGTTTGGCTATTATATCGAGGTGACCAAGGCCAATCTGGAGAAGGTGCCGGAGGATTACAAAAGAAAACAGACCCTGGCTAATTCTGAACGCTATATTACGCCGGAGTTAAAGCAGAAGGAACAGGTGATTATAGGGGCTGAGGAGCGGGCTCTGGCCCTGGAGGAAAAACTGTTTATTGAGTTGCGGGAGGGAGTTTCGGAGTATCTCGAAAAACTTCAGGTCAACGCTGATGTTCTGGCTGATCTTGATGTGATAGTGGGTCTGGCTGAACTGGCAAGAGAGCGTGGATATGTGCGTCCCCGGGTGAGCTGGGAGGAGGGGCTGAAGCTGGAGAGATCCCGCCATCCGGTGGTTGAGGTAATTCATGATGAGGAGTTTGTCCCTAACGATTTAACAGTTGATGAGCAGCGCCGTGTTGTTGTTCTTACTGGACCCAATATGTCGGGTAAAAGCACCTATATAAGGCAGGTGGCTTTGATCTCTATAATGGCCCAGATGGGTTCGTTTGTGCCGGCGGTTCGAGCGGAGATCGGGATGGTTGACCAGGTGTTCACGCGGGTTGGAGCACTGGATTTTTTAGCCGGGGGACAGAGTACATTTATGGTTGAGATGGTAGAAACAGCCGATATAATTAATAATGGAACTGAGCGCAGCCTATTAATTTTAGATGAGGTAGGGCGCGGAACAAGCACCTATGACGGAGTGGCTATTGCCTGGGCGGTGGTCGAGTATATTGCCCGGGAGATAAATGCCCGGACACTGTTTGCCACCCATTATCATGAGCTTACGGAGCTGGCGGCACGACTCGACAATGTTTTTAATATGGCTGTTCGAGCCCGGGAATGGGAGGATGAGATTGTTTTTTTGCGGCACGTGGAGGAGGGACAATCGGATCGTAGTTACGGTATTCAGGTGGGTAAACTGGCCGGCCTGCCCGATCTTGTGATTCAGCGGGCCCGCCAGGTGTTACATGAGCTGGAGGAGGAAAAAACTCATGAGGCGCTGGCCAAAACTGATGATACCGGATTCAAACAGCAGTTTGATCTGTTTAATCCGGCTTATCAGGTGGTCCAGCGCCTGCGGGATATCGATCTGGAAAAACTCACCCCTTTAGACGCCCTCAATATCCTGGCACGTTTGCAGAAACAGTGTCCGGATGAAAAAGCTCCTAAAGAGTTTTGAGCAGAGTTAAATAGTTTTTAACAGTGGCTAAAAAACAGATAGTAGAGGATATGAAAAATCGGATTAATCAAACTGCCTGGAGGATAGAAAAATGAATTTGCGTAATCTTGCACTGGATACAGTAAGATTAACAGAGCTTGCTGCAATCGCTGCATCCCGTTACATGGGATGGGGGGATGAAGCTGCGGCTGATCAGGCCGCGGTTGATGCTATGCGGAAGATGTTTCAATATGTTCCGGTTAAGGGAACGGTGGTGATCGGGGAAGGTGAGAAAGATCGAGCTCCGATGTTGTATATTGGTGAGAAGTTAGGAACCGGTGAGGGACCCGAGGTTGATGTGGCGGTTGATCCCCTGGAAGGAACAACTATAGTGGCCCGGGGAGGGTTTGGGGCTCTCTGTGTCCTGGCGATGGCTCCGGTCGGATCTTTTTTGAATGCACCTGATGTTTATATGATGAAGCTGGCCGCCGGCCCTGAAGCCCGGGGGCAGCTGGATCTCAGGCAGGATCTGGAAACAAATGTCAGACGGGTTGCAAAGGCCAAAAACAAGTCACTTAAAACCCTGACCTGTGTGTTGCTGGATCGGCCCCGCAACCAGTCCTACGTCGCAACTTTGCGCCAGCTGGGATGTCGGATCAAGTTGATCGACCATGGTGATGTTTCGGCGGCTCTGGCCACCTGTATGCCCAATTCCGGGGTTGATATGCTGGTTGGTATTGGTAATAGTGCCGAAGGGGTGTTGAGTGCCGCCGCGCTGCAGTGTTTTGGCGGCGACATTCAGGGCCGGTTAAATCCGATCGGGGATGCCCAGTATGAACGGTTGATCGCTATGGGATATGATGATTATGAAAAGATCTATTCGATCGACTCGCTGGCTCGTGGGGATGAATTGATCTTTTCCTGTACCGGTGTTACCGATGGTGATTTTTTAGATGGGGTGCTGTATGATGGCAGTGAAATTATCACCCATTCGATGGTGCTGCGTTCGTCGTCAAAGACGCGGCGTTTGATTGTCGGTTATCATGATGAAGCAGCCAAGTTTGGTGGGACCGATACAGACGCCCCGCTAATCTCCCGCTGAGTCTTGTTGTGAAAAATTTTAGTTGATTGAATGGAAGGTTTAAATAATGGAAAAAGCAGATTATCTGTTTGTCGACCAGCTGGCTGTCGATGCACAAATTGGTGTTACCGAAACGGAACGTTCTCATTCTCAACCGTTGTTGATAAGCTGTAAATTGTTTGTCGATACCAGACCGGCAGCTTCCAGTAACCAGCTGGGTGATAGTGTCGATTATTTTGCTGTTAGCCAGGAGGTTCGACGGTTTGTTGCAGGTCAATCCTGGATTTTGCTGGAAAATCTGGCCGAGCAGCTGGTCCGTCGATGTTTTGAACTGTTTGAGCTGCGGGCTATCCGGCTAAAAATTGAAAAACCCCGGGCAATATCTGGCGCTAAAACTGCCGGAATTGAGATATTTCGGGAAAATTTTTAGGTGTCAGACGGGTGTGATTGGTTGTGCAATAAATTTTTTGACAGATAAAATTCCGGGTGATGATATGCAATTGAGCGGGGCAGGCCAGATGATCTAAATAAAATTATTGAATCCATTACAAGATGGTGTCTTATTTTAGTCTGCCAGTTGTGCTTTTATAAAGCAACGTTATTTTTCAATAAACCGAAACAATTCTGGGGGTTTTAATCTTGGTGGTAAGGAATTTAAACTGGATTTATTGTGGTTTGATTATAAGTCTATTTTTTATCGGTGGGCAGATTAATTACACTGATGCATTGGCCGCCGGCTCTTTTGATGAGTTGAATGCTGAACTGGTCAAGCCAGAACTACATCGTCTATATCCAAGTTTGGATTTTACAGTCAATGTTGAAGTCGAGAAAAATGACCTGGAATATTTTCAGGTTTTTTTACAGAACCAACCTATTACTGAGCGATTGCCATTCGATAGTTTGCCGGTTCAAAACATTGGTGTGAGTGAGCCGGATGATTTCAAAGATTTTTTTGATACAGAAGTTTTAAGGCGTACTGAAAAAACTCAAAAATTACCGGCTGAAGTGAAGGTTAAACTTATTGATAAACAGGGTAAAAGCTATTTCAGTCAGCCAGTTGAGATTTATTTTGGTATTACATGGTCGGATAGATATGTTACCTGGTATGATCCTGAGTTCAAGCAGATGCAGGCGGAGCTTCGTCCGGCACTTGATAGTCTGTATGAAAACTGGGAAGAAGAGGATTTACGCGATATTGTTACAGTTTTAAGGGGTTTTGAGCTGGATAGTTTACATCTTTATCCCTATAAAGATATGGGTGGGGCTCTGATAAAAACTCTGGCGGCTCTGGGTGATAAAGAAGAAGCACTAGAATATTTTCAACATTATCAGCAGCGAGTAAAAAAATTTCCGGGGGGAGAGAAATATAGTAAGGTGTTTCCTTTCGTTGAAGGGCTTTTTGCGATGCAGATGGGAGAGTTGGAAAAAGCGCTACGTTATTTTGATGGGCTGTCAGCTCCGATTGAAGGTTTGGACCGGTGGGCGAAGATTTATCAGGCGGTGATTTACAATTATTTAGGGGAAAAGCAGTTGGCTTCCGACCTGGTTCAGAAGGCCTGCCAGATGGAAAAATTACCAATGCGGGATAAAAATCCAGAGCTCCGGGACACAGTACTGGAGTTAATTAAAAACCAAGAAACAGTCGAAGTTACTGCTCGGCTGCAGAAAAAAGCACGAATTAATGAGGTAGATTTGAGCGAGTATTATAAGCCGGTTGTAAACAGTCAGATCACTTTTATTCTTGGCTGGTTTTTGGAAAGACAGGACGCCTTAGAAAATCGCTGGGCAGTAAAGAATAATTTAGTGAGAATGATTGCAGTTTATTTGCAGTAGTCCGTCGGCTGAAAAAACTTTGCCACCTTTTTAGGAGAAAAAAACTGGTCAACCGGTTGTTTGTTTCAACCGCAAGATTACTGATTGTTTGGTCGGAATAACTGTAAATTTTTCTAGTTGGTTTAATCAATAAAAGATTTCTTGATTATTTTTCATCTTACCGTTGCGTCAGAATACTCTTAAAAAAACTTGATTTTTCACTTATTTATAAGTATACTATGCTTAGTCTTTAAAATATTATTATATAGTCGTTAGCAATAAATTGAATAGTTAAAAAATACTAGTTACAATTCAATCTGTGCTTTTTTAAAGTTATTTTCTAAATGGTAAAAATAGCTTAATAATTGCTTCAACAAGCGAGTTTATAGTGTATGTTTTCATTGAATTTTGTGGGATAGGAGTTTTCAACTGTTAAATTAAGTAAAAACTGATTGGCAGACACCTTGTTAGGGAGTGGTAAAATGAATTTTCCGAATTTTATTAATCGGTGCAAATTTTTTATATTACCGGTGGTAGTAATTGGGCTGTTGTTTTCAGGAATTGGCTTTGAAGTGACTGCAACTGAACAATTAAGCTGGGAGACGGCTGATGATTGGGCCGCTTCCGGTGACAGTGAGTATGTCAGAATAGATGGGGATAGTCTCATGTGGGAACCCTATGAAACATTTACCTGGGGGGAGGATTCTTCCGAAGATTGGGGGGATTATCATTTCACGAGCTTTTCCAAAAGTATTGGTGATGATCTGGGGGTTGATACCGGGCTAATTGAAGAGTTTAGTGGTGAAGAGTATCTTTTTAATAATGCTAATTCAAGCGGGAGGACTGGTCCTACTCAGGCTAATGTTGAAAATGCATATTCAGCGACCAACCTGGATGGCGAGGTTACCGTGGAGGATGGAATTCAGCTCTGGGAAGTACCGGTCAGCGGCACTTATCGAATTACGGCCTATGGAGCCCAGGGTGGGACGCGATTAAATTCCCAGGGCCAGGGGGCGAGAATGCGTGGAGAGTTTGACCTCGAAGAAGGACAAAAGCTGCAGATACTCGTCGGACAGGAGGGAGATTATAGAACCCATTCAAGTTGGAATGACCAGGGTTATGCAGGAAGTGGCGGCGGAGGTTCATTTGTTGTTACTGAGCAAGATGAACCGTTAATAATTGCCGGGGGTGGTGGTGGAACGTATCAGACTGATGACCGGGTGCATGGCACAACTTCTGCGGACGGCCAGGACGGCTGGGGGCGTAGTAGTTCAGGTAGTGGAGGCTCAAATGGAGAAGGTGGTAGTACGGCCAGCACCGGATATGGGTATGGTGGCGGGGGATTTGAAGGGGATGCAGATCATTCGGGTTCAGGAGGAGGACACGCCTTTCTTAACGGCGGAGAAGGTGGGAATGAGTCTACCAACGGGGGTTTTGGTGGTGGAGGAGGAGCCGACGGAAATGCTACGAACAACGCTTGGGCAGGAGCTGGAGGTGGCGGTGGTTATTCCGGGGGAGGAAGTGCCTATCATTATGATAGTGGCTGGGGAACTCAGAATGCCACTGATATCGAAGGTGGTGGAGGTGGTTCCTACAATGTGGGTGATAACCAGGATAATGAAGGGGGCTATAATACCGGGCATGGTGCAGTTGAGTTTGAAATTCTGGAAATTGATAGGGCTCAACGAATTTCATCACCAGAGCCGTTGGATGAGTTTTTTGAAGTAGTTGAGTCCAGCATTTTTTGGGATTCCACAGTACCGGACGGGACAGAATTAATTATTGAAACAGCAGTATCGTCGGAAGCCACTAATCCTCCAGCAGACGAGGAGAAATGGGCGAAAGCTGAAGAGGGCGAGTCAATACCGGGAATTGAAGCGGGTGATGATCTAACAGGTAAATATCTTTGGACCCGGCAGACGCTTAGTTTTGAAGAGTTGGAAAATACTCCTGAGTTACATTCGGTTAATTTTGAGATTGTAGCTAATCCCTCCAATGAAGGCTATCTATTGACTGATGTTCGGACGATGGTGGAATCAAGACCGGAGCTGGCCTGGATGGATTATCAGCTGAATGACCAGGAGATAGAACTGCAGGTCATTGGAAGTCCGGGTACTGCCGAGGAGGAAATCTTACCGTTTTTTGAACTCACCGGTCAGACCAGTGAGGAGTTCTTCTGGCTGGAGAGTCATTCGGAGTTTCAGTTGCAAATCAATCTGACAAGTCTTGATGAACAGAGTTCTCCTGTCGTTAACAGTCTGTCGTTGATTCGACCGGCTGAGTTTTCGGTGGAAATTGATGAGTCGGCCAGTATGTTGAATACGGCCGAAGGAGCTGAGGCAACGGTGATTGTTGATGTGGAAAATATTAATCAGGTTGAATACAGCCAGAATATCTGGTTTGAACAGGCTGGTACTTTGATTGATAGTCGGCCGCTGACACTGGGGGGTGGTGCCAGTGAAACCCTGGAGTTTAGTTTTATGCTGGAGGCTGAAGATGATGGGAAACTGGTCCGAATCTTCAGTGACAACTATGAGGATACAGGTCTGCTGGAGGTACTGGATGATCCGGATTTTTCAGTTGAGATTGAGGATGAAGCGACTGATCTGGAAGTGGTTGAAGGGCAGCCGGTAAATCTGCGGGCAGCCATTCAAAATGAAGAGAGTTTCGCCTATGGTCAGCGGATTGAGTTTTATTTTGACGGTGATTTTGTGGCCAGTCAGAATGTTGTGTTGATTCCCGGGGAAACTATACCGGTGGAGTTTGTTTATCCGGAGTGTGCGGCGGGCCAGGATGGTGCGGAGCTGTGGGTGGGTCGAGATGATAGCTATGACACCCGTGAGCTACGGGTGCTGTCCTTCCCCTATTATGCCGTAGAGATAGTCGAAGTGGTGAATTATGAGGATGGTGGGGAGACGATTGATGAGGGGGAGACGGCGCTGGTCCGTGGTTGGATTAAAAACCAGGGATGTCTGGAAGGAACCCAGCAGATTGAGTTTTCTGTGGGCGGTCAGCTGCTGGAGAGTCGGGAGCTGACTTTACCGGGGCAAACCGGTGAAACTGTTGAGTTTGTCTATCCGGTGGAGCGGGAGGATGACGGCCGGGCGGCGACGATCAGCAGTGATAATGAGAGTGACAGCGTGGAGCTGCGGGTGCTGTGGCTGCCGGAGTTTTTGATCGAGATTGATTTAGAGTCCAGTCTGCTGCAGGTGGCGCAGGAGAAACCTGCAACGATTGTAGTTGATGTGGAAAATCTGGGAGATTAT